>NZ_NCSR01000011.1:0-144426 GCF_002105485.1 Leifsonia sp. NCR5
GTGGTGCAGGGGTGCTGTGGGTGGGTGGAGACACGGGACGACCGCCGTTGCCGCGGGGGCGGCAGCGTGAGGTGGTCGGTGAGCGGCGGTCGGCTAGTCCGTCGAGCTCTCGTGCCAGTGCAGGACGCGGCGCTCGATCAGCGTGATGAGTGCGAGCAGAAGGACGCCCATGACGGCGAGGACGAAGATCGAGGAGTAGACGACGGCGAGCTGGTTCATCGACGATGCGACGCTGATGACCGTGCCGAGTCCGCCCGTCGAACCGGATGCGGAGAGCTCGGCCACGACGGCGCCGATGATCGAGAGCGGGAAGACGATGCGCAGCGCGGCGAAGATGTACGGCAGCGCGTTGGGCACCCGCAGGTGCACGAGCATCTCCAGCCGGGAGGCGTTCATCGTCTTGTACACCTGCATCACCTGCTGCGGCACGGACCGGAGGCCCACCGCCGTGTTGATCAGGATCGGGAAGAAACAGATCAGGGCCGTGATGATCAGTTTCGGCAGCGGCCCGAAGCCGAACGCGACGACCAGCGCGGGAGCGATGGCGACCAGCGGCGTGACGTTGAGCACGACGGCGATCGGCATGATGGCTCTCCGCGCCACCGGCAGCTCGCTGATGAGCACGGCGACCACGAAGGCGGCGACGAAGCCGATGGCCAGCCCGGCGGTCGCCTCCCCCAGCGTGATCAGCGCGTTGCCGAGGTAGTAGCCGAGGTTGCCCGCCAGCGAGTCGCCGATGGCCTGCAGCGGCGGCAGCAGGTACGGCATGGATGCTGCGCCCCACTGCCAGAGGACGGCGAGGACGGCGAGCATCACCACCAGCGGCAGCCAGACGGCCGGCCGGATCCACGCGATCCGCGACCGGGGATGCTTCAGGCTGAACCGCGAGAGCTCGGCAGGCGGCTCGGCCTCGACGTGCTGCGACACGGGGACCCGATTCGTTGCGACAGTCATCTCGATCTCCCTCACGCCGCATCCGTCGATCGCCACGCGGTGTGCAGGCGATCTCTGATCAGGTCTTCGTATTCGTGGAACCGGCGCTCTTCGAACAGTTTCTGGTTGCGCGGGCGGGGCAGGTCGATGTCGATCACGTCGACGATGCGTCCCGGTCGCGGCGCCATGACGACGACGGTGTCCGACATGCGCACGGCTTCGGAGACGGAGTGGGTCACGAACACCACGGTCGTCTTCAGCTCGTCCCACAGGTCGAGCAGCTGGTCCTGCAGGCTCTCGCGCGTGAACTCGTCGAGCGCGGAGAACGGCTCGTCCATCAGCAGCACATCCGGTTGCAGCCCGAACGCCCGCACGATGGCGACCCGCTGCTGCATCCCGCCGGAGAGCTGGGCGGGGAGCTTGTCGGCGGCCTCGGCGAGTCCGGCGCGGTCGAGCAGTTCGAGCATGTCGGGGGCGCCGCTGCCCTCCTGGCGGGTGGCCAGGTCGCCGATGCGCTCCCGCCGCTTGGCAGCGCCAGGGTTGATCTTCCGCGGCAGCGTCACGTTCTTGAGCACGGACAACCACGGCAGGAGTGCCGGGGTCTGCGGAACCAGCCCGATCAGTTTCGCCGCTCCGGCCTCCGCGGGCGTCACGTCGTGCACCCGCACGTCTCCGCGATCGGCGGTCTCGAGGCCGGCCACGATCCGGAGGAGCGTCGACTTGCCGCATCCACTCGGCCCGATCAGGCTGACGAACTTCCCCGGTTCGATGGACAGCTGAACGTCGTTCAGCGCGATCATCGCCGACGGGCCGTATCCGTAGACCTTGCCGACGGAACTCAGCTCTACCGCTGGTGTAACCATTCGCACCCTCCATACCGTGTACGGACACACATGCCCGTTCCCAGATGGCGGAGAGCGTGCGTAGCGAGTTCGATGTCTGCCACGCGGAGTCCGCTTGTTATGACCCCAACCTATTCAGGCCGTGTTTCGTGCAGCAGCACCGCAAGATTGCGCGCACGTTAACTCTGGCGGGGCAGCGAGGCCACCTCACTGCCGTCGAACACGTAGACCTCGACGCCGAGGTCGGCGGCAGCGACGGCCACCCAGCCGTTCAGCGCCTGGGCGGTCAGCGCGGTGACCACGAGCACGGCGCGCTCCACCTCGGGAACGCTCGACCGCAGCCAGAGGAGCTTGAACATGTCGGCCATCACCTTGTTGCGATACGACGGCTTGTACGCGCCCTGGTTCGCCACGAGCTGCACCACGACGGTGCCGGCCGGATCCATCCCCTCGACTTCGACCCTCGTGCCGCCCGCCAGGGTGAGCGAACGCGGGCGCAAGGCCACACCGACGCGGTGACTGAGTGCGACGAGCATCTCCCGCTCGATCGAACCGTCGGTGAATCGCCGCCACTCCCCAGACCCGCTCGTATTCGACGAGGACATGGCGCAAGCGTAGATGCGCGACGTTTCACGGGTGTTTCCGCCCGATCGCGGCCGCCGCGCTATCGTCGTACCGTGTCAGAGTCCGCTCCCGTCATCGTCGAGTTCACTCACGCCGGTGCGACACTGATCGCCGAAGAACGCGGCGACGGTCGCCCGGTCTTCCTGCTCATCCACGGGATCGGGATGGGCCGCAAAGTCTTCGACGGACTCGTCGACATCCTCGCCACCCACGGCCGCGTTGTCGCCATCGACCAGCCCGGATACGGGGACGCCCCTGAGCCTCCGCGCACCCTGACGATGGAGCGGACGGCCGACCTCCTCGCCGCCTACCTCCGCTCGCGCGACCACGGCCCCGTCGTGGCGATCGGCCATTCGATGGGCACGCAGATCGCCACGGAACTGACCGTGCGGCATCCCGCACTGGTCGAGCGACTGGTGCTGGTCGCGCCGACGGTGGACCCGAGCGCGCGCCGGCTGGCGCCTCAGCTCTGGCGGCTGCTCCGCGACCTCGCCCCGGAGAAGCCGCTCGTCCTCTACCGCGGCGGCCGCGAATACCTGCGCGCCGGCCCGAACCTCCGGCGCAAGCTGCACGCCATGCTGGTGCACCGTCCGGAATTCGCCTACCCACGGGTCGCGGTGCCGACGCTGGTGCTGCGCGGCGCCGACGACCGGGTCTGCCCGCGGCCCTGGTGCACGGAGGTGGCGGAGACCATCCCGGGCGCCCAGTACCTGGAGGTGCCCGGTCACCGGCACGAGACGATGATCCGAGAACCGCGCGAAGCCGCGGTGAGGATCCTGGCGTTCCTGGCGCGTGCGGCCGACGGTGCTGCGTGACTATCGGCGAACGCGCTCGGGCTCGGTGACGGCGACGCCTGCCTGGATGAGCTGACGACGGAGGCCGGCGACGCCCTCGAAGCGGTGGGTTCGTATAGAGAGAGCGTCGGCGCCCACCAGTTTCGAGGCGGAGTCGTCGGTGAAGAACACGTCCTCCGCCCAGACCCCGAGGGCGTCGAGGACGTGCCCGAAGGCACGGATGTCGGGCTTCACGTACCCGATATCGGCCGAGTTGAAGACGGCATCGAACCTGTTGCCGATACCCATCGCGGCGATCTCGGCGTGGATGGTGTCCGTCCCGTTCGTGAGCACGGCCGTCCTCAGCCCCACGGCGCGGATCTCGTCGGAAAGCTCCAGAAGTTCCTCATCGACGACCGGCGATTGAGAACCCCATTCCTCCGCGGCCGCCGCGCTGCCGACCAGGGCGCCGACCCGACGCATCCAGTCGGCTCTGCTGATTCGACCGGTTGTGACGTCGTCGATCAGTGGCTGCGCGAACGCGATGCCTTCGAGCGTTCCCGCCTCAAGCCCGTGTCTCTGTTCGATGTCTGCGGCGTGCGCCGGGTCGAAGTGCCGAATCACGCCGTCGAGGTCGAAGAGCACTACGCGGATCATCCAACGATCCTCTCGCAACCACCCGGATCGGCGAAACGGCTACTGACGATGGGCGCCGCGGCGACGAGACAGGACGAGCGTGAGGAGGGTGCCGAACACGACCAGGGCCGCACCGCCGATCCACCAGACACCGTCAGCGTTGGAGCCGGTGTTCGCGAGTTCGCCTGCGCCGGTTGTCGGGGTGGCAACATCCTGCGGGGTCACTGGGGTTACCGGCGTTCCTGGCGTTCCCGGGGTTCCCGGGGTTCCCACGACGGCCGCAGGGGTGATCGTCGTCGTGTAGATGGCCGACACGTCGGGCGCGACCCCGTTCGTCGCCGTGATCGTGTACGTGCTGCTGCCCGCCCCTGTCGGGGTGCCGGAGATCTCACCGGTCGCCGTGTTCAGCTGAAGCCCGGCCGGGAGGGTGCCTGCGGCCACGGCGAAGGTGGCTGCCGGCGTACCGGATGCGGTCACGTCGAACGAGTAGGGCGTTCCCACGACCCCGTCCGTCGGTGTGCCCGAGGTGATCGCCGGGCTGCCGGTGACGACGGGCGCGGCGGGAGCCGCGCATCCACTGGGCAGCGTGACCGTATTGTCGTCGAGGGTGACGGCCGCGGTCCGAGCGAGCAGGCGTCCGCTGACGGCGGCGCCGGTCGTCGCGGTGATCGACTGGTCGGCCATGATCGTTCCGACGAAGAGAGACGAGCTGCCGAGCGTTGCGGAGCTTCCCACCTTCCAGAACACGTTGCACGACGAGGCTCCGCCGGTGAGCGTGATCGTGCTCGCGGACCCGGTGATCAGGGTGCTCGCCGCCTGGAACACCCAGACCGAGTTCGCGCTCCCGGCGAGGGTGAGGTTGCCGGTGAGAGAGAGCGCGCCGCCCGAGTAGACGCCCGGTGTGAGCGACTTGCCCGTCAGATCGCCGAGCCCCGACGTGGTCGGCGTCAAACCGGCCGCCGAATTGAATGCTGTCGTCAGGTCTGCCTGTGCCTGACCCGCGAATGCGTCCGTCTGGTGCAGGGTGCCCGTGAAGCTGCCAGCGGGAGGCCCGGTGAAACCGGTGACCGATGTGCCGGGGCTGACGCCGACATCCGCGTTGATCACGGAGGGGCCGGTGTTGGTCACCGCGCTCCCGCCGAGAACGCCGAACGACGTGGCGTTCCCCAGATCGATGGGGCCATTGATTGTGGTCGCGGCCTGGGCCGCGCCTCCGGCGACGAGAGCCAGACAGCCGCCGGCCGCGATCGAGAGCACGATCAAACCGGAACGAATACGACGAGAACGATGCATAGTCACACGCAATCCCTCAGTTGGGAAAGGGTTATGAACAGAATGCGATACCGCCCGGTCTGCCTCTACTAACTGATGTCTATCATGTAACGCTCTGGTCGCCTAGCAAAGGAGAGCAACTCTCAGGAACCGTCCGACGACCGCCCGCGAGGATCAGAAGTCGAAGAGGCCCCCGAACGGTTCTTCGTCGTCGCCGGTGTCCCGCGGGTCGAACTGGACGGTCTCGATGGAGATCACGACTTGGCTCCGCGGGGTGATGGGCACGCTCACCGAAACCGGCCGCCGCGGTGAAGAAACCGGGCGGACATCCGTTATCTGATAGCGTGAGCGCGCTGTCGCTCCGCGTGATCGCGTGCCGCATCGGTGCGTCGTGGTCGGCGAGACGCGGCACGCCATGGGGAGCGGTTTCATACCGCCGCGAAGGAGACGTCCCGGTATGAGTATGTTCCGAGCCCTGAAGATCGGCCGCGTTCTCCCGGGAGTGGCGATCGTCGCGACTCTCGCCGTGGCGGCGCAGTTCGCGCTGCTGCCCAGCACGGCGTACGCGGCGGGAACGACGTACACCGTCACCACCACAGCGGACACCGCGGCATCCTCGGGTGCGTGCGGAAACACGGGCATCACGACCCCGCCCAGCCCGCTCAGCCTGCGGGAAGCCACCTGTCTCGCGAACAACGTCGGCGGCGCGGTCACCATCAACCTCCCGGCCGGGACATACAACCTGACGGCCGGCGAGCTCGCCCCCGGCATCGCATCCGGGAGCAACGTCGCTCTCGTCGGTGCCGGTCCGGCAAGCACCATCGTGAACGCGGGCGGCCTCAGCCGGGTCTTCAACCTGGACAAGAACATCGTCGGCGGCATTACCAACTCGTTCTCCGGAATCACCATCACCGGCGGGGCGGACTCCACCTTCGGCGGCGCCGGGATCATCGGCGGCTCGAACTACAGCGCCACGGGCGACTCCCTGACGCTGACGAACGTGGTCGTGACCGGCAACGTCGCCAACGGTGCGGCCCCGAACGTGACGAACAAGCCAGGCGGCGGCGTGCAGTTCTTCGGTGGACAGTTGACGATCACGAATTCCACCTTCAGCAACAACTCGTCCGGTTCGAGCTATGGCTCCGGGCTCGCGTACGGGGCGAACGGGTCCGCGTCGTCCGAGGGGCTGAGCATCACCAATGCAACGTTCAGCGGCAACAGCGTCACCAACTCGCACGGCGACACGGGAACCTCGACCGGTGGCGCCCTTGCGCTCTTCGGCACGACGGGCAGCAACTTCGTCGTGGCCGACAGCCGCTTCGTGAACAACACGGTCACCGCGACCTCCGGATCGGGCCCAGCCGTGGGCGCAGCGATCTGGCAGCAGAGCGGCAACCTGACCGTGACCGGCTCGACCTTCACCGGGAACAGCGTCAGCGGCGGTTCCTCCCTCGACGTCGGCGGGGCGATCGAGGCCACCAGCGGCACCACGACCCTGCACTACAACCGCTTCACCGGCAACAGTGCACCGTCAGGCAGCGCGCTGCACACGGGTGCCACGACCGACGCGGCCTACAACTGGTGGGGGTGCAACGCCGGACCCGGCAGCGCGGGATGCGACACGGTCAGCGGTGCAGCAGCCCTCAGCCCACGCCTGGTGCTGACGGCGACCGCAACACCCGCTACCGTGGTGGGGCCGAACGCCACCTCGACGATCAGCGCTTCCCTGCTCACGGACAGCGCCGGCGGAGCCGTGAGTGCTTCCAATCTGGGCGCCTTCGCCGGGCAACCCGTGACATTCTCCGACCCGCCGGGCGATGCGACCGTCACGACCGCGCCGGGTGCCCACTCCGCGGTGCTCAGCGCCGGAGTGGCGAGCATCGACTACCACTCGGGCGCGACGACCACCGGACCGGATCCGGTCACTGCGACCTTCGACAACGCCACGGTATCGACGACGGTGACGGTCAACCAGGCGCCCGCCATCACCAGCCCGAACAGTGCGAACTTCACGGTCGGCCAGGCAGTGTCCTTCACCGTGACGACCACCGGTTATCCGAAGCCGGCGACCACCGAGAGCGGGACGCTGCCTGCCGGTCTGACCTTCACCGACAACGGCGACGGGTCGGCGACGTTCGCGGGCACTCCGACCGGACCGGGCGGAACTTTCGCGGTCACTCTGACGGCGTCCAACGGCACCTCACCGAATGCGACGCAGGCGTTCACGATGACGGTCGGCCAGTCCCCAGTGTTCACGAGCTCGTCGACCGCGACCTTCCGGGCAGGCTCCGCGGGCAGCTTCACGGTCACGACGAGCGGGCTGCCGACGGTGACGACGATCACAGAGTCCGGATCCCTGCCGGCCGGACTCACCTTCACCGACAACGGGAATGGGACGGCCACCCTCGCGGGCACCCCTTCCGCCGGCACGGGCGGGACATACCCCGTCACACTCGGGGCCACCAACGGCGTCTCCCCGAACGGATCGCAAACCCTGACGATCCAGGTGAACCAGGCCCCGGCCATCACCGCCAATCCGGCCGACCAGACCGTGAACCCCGGCACATCGACGAGCTTCATCGCCGCCGCCAGCGGCGTGCCGGCTCCGACCGTTCAGTGGCAGCGTTCGACGAACGGCGGAGTGTCGTACGCGAACATCGCCGGAGCCACGAGCACCACATACACATTCACCGCTACCAGCACCGATGACGGCAACATGTACCGCGCCGTCTTCACCAACCTGGTCTCCTCCGCCACGACCACCGCCGCAACGCTGCTGGTCGGGACGGCCCCCGCCTTCACCAGCGCGAACACGACGACCTTCTCGGCCGGTGCCGCCGGAAACTTCGGGGTCACCACCAGCGGCAGCCCGACCGCCACGCTGTCGAGGTCGGGCGCGCAATTCCCCGCCTGGCTCACGCTGACCGACAACGGCGACGGGACCGGCTCACTCGCGGGCACTCCACCTGCCGGATCGGGCGGAACATACTCCTTCACGCTTCGAGCCGCGAACGGGTTCACCCCGAGCGCATCGCAGACCTTCACACTCACCGTGGACCAGTCTCCGACGATCACCAGCGCCGACCACGCGACGTTCTCGGTCGGCTCGGCAGGTGCGTTCACCGTGACCACGACCGGTGGCTTCCCGACGAGCACGGCACTCACCGAGACGGGCGCCCTGCCGTCAGGCGTCACGTTCGTCGACTCCGGGGACGGGACGGCCGCGCTGTCCGGCACACCCGCGGCCGGAACGGCCGGCACCTATGACGTGACGGTGCACGCGGCAGCGACGGGGGGAACGACCGCACCGGCGGTGCAGAGCTTCCGGCTGACCGTCACCGGGTCACCTCAGATCACCAGCACCGACCACGCGACATTCGCCACGGGTCAGGCCGGCTCGTTCACCATCACGACGTCCCCGGGCTTCCCCGTTGCGACGCAGCTGACGGAGCAGGGGTCCCTGCCGGCCGGTCTGACGTTCGCCGATCAGGGCGACGGCACCGCGACCATTGCCGGCACCCCTGCCTTCAACACCGGCGGCGTCTACACACTGACGCTCACGGCGGCCAACGGGGCGGCGGCGGATGCCACACAGACCTTCACCCTGACGGTCACGCAGCCGCCGACCATCACCAGCGCGGACCACGCGACCTTCAGCTCCGGGGCCGCGGCCGACTTCACGGTGACCACTGCTGCCGGGCAGCCGAGCGCGACGGTCATCACCACGACGGGCACCTTGCCCGCCGGCGTGACGTTCACCGACAACGGCGACGGCACCGCCGACGTGGCCGGGACGCCGACCGCCGACGGGGTCTTCCCGGTCACGATCACCGCGAGCAACGGGGTGGCGCCGGATTCGGTCCAGAGCTTCACCCTCACCGTGAACGCAGCGCCCGCCATCACCAGCGCCGACCACACCACATTCGCGGTCGGAGCTGCGGGAAGCTTCGCGGTCACCACCACCCCTGGCACGCCGACGGCCACCGCGATCGCCGCCGCCGGAGCGCTCCCCGGCGGAATCTCGTTCGTCGACAACGGCGACGGGACGGCGAGCGTCGCCGGCACACCCGCCACCGGCTCGGGCGGCAGCTACCCGCTGACCCTGACCGCATCGAACGGTCCGGTCTCCAGCACGACGCAATCGTTCACGTTGACGATCACCGAGCTTCCCGCGGTAACCACGCCGAGCACAGAGGCCTTCACGGTCGGCACCGCGAGGACGTTCACGATCGGCACGACAGCGGGCTTCCCGTCCGCCACCGCGCTGACCGAGACGGGGACGCTGCCGGCCGGAGTGGCCTTCGCCGACGCCGGTGACGGCTCGGCGACCCTCTCGGGCACACCCGCCGCCGGAACAGGTGGAACCTATCCGTTGACCATCACCGCGACGAACTCCGCCGGGCACACCGACCAGGCGTTCACGCTCGTGGTCAACGAGTCCGGCACCATCACGAGCGACGATCACGTGACATTCACTGCCGGCTCGGCCGGAAGCTTCACCGTCACGACGGCAGGCGGCCACCCGACGCCGCCGACCCTGACCGCGACCGGGTCGCTGCCGTCCGGCGTGACGTTCGTCGACAACGGCGATGGAACCGCCATCCTGTCCGGCACCCCCGACGCCCCGGGTACGTACTCGCTGACGATCACCGAGTCCAACGGTGCAGCGGCCGACACGGTGCAGAACCTCGTCCTGACCGTCGTCGGGCCGCCCAGAATCACCAGTGACCCGACGGCCGCTTTCACCGCAGGGGTTCGCGGCTCGTTCACGGTCACCACCGACGCCGGGCTCCCGTCCACTCCGACGATCCTGACCGTCGGCGGCGCTGTGCCCGGCGGCCTCACCTTCACCGACAACGGCGATGGGACCGGCACCCTGTCCGGGACGACGAGCGTCGCGCCCGGCACGTATCCGCTGACCGTCACGGCCTCCAACGGTGTGAATCCGGATGCGGTGCAGTCGCTCGCCGTGCAGGTCACGCCGCCGAGGGCCAGCATCCTCCCGCAGGTCCTCCCCACCAGCACCGGGACACTACACGGCGCCCCTGCCCGCGCAACGGCCGGACAGACCCTGCACCTCAGCGGGGGCGGCTTCGCCGCGGGCGCGCCGATCACCATCGGCATCTACTCGGTCCCCGTCGTCCTCGGACACGCGACCGCCGAAGCCGACGGAACGTTCGTCGCGACCATCCAGGTGCCGAAGCTTCTCGGCCATCACACCTTCGTCGCCGCCGGCATCAGAACCGACGGCACGACCGGCTACCTGGAAGCGGCGTCGACCATCGCGGCAGCACCTCAGCCGGGCGCCGGCGGAGGGGACGGCGCGGGCGGAGGCGCCGGGGGCGGCGCAGACGCAGGCGCAGCGCCCGGTGGCCCGCTCGCATCCACCGGCCAGGACGCCCCCAGCTGGCTCGCCGGACCGACCCTGGGCCTGATCCTCATCGGTCTGGCCCTGATCATGATCGCCCGCCGCCGGAAGGACGCGCGGAACTGAGCCCGGCGGGCGCTCTGGTGCCCCTCGCCACCGCTGCCTTCTGCCACGCTCCCGGTCTCTCCCCTGTCGCCTGACGGAAGAACACCGAGAAGTTCGACGCGTCCGTGAAGCCGAGCACGGCGGCGCACGCGGTCGCCGTCAGTTCCTCATGGGCGAGCAACCGCTTCGCCTCGAGCACGATCCGCTCGACCAGCCACGCCTTCGCTGTCGACCCCGTCGCCCGCGAAACAGCTCGCGAAAGGGTGCGAGGGGCGTACCCCAGGGCACGCGCGTAGTGCTCGGCGTCGTGGTGTTCCCGGAAGTCCGCCTCCACGCGCTCCCTGAACGCCACGAACAGCCGGTTCTCCACATCTGTGACCGCCAGGGTTGGTCGGAGCCGGGCGAGGAGCGCCGAGAGCAGGATCGCCGGCAGCTCCGCCGAAGCGCCCGGCGCTGGATTCTCCGTCTCCAGCACGAGGTGTTCGACTGCCGCAGCGACGAATCGTCGCTCTTCGGCCGGGATGCGCCATACGGGTTGAACGCTCGGAGTCGCGACGAGCGCGCGGGTCGCCTCCGTGACCGGCGCGGTCGGAATGAACAGGATCAGCCGGCCGGCGAGGTCGGCGACCTCGCCCCATCGGTGCACAGCGCCTGCTGTGACCCACACGACGGAACCCGGGGAAAGAGCGTGATCGGCGAAGTCCACCGTGATCGAGCCCGAACCTTCGTCGACCAGCGCAAGAACATGGAAGTCGGCACGCTGAGTGCCTCCGTCGTTCATCGAGCGCAGCCGGTCGAAGGTGAGGGTCTCGACCTGCTGGGCTACGAGGTTGGGGGTCCGATAACGCATCTGCGTGATCGACGGCATGAGTCCATTTTGCACCATGACACGTCCGGTCCTCCCGATGACCCTGCATCATGCTCGCGCTTGCATAGGAGAAGCCAATCGAACCCGACTGAGGAGAATCGTGACCGAAACGCACCACATCGATCGCCCGGCCTTCGACCACAGCAGCGGCACCGGCCCGACGCTCGTGTTCCTGCACTACTGGGGCGGCTCCGCCCGCACGTGGGATCGCGTACGGGATCGGCTCGACGGACGCGACACCATCGCTATCGACCAGCGGGGCTGGGGGCGCTCCGGCAGCCTCCCCGGCCCGTACACACTGCAACAGCTCGCTGACGATGCACTCGCGTCGACCTCCGTCGCCGGCATCGACGATTACGTGCTGGTCGGCCACTCCATGGGCGGCAAGGTGGCCCAGCTGGCCGCCGCCACGCGGCCGGATGGCCTGCGCGGGATCGTGCTCGTCGGCTCCGGGCCCGCAAAGCCTGCAGCGATGATCACTCCGGAGTACCAGGCGGGCCTCTCCCACGCCTACGACTCGGCGGAGTCCGTCGCCGGGGCACGCGACCACGTGCTGACCGCTACGACGCTGCCCACGACCTTGGCCGACCAGGTCATCGCGGACTCCCTGGCCAGCGGGAGCGACGATGCGCGCACCGAGTGGCCCCTGCACGGGATCGCGGAGGACATCAGCGACCGCACCCGCCGGATCGACGTGCCCGCCCTCGTGGTCGCGGGCGAGCACGACCAGGTCGAACCGGTCGAAGTCCTGCGCGACAATCTGGTGCCCTATCTCGCAGACGCGGAGTTCGCCGTGTTGCCGGGCACGGGCCACCTCATGCCGCTCGAGCTCCCGGAAGCGCTCAGCGACGCCATCACTCGATTCGTCGCAGCTCTCTAACGCCGCAGGTAGCCCCGGCGAGGTCGTCCTCCACGAACGCCGGCCTGGCCAGAGTGAGAGCGGGGATGGTTGCCAGGCGGGCCACGATGAGTCGGGATGGCCGCGCCGAACGTCACGGCGGAGGGCGTGGGATTCGAACTCTAGCGCGGTCCCAGCTCACCTCAGACACCTAGCGGACATCCGCGGAATATCGGGCAGGTGAGACGTTCCTCGCTATCACGCGATGCTCCTCGGTTTCACCCGAGTGTTGTCAAAATGTTGTCACGAACGCTGATCCGTGAGCTGCCAACGGCGAACGCACTCAAATGGTGGTGCAACACGCGCATGGGGCTCACGAGTCTCACTCCCCTGCCGATGAATCACATTCATCCAGCAGTCGTGCCTCAGACGCCGACGCTATGGTGGAAGGAACTAGTTCCGGCACGGGCTCAAGGACCTCGCGCCAGCGCCCGCGACATCAGTTCCGCTCTCGCCGACCCGTTCGAGAACTGGAGCCATTTCCGCACGCGAATCTGACGCCGCTTTCGTCCATGCCTCCCGCCCTTCCGCAACGGTCAAACCAGGAACGACGGTTGTCCGGTGAGATGGTTCTAAGCGGTCGGCCGACGTCTACACCTCGCGAGAAGCCACGAAGGGAGCCGGGATTAGGGCGACGTTGCCTTCATCGCCTAGTCGCCGGCCTGTATAGCGTCGACACCGCAGCACGAACCGTCTAGGCCCGTAGTTACGACGGGGAGACCGGCGCAATCGGGGCACGCTCGCAGCACCGAGCTCGACCTGCGACCGTCCACGACCTGCGCCGCGCAGCAGCCAGCGTCGACGTGAGCGCGGGAGCCGACGTCGGCCACCGGATCGACGTCTCTTGTTTGGCGCGGCGCGTGGGATTCGACGTCGAGGGCGGAGGCGCCGCCGCCTTCCGTGGATGCGGCGCGGCGCAGGTCGTGGATTGCGCCCCTGGACCATCTTCGCAATCGCGGAACAACGCGCGAAGTGGATCGAGGGGATGCGGGGCCAGGGTCTCCGGCAGCGGCCGTCGACCACAGCCTCGGCATCGAGAGCAGCGATGAACGGTACTCGATCGGACATCAGCTGATCGTGATGGCAACGAGGCCACCGATTCCGATGATGTAAAGCAATAGGACGATGAGGGAATCGAGACCCATCCCGGCGACATGTCTGCGGGGCCGGAACACCAGTCCGATCGCATAGACGACGGTCAGGAGCGCCGCGAGCGCTGTCAGGTAGATGTCGCTCGAGTGGGCTTGCGGAAGAACCGCTTTGCCACTGATGAGCGAGGCGACGAGAAAGAGGACGGGCAGGAACGCGTTCCCGCCGAAGATGTCGCTGATGGCGAGGTTGTCGTCGCCCTGTTTTACGGCTTGCAAACCCGTGGAGATCTCGGGAAGGCTCGTGGCCAGCGCGAGCCAAGTCGCCCCGAACAGCACACCAGAGAGACCGATTCTGCTCGCGGCTGCATCGCCGGCCTGTTCGAGCGCGACTCCGGCGATAAGGGTTGCGACGGCCGACACGCCGAAGATCACGGCCGCGCGTGCCGTGCTCATCTGTGTCGAGTTCTTCCTCGTTCGAGTGCGGTGTCCGCTCGGATGCGGCGTGGTCGTGTCCGGCGCGGCGCCGTTTTGGTGCCATGGCAGGCCCTTCCCTGCCCGGTGCACGAGGAACAGTCCGATGACCCAGATCGCCGCGATCAACAACACGTCAGGTGTGACGCGAGCAAAGAGCAGGCCGGGCGGAAGCTGACTACCCGCGATGACAACAGCGAGGACGGCGATCACTACGACCGCTTCCAGAACGAGGCCGAGCGAAGCCGCGCGATAGGTGATCGGTTTCACGTCTTTACCGCGCTTGCCGAAGGTGTCGAGGACGACGATCACCACCGTCTGGATCGCGATGCCGCCGAGGATGTTCCCCACCGCGACATCGATCGAGCCGGAGAGCGCGGCGCTGACCGTGATCGCGATTTCCGGAAGGTTCGTAGCGACCGCCAGCACGATCAAGCCACCGAGCGCGTCTCCGAGATGCAGCCGGGTGTCCAGTACGTCGGTGGTCTTGGACAGCTGAATCCCGGCGACCCAGATCACTGCTGCTCCACCGACGAAGATCAGGACAAGGAGCCACAGCGGAAGAGCTCCCATGCCTGCACCGTCCTCTCTGGCGCGCGAACCTATGCGCGCGTCTCACTCGTCGAGCATACCCGCGTAAGGGCAACTATTGCATTTGCGCAAGTATGTGGTTGCATGGATCGCAGTTCTGACGAAAGGTGTCGCAATGGATATGTACGAGAACTCCGCGGTAGTCCCCGGCGGCATCCTCCGTGGCGTCGCACGCGTCACGCATGGCAGTGCCGACCGGTGAATGGATCACGTATCGAGGACCACGCGATTATCGGCGACCTCCACACCGCCGCGCTGGTGGCCGCTGACGGCTCGATCGATTGGCTCTGCCTGCCGCGTTTCGACTCTCCGGCGTGTTTCGCAGCCCTGCTGGATGAGGAATCTGCTGGACGCTGGATCGTGACACCCGCTGGCTCATCTCGCTGCACGCGCCGTAGCTACCGCGGCGATACGCTCATTCTCGACACAGAATGGGAGACCAGCGATGGTCATGTGAGAGTAACCGATTTCATGCCCCTCCGAGGCGAGAGCGCTGAATTGGTGCGGATCGTCGAAGGCCTCTCCGGCTCCGTGCCGATGCAGCTGGAACTCGTACTGCGCTTCGACTACGGCCATGTGGTTCCTTGGGTGACGCGCACCGACCGGGGAATCCTCGCCGTCGCAGGACCTGACTCCGTCCAGATCACCTCCGACATTCCGCTCACCGGTCGCGATATGCGCACGGCAGCAGAATTCACCGTGAGCGCCGGCGACCGAGTACGCTTCTCGCTTACGTGGACTCCTAGCCACCTGCCTCGACCTCAACCCGCCGACCCTGACGCTGCGCTCGCAGCGACCGAGGGGTATTGGAGAACGTGGAGCGCGCAGAGCACCGCCTCCGGACCGAACAGAGACGCTATCCAACGGTCCCTCATCACCCTGAAAGCGCTCACGTATGCACCCACCGGCGGTATCGTCGCCGCGGCGACCACGTCATTGCCAGAACAACTCGGTGGGCCACGCAACTGGGACTACCGATTCTGCTGGTTGCGCGACGCCACATTCACTCTTCAGGCGCTGCTCACCGCCGGATACACGGACGAAGCCCGCTCCTGGCGAGATTGGCTTCTCCGGGCAGTTGCCGGGGACCCTGCGGAGTTGCAGATCATGTACGGGCTGGATGGTCGCCGCCGATTCCCGGAGGAGAGACTGGACTGGCTGACCGGTTTCGCCGATTCGGCGCCAGTACGCATCGGAAATGCGGCCGCCGATCAGTTCCAACTCGATGTCTGGGGAGAGGTACTGGGCGGCCTCGCGCTTGCTCGAACGTCGATCGGCGCGGACGAAAAGGACGCATGGGACCTTCAATGCGCGCTCCTCGAACACGTGGCGGGTACCTGGCGCGACCCGGACAACGGTCTGTGGGAGATGCGCGGTCCGCGGCAGCACTTCACATACTCGAAGGTCATGAGCTGGGTGGCCGCCGACAGGATGATCCACGGCGCCCGCCGATTCGATCTGCCTGGCCCTGTTCGACAGTGGGAGCAGATGCGAGCCGAGATTCGGCGTGACATTCTCGAGCACGGTTTCGACCGATCACGCAACACGTTCGTGCAGGCATACGGAAGCAATGAACTCGATGCATCCCTGTTACTCATCCCGCGGGTCGGGTTCCTGCCGGGCGACGACCCTCGGGTGGTCGGAACGATCGACGCTATTCGGAAAGACCTGACCGAAGACGGACTCGTCCTGCGATACCGCCCCGAACAAAGCGACGATGGGCTGCCCGGCACGGAGGGCGTCTTCATCGCGTGCTCATTCTGGCTTGTCGACGCTTTGAACGGCGCCGGTCGTTCTGCCGAGGCGGCCAAACTCTTCGGTCGTCTCCTCGAGCTTCGCAACGACGTCGGGCTATTGAGCGAGGAGTGGGACCCGCACTCGCACCGTCAACTGGGCAACACGCCGCAGGCGTACAGTCACACCGCTCTCGTGCGGAGCGCGTTCCATCTGTTGGCCGGCGGTGCGAGCACCACAGAGGATCGCATTCCCATCAACCGCGATGATGGGCGCGTTGGTCAGGCTGATCCGCGTCATCGCCGGGGTATGTGATCCGTTCCCCGTCGACGCGAGCGAAGGAGGTGAGCCCGTGCGGTTTCGCATTGGTTCTGGAGAAGATGTCGATGATGTCGAAGCGGCGGATGAGCAGCGCATCCGCGATCAGTGAGCGGTGACACCGCCAAGGAACCGCCTCGGCGCACATTATCGCGACGACTGTGTCGGCGGCGATGGAGATGAGTTCGTCCAGGCCTGCCGAGAAGGCAGGCGATTGCATGTAGTCGGCGTACGCCCGGAACGATGCGTTGCGCCACCCGCCGTTCAGGTCCGTGCGATTGCCATGGCGGAGACCACCGAGTTTCTCAATGAGATGGTATCCGAGGTCGGTCGCGGCGAGCTCCTGGGGCAGCACGCTGATTCCGTACTGTGGGTTGTGTCGCGATTTCGGGATGCTCCGCACATCAACGATCGTCTCCACGCCGTGCGCTCTCACCATCCCCACGAAATCCAGAAGCGGGTGCGTGGAGTGGCCGATCGTGAAGATCCGGGTGCCGCTCACTGCGCTCCCCCAGGCGTCGTCGCGGCTTCCGGGCCGTCCGACTCGACCGTGTCCACCTCGCCCGACCCGCGCGCCCCGAGCGACGCTCCGAGCTGAAAGTACTGCCGAAAGCTGAAGATGATCGGATTCCACTGCTGCGGGTCGATCCGATCGGTGCCGTCGACGAGAAGGCGCGGGTCGGCGTGAACGCGCACGACCTCCGCCTCGACGATGACGTAGCCGGGTTCGATACCGGTGGTCAGCCGCCGGGCCCGCGCTTCGAGCTGGAGAGCGCATTCGGCAACGCGCGGTGGCACGACGAGGTCCGAGGCTTCTGGATGCAGGCCGGCGAGAGCGAACTTGTCGCGCACATACCGGTAGCGGTCCGCTTTCGCATCGGGGACGACGTTGCGCCCTGTGACCTCAGCCAGCACCTCCACGGCAGACCAGAGTTCCGGTGATGCGAAATTGACGGTAAGGTCTGCGCGGCGCGTCAGGTTCTCGATCGTCTGACCGTCGCTCTCGATCCCGAGGACCATCATCTGACCGAGTGCCCAATAGGAGGATGCGGGCGCGAGATTGAACGTGCCCTCATCGTTCTCGGTCGCGACGAGGAATACGGGCGTACCCGTGTACAGCACCTTCGGTCGCACGGCCACATGCGTCACGCCGTTCGCCGGAGACAAGCGCTCCTCGGCCAGAGGCCGGACGGCCTTCATGCCGCTCCGTGGTTCCGTGGCGCGTCGACGTCCAGCAGTCCGACGACCCGATCGGGCGCAACTGCGCCTTCGGCGAGCTTGTAATTGGCGCCGACCACGGCGAGCTCGCCTGCGCCCACAGCAGCCTGGATCACGGTGGAACGTTCGATGATCTCGGTGACGGTGTCGCGGAGGTGCTCTCGTCCGACCTCGGCGGGATCGATGTCGACGGTCGACGCGGCGACCCTGCGCACAGCGCTGCCGATCGGAGCAATCAGCGTCCTGATGTGGTCAGGCAGAAGCGGCGGGTGGGCGGACTGGGCGTCGATAGCCGCAGCGACCGCTCCGCAGGAGTCGTGACCGAGGACGACGACGAGAGGGACGTGCAGGACTGCGACCGCGTATTCCAGCGAACCGAGAACCGATTCGGAGACGACCTGTCCTGCGTTGCGGATCACGAACGCGTCGCCGAGCCCGAGGTCGAAGATGATCTCTGCGGCGAGACGTGAATCCGAACACCCGAAGATCGCGACAATCGGCGCCTGCGATGCCGACAGGTGCGCACGCCGGTCGACGTCCTGATGCGGATGCAGTGGCGTACCGGCCACGAATCGGGCGTTGCCGACAAGCAGTTCTCGAAGGACGGTTGCAGATTGGGTCACAGTCTCTCCTCGGCGGGACGATTGGAAACAATTCGGCCTGAGCGGTGGCGGATCTCCCCTGGGTCCCGTGCACCCGAGCCTCTTCCACAGTAGCGCCAGAACGCGCAAGGTTTGCGTGTCCGCAACGATTGGAGCAATACTTAAAGCATGACGAGTTCGAGACCGGCGGCTATACGCGCCGTAGACGCAGCGCTGTCGGCAGCGAATGTCATGATGCGCGTTGCCGCGCGATCCGTCTTCGAGGTCGAGGACCGGGTCACGACGCCGCAGCTTCGCGTGCTGATGATGATCGCCGCAACGGGCCCGCAGAACCTCGGCGCCGTCGCATCCGAGTTGGGTGTCCATCCTTCGAATGCGACGCGAGCGTGCGAGAAATTGGTGCAAGCCGGATACATCACTCGCTCAGACCACCCGAGCGATCGCCGCTACATCCGGCTCGAATTGACCGACGCCGGCTCTGATCTGGTGAACCACGTTCTGGATCAGCGCCGCACTGCCATGACCCAGGTGCTGGAGAGCCTTCCAGATGAGGAACAGAAGCGAGTGGCCGCCGCGTTCGAAGTCTTCGCCAGTGCGGCGGGCGGCGAGCCTATCCACGACGGCCGTTTCGCCTTTTCGCTGCAATCGTAGGCGACGAGCGCCGGCCCTCTTCGTCGAGGGTCATGACCAGCTGGTCGACGAGATAAGGCTCGCTGTCTGACCTGCGCAGGGTGAGACCGTGGCCCGGCGAACTCGCGTCGGGTACGAGGTCTCCATCGGTCAACGCCGGACGCCCGTCGAAGAAGAGCGATTCGATGTGCGCGTGATCGTGAAAATACTCGACATGCACGACATTGGAGAGGGCAGCGCCGAGGGTTGCGTGAATGGACGGCGCCGTGTGCGCGCTGATCGGGACACCAGCGGCTTGCGCGATGGCAGCTGCTCGGGTGAATCCCGTGATTCCGCCGCACCGGGTTGCGTCGGCCTGGATCGTGTCGACGGCGCCGGCGTTGAGCATGCGAAGGAAGTAGGCCGGGGTGTACCCGTACTCCCCCGCAGCGATCTGCATTCCCGCGGGACCTCGGTCGCGGAGAAAACGGAGTCCCGCCAGATCGTCGCTGGACACGGGTTCTTCGAACCAGGTGACGTCCTGCTCGTGGAATCGTTCCGAGAACCCGAGCGCTTGTTTGCGATCGTATGCGCCGTTCGCGTCGACGAACAGGGCGACTCGCGTTCCGATCGCTGCCCGCGCCGCGGCCACGCGTTGCACATCGTCGGCCGGGGACGATCCGACCTTCATCTTCACGGCGCGAAAGCCGTGATCTGCCCAGGCGCTGAACTGCCCGTGAAGCTGAGCGGGAGAGTAACTGGTGAATCCGCCGCTTCCGTACGCCATGACCTTCGATCTGGCACGACCGAGGAGGCGGACCAGAGCGGTGTCGAGTCGCTTGGCTCGGAGGTCATGGATCGCGATGTCGACGGCGGAGATCGCGCTTGCGCACACTCCTTCCCAGCCGAGGTTGCGCATGGTTTCAGCCATCGACCAGAACGTCGATTCGATGTCCATCGTGTTCGAACCGAGCACGATCGGTGCGAGCTGATCTCGAACGACGCGGACCGCCGCCGAGGACGTGTATGCGTACCCCAGGCCGACCAACCCGTCCGACGCCGCCTCGACGACGAGCACGCCGGTCGAGTCCCACACGGCGGTGCCGTCCGATTCCTGTTGGGGGACGCCAGCCGTCGTCGTCGGCACGGTGTACGCGCTGACCGTGAGCTGGTCGATCCAGTCGGCCGAGCGCATCTATTCGCTCTTCTCGTCAGTTGTGTCACCGAGGTGCAGTCGGTCTTTGACACGCTCGACCCCTTCGGCGAACAGTGCCGCTGCGGAGTCGCGGATCACCGCCATATCGCTCGGGTCGCCTTTCAGCAACGCTGTCGCGGTATTCTTCGCGTATTCGGCAGTGATGTGCGGGGGCAGAGGTGGCACGTTCTTGCTGGTGTGTGCGTCGATGAGCGTCACACCCCGGTGGGCGAACGCGTCGTCCCAGGCTGCAACGACCTGGTCGTCATCGGTGACCGTGATGCTGCGGAATCCGAGCAGTTCCGCCCAGCCGGCGTAGTCGACGCTCTCGACCACCTGGGCGGTGTTCCACACGGGGTTCGCGTCTTCAGTCCGCATTTCCCAGGACACCTGGGTGAGGTCGTTGTTGTGCAGGACAAGGACGATTAGTTGCGGGTTGTCCCACCGGTCAATGTACTTCTTCACCGTGATGAGCTCGTTCATGCCGAGCATCTGGAACGCACCGTCACCGATGGTGCAGATGACAGTCCTGTCCGAGTATGCGAACTTTGCAGCGACCGCGTACGGCATCGCGGCGAGCATCGTCGCGAGCCGACCGGAGAGGTCGCCGAGCATCCCGCGACGCAGCCGGATGTGGTGTCCGTACCAGTCGGCTGTTGTCCCGGCGTCGGCGGTGACGATGGCCTGCGGCGGCAGGCGTTTGTTGAGCTCGTGATACACACGTCGCGGGTTCACACCGTCGTCATAGTGCAACAGCGCCTGCGCTTCCATCTCCGACTCCCACTCGACCATCTCGTCGGCGACCTTCTGTTGCCAGTCGAGGTCGGTCGTTTCGTCAAGGAGCGGGATGAGCTCTGCCAGCGTGGCCTTCACGTCACCCCAGAGGTTCAGCTCGGTGGGATAGCGCAAACCCAGCTGTTCAGGCTTGAGATCGACCTGAATGGCCCGCGCCTGCCCGGTAGCGGGCAGGAATTGACCGTACGGGTAGTCGGTGCCGAGCATCACCAGCGTGTCGCAGTCCTTGATCTGGTGCAGGCTGGGCAGCGACCCGAGCAGTCCGAGCTGCTGTGAGTGATAGGGAATCTCGGCCGGGATCACCTGCTTGCCGCGTAGAGCCGTGATGATTCCGGCGCCGGAGAGCCGTGCCGCTTCGAGGACCTCGTCGGTCGCCCCATTGGCGCCGTGCCCGACAAGGAAGGTGACTTTACGCCCGGCGTTGATGATCGCGGCCGCCTTCACGAGTTCGCTGCGCGGCGGGACGACAGAGGTGGACGGGGCGACAGCGCTCGACCGTGACACCCACATCTCAGGCGAGGGAGGCGTCATCTTCATCCCTTGAACGTCGTGAGGCAAGATGACGACCGCGGGTTGCAGACGCACCCGGGCGGTGCGGAACGCGGTGTCGATCACGGCCTGCGCCTGTTCGGGCGAGACGATGGTCTGCACGTAGCAGGCGACATCGGCGAACACCCGTTCGAGGTTGTTCTCCTGCTGATTGAAGGTTCCGAGGGAGTTCAAGCCCTGCTGGCCGACGATCGCGACGACGGGCTGGTTGTCCATCCTCGCGTCGTAGAGGCCGTTGATCAGGTGGAACGCTCCCGGGCTCGAGGTCGCGGTGCACACGCCGGTTTCGCCGGTGAATTTGGCGTGCGCTGTCGCCATCAGTGCGCAGACCTCTTCGTGGGTGGGTCGGATGTATTCGACGCCGACACCGTCCCGTTCGGCCTTCCCGAGTGCACCGTCGAACTCGCCGATGCCGTCGCCGGGGAACCCGAACACCCGAGTGACTCCCCACGCTTTAATACGCTCGATCACAAACTCGCTGACCGTTGTCATGTGATTCCTCTTTCGATTCTGTTCGGGTGTTTCAGCAGTCGGTCGGCTGCGCGGGCGGCGATCGCCATGATGGTCAGGGCCGGATTGGCGCTGCCCTGGGTCGGTAGGACACTGCCGTCGGTGATGAGCAGGTTGGGAACGGCGAAGCTGCGGCAGTCAGCGTCCACCACGCCGTCTTCCTCACGCGCGGCCATTCTGGCCCCGCCGACGAGGTGTGCGTAGCGTTGGATGGTGATGGTCTCGCGGGCGCCGGCTGCGGTGAGGATTCGCTCCATCACCTTTTGCGCCGCATGGGCCAGCGCTCGGTCGTTGTCGCATTGGGTGTAGGAGAAGTGGGCGATCGGCAGCCCGTACCGGTCCTTCTCCGCGCTGAGGGTGACCCGGTTATCGGGTTGGGGCAGGAACTCGCAGAGCGCTCCGAAGCAGGCCCAGTGCACGTAGTCGGACATGTAGTTGCGCAGGTCCGCTCCCCAGCGGCCTTCTGCCATGACGTGTTCCGCCCAGGTGATCGGTAGCGGGGAGACGGTCTGGATGGAGAAGCCGCGCTTGTACGGTTTGGTCGGGTCGGTTTCGTAGAACTGTTCGGTGCTGACTTCCGGTGGCGGTCCTTTCCACATTCGGATCTCTGCGTCGAATCGTCCGGCGGTTTGCGGTGCGCCCTGCACCATCAGGAAGCGGCCGACCTGGTCGAAGTCGTTGCAGAGCCCATTCGGGAAGCGGGCGGAGGTCGAGTTCAGCAGCAGGCGGGGTGTCTCGATGGAGTATCCGGCGATCGCGACCATTCGTGCGTGCTGGAACCGTGGCCGGCCGTCTTTCACGTAGTGCACGCCGTTTGCTAGCCCGGTGCGCTGGTCGATGCCGATGGAGGTCACCATGCTGTCCGCGCGTACTTCTGCGCCGTGCGCGAGCGCGTCCGGGATGTGGGTGATCAGCGGTGACGCCTTCGCGTTGACCTTGCAGCCCTGCAGGCAGAAGCCGCGGTAGATGCAGTGCGGCCGGTTGCCGAACCGGCCGTTCGCGATCGCGACCGGTCCTACCTTCGCCGTGATCCCGCACGCCAGGGCACCGCGTTGGAACACCTCCCCGTTCCCGGAGACGGGATGCGGGCGGTGCGGGTACGAGTGCGGGTCGCCCCACGGCCAGTCCTCCCCCGCCACCGGCAGTTCGCCCTCGATGGCGGAGTAATAGGGACGGAGGTCGTCGTAAGCGATCGGCCAGTCAGCGCCGACACCATCCGCCGTCCGGGTGTGGAAGTCACTGGGGTGGAACCGGGGGGTGTATCCGGCGTAGTGCACCATCGACCCGCCGACTCCGCGGCCGGAGTTGTTGGATCCGAGCGGGACGGGGTCGCCGCCGCCGATCTGGCGTGGTTCTGTCCAATACAGCTGATGGGAGCCGGCTTCGTCGCTGACCCAGTCGGTTTCGGGGTTCCAGAACGGGCCGGCGTCCAAGGCGACGACCGTCCAGCCGGATCGCGCAGCCCGTTGCAGGAGCGTCGATCCGCCTGCACCACACCCGACGATGACCAGGTCCACGTCGTCGTTGTCGTCGAAGCGGCGCATGTCGTCGCGGAGGCGGTGTTCTGGCGCGGCGCCGTTCGGCGTGAGCAGCCATGCGGACTCGTTGCGTTCCCGCACCTTATCGGGCATCGGATGTCCTGGTGGGGTCGTCGTCGGGGTTCGCGTCGGCGACTTCGAACGGTTCACGCCGGTCGATGCCGAGGTTCTTGTAGCCGCGCGGGTAGGCGGGGCCGGCGAAGCCGATCTCGTTCCACGCCGACGGGTGTGAATAGAACGCGGTGCACGCGTACCGGGTCCACAACCCCCACACGGCCGACGCTGGCATGCCATGCCAGTCGGCGGATCCGAGGCGCTGAATGTCGGCTAGTAGTGCATGCTGGTCGTTCCAGGCGCAGTCAGCAAACACGGCACCATACGTGGCGTTCGCGTCGTCGTCGAGGGCGGCCAACGAACGCCGCCAGGCGTCCGGGTCGGCCGGCATCGAGTCGTAGTGCCACCCGTCGGTCTCCTTCTCCGCCAGCCGGGAGTCCACCATCCGGGTGACGGGCACCCGGGGTTCATCGCGCTGATCGAGGAGCTGGTCGAAGAGTGCGGTGGCGCACGCTTCCTCGACGACGTCGAAGAATCGCATCTGCGGCAGCAGCCCGAGCCGTGACTCGACGACGGCCTCGGTGGCCGCATCCCAGTGCTCACGTTGGCTGAGGACATCGAAGCCGGGGAAACGGTCGCCGCCGTTGCTTGGCGAGAGCGGCAGGGTTGTCATTTCTCGCGCCTCAGGATCGCGGCGAGCAGTCCCATCCCGCCGACCATCGTCACCAACAGAGGCGCCAGGAGCGGGGGGCCCATTTCGAGGTTGTAGCGCAGGTTTTGCCACCCGCCAGGTTTCTGGGCGACGCCGCGGGCGTGCAGGTAGGTGCCCTGGAGCCCATTCGCGATGATCGTCGCCGACGCTACGGGCAAGACGGTTTTCGCCATTCGATGACTGAGCAGGCCAGCGATGCCGGCTGCCGCGCCGACCGGTCCGAGGACCACCGGCACCCACATCCATTTGTTGCCGAAACTGGCTTTGTCGTGCTCGAAGAAGATCTCGCCCGCGGTGACGAGCGCACCGACGGCTGTCAGCGTGGACAGGGATCGTTCGAAGCGTCCGGTTTCCACGTTCTTCACCATGCGATCGATGCCGCGCACCGCTGTGCGTGCGGATTTTCGGCTGGCACGACGTGTCATCGGTGGCCTTTCGTCGGGCGGGCGTCGGAAGTGGACCTCGTTGTCACTGGTACTCCGGTTGGCTGATGGGGTGAAGGGGGATGTACGCCATCGCAGAACGCACGGTCAGTGGGTGCGAGCGATGATCGCGTCGACGTGTCCGTGGCCGGGTGCGACGTGTTCGAGGATGCGTTGCCAGGCGCTGGCGATGAGGTCGCGGCCGCCGCGCTCGGACACGAAAGTCTGCGACAGCGGAAGTTGCTTGCTGAACCAGCGCCCGTCTACGGGGGTGGCGTAGTCGTCTCGTTTGCCGATCGCGATCAGAGTGTCGGCAGAGACCCGTTCGAGCGATGGCGGGTCGGCCTCAAAGCAGGCCACGTCGGTGTCGACGCCGACGCTGCCCTGCAGCCGAGCGTCGGCGAGCATCCGGTTCACACGCCGCTCGTACGAACTCGTGTCCCGTTCGGAGAACCGCGGGATCAGTCGGTTCGGATCGAACCATGATTCCGCGTCAGATTCGCGGGCGTCCGCCAGCGTCGGCCAAGCCGGGCAGCCGACCAGCGCCAAACGGTCGACGAGGTCTGGGTGACGGGCGGCGAGGGTCGCAGCGAACAGGCCGCCCTCTCGCCATCCGATGACGCCGATGCGCCCGAAATCGGTGTGCGCGACGGACGACGCGGTGGCTTCGGCCCGGGTGAAATAGTGGGCCACGTCATCTGCCCATGCCGCCGCGGACGGAGTTGTGCCGTCCGGATAGGGATCGGATGAGCCGTACCCCGGACGGTCGAAGGACACCAGATGCACACCCCAGGTGGAGGTCAGAACCGGGTCAGGATCGAATCCGGCCGCACCCGCGGTGGGATGGCACAGCAGGACCAACCGGTTCGCCATCGGATCGCCGAGGCCGGACATGCCGACCGTGCGATCGTTGAGGAACCGGAATTGGCGTCCTGCCACGTCAGTGCTCCGCCTTCGGGTAGTTGCCGTGACGCTTCTCCGTGCTCGTCACCTCTGGTGCTTCACCGTGGTGGGAGGCGCCGGTGTACTCTCCCTCGACGTGCGGGTCGGGTGCCTCCGCCTCGGTCTCGGTGTATTGACCGTGCACCGTGCGTGGCGCGGTGTCCCCGTGCTGGGTGTACTGCCCCTCTAGAGAATCCCGTTCGGTTGCGAACTCGTCTCTTGCTTTGTCCATCCTTCTCACCTCGATTAGTTGCTACAGCGCAATTATTGCACCAACGCCAGCCTTAGTGAAGATGCTGCTAACGATGAATTGCCCGGGAATCGACCCGAGCTCGTGGGCCCGCGACCGGAGAGTCCTACCACTTCCCTGATTGGATATCGAGGTCATTCGCAATGATTGCGGCATCGCAATTGCTTGCTTACAATTGCGGACAATCCATCCCGAGGGGAGAACGCATGCAATTAGATGGCAAGACCATCGTGGTCACCGGCGGTAACAGCGGCATCGGTGCCGCCATCGCGATCGCAGCAGCAGCGGAGGGTGCACGCGTCGTGATCGACTACGTCGCCCATCCCGACGACACCGCCGACCTCGTGCAACAGATCGTTTCCACCGGAGGCGAAGCAATCGGCGTCGAGGCAGATGTTTCCCAACCCGACGGCATCCAGAAGCTGATCCGAGCCGCGGTCGACGAGTTTGGACGGCTGGACGTGTTCGTGAACAACGCCGGAATCGAAAAACGCATGTCCCTGCTCGAGATCGACGAGGACACCTTCGACGAAGTTATCGCGGTGAACGTTCGCAGTGCGTTCTTCGGAACGAAACTCGCGGCCGAGCAATTCATCCAGCAAGGCCCCGAGGGAGGTGTGGTCGTGAACATGTCCTCGGTTCATGAGGACTGGCCGATGCCCGGCAATATCGCCTACTGCGTCTCCAAAGGTGCCATGCGGATGCTCACCCGAACGGCCGGGGTCGAGCTCGGCCCGCACGGGGTGCGCGTCGTCAACGTGGCCCCCGGAGCGGTGAACACTCCGATCAATGCGGCGACGATGACCGACCCGGACAGTCGCCGAAAACTCGAGCAAAGCATCCCGCTCCGAACGGTCGCCGATCCGTCGGCGATCGCCGACACGGTGATCTTCGTGGCGTCCAACCAGGGCCGTTACCTGACAGCGACCACCGTTTTCGTCGACGGTGGGATCATGCAGGGAAGCGTCGGGCTGTGACCGCGGCGCCGCACATCCTCATTCTCGGTGGCGGGTATGCAGGCTTCCACGCTGCTCGAGGACTTCGCCGCGCCGCACTGTCCGGACGCGTGCGCGTGACGGTGGTCGAACCGCGACCGTACATGACATACAAACCCCTGCTGCCCGAAGTCGCTGGGGGCCACACCCAACCTCGTGATGTCACCGTCGACCTTTCCCGGCCGCTCTCCTTCGCCACCGTCGTCGGCGGGACGATCGAATCCGTCGACTGCCGGTCGAAGACCGCCGTGATACGCACCCTCGACGGAACCGAACGAGCGACCCGATACGACCACGTTGTCTTCGCCCTCGGCGCCGTCACGAAAGCAGCGCCAATATCCGGTCTGGCCGAACATGCCGTCGGATTCGAATCACTTGAGGAGGCCGTGTTCCTCCGCAACCATGTCCTGGACCGCATCCAATCTGCGGCGAGCACGACAGACGCCGCCGTTCGCAACCGCGCCCTCTCCTTCGTCTTCGTCGGCGGCGGTTACACCGGGGTTGAAGCGATGGCCGAGCTCCAGGATCTCGCCAGCCGCGCCCATGCAAGCTACCCCACTTTGGACCAGGCAGCGCAGCACTGGATTCTTGTGGAAGCAGCTGGTCGGATCGCTACGGAGCTACCCCCTTCGCTCTCCGACTGGACCCTCCGCCTCCTCCGGCGGCGCGGGATCACCGTGAAAACGAACACGGAAATGCGCTCCTGCGAGAACGGTATCGTCCACCTCACGGACGGCACCCAGCTCGGCGCGGACACGATCGTGTGGGCGGCCGGCGTCACCCCCAACCCGGAGCTGGACCGGACGAACGCTCCCCGAGGTAGCAAAGGTCACGTTCAAGCCAACGCGCGCCTCCAAGTGATCGACAACGACGGCACACCACTACCTGGTGCGTGGGCGATCGGCGACAACGCCGAAATCCCCAACCTCACCGCGCCCTCACAACCCGCATTCTGCCCGCCAACTGCCCAACACGCTCTCCGACAAGCCCAACTCGTCGCAGACAACATCCTCCGCGTCCTGGATGGCACCGAACCGTTCGCGTACCGGCACACGTCGCTCGGCACCCTCGCGAGCTTCGGCGCACGGCGCGGCGCCGGCGTCGTCAAGGGCGTGCCGGTTCGAGGCCAGCTCGCCTGGGTCATCGACAAGGCCTACCACGGTGCAGCTCTTCCCAGCATGTCCAGACGGATACGACTCGCGGCGAACTGGGCCGCAAACGTCCTCGCAATCCGGGACCTGACATCCACGTCCGCCGTCCAACATCCGCGCAGGACTTTCGAGCGGGCGATCGCCGGGCAGACGGAGGAGAAGAATCACGCGCCGTAGTTCCACCGCCAGGCCCTACTTGTGCGGTTGACGAGCTGAGCCAGGCGGGGCGATCGTTCGGAAGCTCGTCTTCTCGTTCACGCGACGATGAGTACCGAGCAGAGCAGCAATACGGACACGCCTTGTATGACGGCGCGCAGCGTGATGATCGATTCCCATCGATCCTGCAGCTCCCGCGCATTTTCCGGCACCTCACCCGCCAATGCGGCGGCGCTGAGTCGCGCATTGATCGGCTTCGAGATTCGCGTGAAGAGAACCAGCCAGGTAAGCAGCAGCAGTAGTGCCGCTCCCGCGAGGAAACCGGGCGCTGGCATCCGCCCGATGAAGGCGATGATCGCCGTGGCCGCGGTGAACACGACGCCAAGGATGCCGGCGATCGGGAGGCGACGGTCTCCAAAATGGTGACCGCGCCCGACGGCCTGCACGAGCGTGCGCGCATCCACACCGGCGTAGACCGGGCGGAGTACGACCGCGGCGAGCACGTCGGCGCCGAAAATCACGGCTACTCCAAGGATGGCGACTGTGGTGGTGATCGAAACGATGACGTCCATGCGGGGTCCCTTCTAGGCTGGGTCTGTCTACGGCTGGGGCGTGAGTTGGGGATAGCCGAACTGCTTACGAGTCAGCGCGTCGAATGTGCGGTCCGGAAGGATGGTGGCGAGGGCGACGGCGATGTTTGCGCCAGGGCCGATCCGGTAGCGAGTTCGCGGCCGTCGGGTCAATGCCGCTTTAGCGATAATGGCCGCCACTGCATCGGGGCTTGAGAATTGCCTGGTGAGCGCTGGGTTGGCGAAATAGGTGCGCATCGCGGAGGCCATCGCCGAGTATGGTCCGCGCGCGGAAGCCCGCTCCACGCGTTCCATCGCGTTGTCGTGCCAGTCCGTTGCAACGTAGCTCGGCTGAACAACTGTGACGTCGATTCCGAACTGCGCGACTTCGCCGCGGAGCGAATCCGACAACGCCTCAAGTGCGAACTTGGAGGCGTGATACCAACCTCCCATTGGGGCAGCGAACTCCCCAGCCAGCGAGGACACGTTGACGATCCTTCCCCGACGTGCGGCTCGCATCCCTGGCAGGACGGCTTGTATCAGCCCGATCGCCCCTAGGACGTTGACCTCGAGTTGCCGGCGGGCGTCGGCGAGCAGCGTTTCTTCGACGCTGCCGAATTCTCCGTATCCGGCGCAGTTGATGAGCACATCCACACTGCCTGCGAGACGGTTTACCGTGTCCACCGCCGCCAGGATCGATTCCTCGTGGGTGAGGTCGAGAGCGACAGGGGTGACGCCTGGGATCTCGGCGATCGCCCCCGTCGTGCGGGCAGCGCCAAAGACTGTCGCTCCGCCCGAGGCGAGCAGGCGAGCTGTGCGAGCGCCGATGCCCGCGGACGCGCCAGTGATCAGAATCGTAGTCATGAACAGCTCCTATCTGTGAATGTGATTCACAGATAGGGACGCTACAGTGAACGCCATGCACAGTCAAGAGGATCGCGCGATTCGGCAACTCTGGGGTCTCGGCGCCCCTGCGGGTCGAGGCCCGAAGTCGCGGTGGAGTGCGGCCGAACTCGCGGGAGCGTCCGTCGATCTCGCGGACGAAGTCGGTCTTGGTGGCATCTCGCTCGGGAAAGTCGCCGAACGGCTCGGCATGACAACCACGGCCATCTACCGCTACGTCGACTCAAAGGCAGAGCTTGTCGAGTTGATGGTGGATGCCGCAATCGGCGACCCCCCTCCGATCCAGGGCGATGACTGGCAGCAACGGTGCCGGGCGTGGGCGTCGCAGCTCGCCGACCGCTACGCCGAACACACCTGGCTGTGCGAAGTCACGCCGACGAGGATGCCGACGCAGCCGCGCGCGTACGCCTGGATCGACGCCCTCGTCGGCGCGATCACAGATCAGACCGACGTCGACGCGCTGCGGCTAGCGCTTCTCTTGGACAGCCTCGTCCGCACCTACGCCTCACTCGAGATGAGCCTGCGTCGCGCAACCCCGACGCCGTGGCTCGCCGACATTGTCTCTGCCCGCTATCCGCGGCTGGCGATTGCAGCCGACCAGGACGTCTCGGACGCTCGCCTCGAGCTCGAATTTGCTGTGGATACCGTACTCCGCGGCGTGCGATGACGCGCATCTCGGTCGAGGGCTGCACGAGCGTGAACGGACTACGCGCCGACGGTCCCTTGCCTACTCTGGACGACAGTGCGGCGAAACGTCAGCCCTGCCCGGCAGCAGGGGCAGTGTTCTGCCTGGTTCCCCGTTCCTGCAGAGGAAGCGTGGCCAGCATCTGATAGTAGCGACTCATTGCTGGGACGTACTCCTCCCACCTCGGCAGAGCCGTCCGGTCGTGCACCGCGACGAGCCGGTCGAGGTAATAGTCCCAGCGTGCCCCTTCCGAACTGTCCGTCAGCACACCAAGGCGACGGCCGAACGTGAGCGTGGTGTGGCCACCGGATTGGACGACATGCCAGTAGACCCGCCACGAGTCTCCCGCGCGCCCAATGTCGGCAGCGAACCGATGTGGCGCCTCACACTCGAGTACTGACACATCCTCCCAGGCGGCGTCGTCCCCGTTCAGCCGGAAGCGGAGCGCCCCGGTTGCCGGCGACCCGGTGAATTCTCCCACCCAGCTGGCCAGTCGCGGGGACCGGCTCAGATAGGACCACACCTCTTCGATCGGGGCGTGGAAGATGCGGTCGAGGACGACATAGACACCGTCGTCTCTCCGAATCAGGCGACCAGTTGGCGCGGCCATGAAGACCTCCTCGCATCCAGGAGAGCACGAGTTCGTGCTCCTTCGCAACCGTTGCGATTTCGCAATCAATACTACTACGATGAGATGGGTTGGCGGTGGGGATACTGCCGCCGGCCCACCATCTTGACGACCATCGGGCTACGCGCCCAATCCCCCCGAAAGTAGACGCCCCCTTTGCTCCCCGCCGACTCCGGATTCACCGGGCCGTCCATCAACGACTTCTTCCCACCCGCCCTGTTGTTCGTTGGGACCCCGTTCGAAGTCAACAGGGTCACCATCATTCGCCTCATCGCCACGCTCGCGATCGTTCTCGTCTTCGGGCTGGGAACGAGACGACTGAAGGTCGTGCCGGGTCGCTGGCAGAGCGTTATCGAACTCGGCTTGGACTTCGTCCGCGTCAACATCGCTGAGGACCTGTTAGGAAAGCGGGACGGCAGACGGTTCCTGCCGCTCTTGACGACGATCTTCTTCATGGTGCTGTTCTTCAACCTCACCAGCATCATCCCCGGCCTGAACATGGCGGGATCTGCGGTAATCGGAGTGCCGTTAGTGCTCGCCATCGTCACCTACGGCACGTTCGTCTACGCTGGCATCCGACACTCACCGGGCGGCTTCTTCCGCAACGCGTTGTTCCCACCGGGCGTGCCGTGGCCGCTGTACATCATCGTCACCCCGATCGAGCTGATCTCGACGTTCCTGGTGCGACCGGTGACGCTCATTCTGCGGTTGATGATGAACATGGTCGTCGGACATCTGCTGCTGGTGCTGTTCTTCTCCGGGACCGAATGGTTCATCTTCGAAGCACCCGGGTTGTTCAAACTGTTCGGTGTCGGCACGCTGGTGTTCGCATTCGCGTTCACGCTGATGGAGATCCTCGTCGGGCTGCTGCAGGCATACATCTTCACCTTGCTGACGGGGGTTTACATCCAGCTCGCTGTCGCCGACACCCACTGAGCCACCGTTCAGCCGGGCGGTCGGTGTTGCGCGCGAAAGTAGTCCTCCAGGTGGTCGTCGCCGAAAGGGGAAGCAACCATGTTTTCCGTCAGCACCGCGCATAGAAACTGAGCAGGTCCGTACACCGGCTCTGGGGTGACGGCGGACGCCGCCGCGATTGCCGCTCGCGCGAGACGACGCGGAACGTGGACGATCCGCGGCCGCCGGTCGGCGACGTAGAACGCGAGCTTGGCCACATCCTCGTAGGAGTACACGTCCGGGCCGCCCACCGCCCGCTCGGCGACACCGACGGCGGCCGCTTCGAGACAGGCTGTGGCGAGGTCCGGGCCGGAGATGGGGTTGATGAAATTGCGGCCGTCACCGATCAGGAATGCCCGACCGTGTTGCGCCATGCGCGGGAACTCTCCCATGTCGAAGAAGAACCCGGCCGGGCGGATCACGGTCGGCCGTAGCGGCGACGCTGTCAGCTCGTCGACGAATCGTTCCTTCGCCGCGACCAGGCGAACGCGGCGGCGCAAGGTCTCCCCGTGCAGCACCGACACGTACACGAAGCGACTCGCCCCGGCCGCTTCCGCCTCCCGCAGCAGCGCGAGGTTCCCGGCGTAGTCGACCTGCTCATACCCGACACCGTCCCGCTGCCGGGTAACGCCGATTGTGGAGATGACCGTGTCGACATCGTCGGCTACATGGCGCAGCGAGCGTGGGTCAGTGACCTGCCCGACGAAGACGTCATCAGCGGACACGGTTGTCCGTTGCTCCTCCCGCCTAACGAGAGCCCGCGTGCACACCCGACCGCGGCGGAGTTCCGCCATGATGCAGCTGCCGAGGTGTCCGGTCGCACCAGCGACGAGGACCCGGCCGAGGGCTTCGCTTGTCATGTCAGCGTGCTGGTGCGAGAACCTGGGAGTGAACGTGTCCTCGCACCAGTCGCCGCCACTCGCCGCTCACATTCCACGAGTGTGCCTCTATCTGCCGCCCGTCTCCGGCGTGTCCGGTCCCGGAGGCCGTCCAGCGCGTGCCCCGTACCCATCAGCCTCCAATGTGTCGGGCCCGGGAGGCCGACCGTCTGTGGTCACGCGCTCCGCCCGGTGACCACCCCGGTCTACCGCGAGCCGCATCTTGCGGGCGTTCAGCACGTCACCGATGAACAGGTCGTAAACGAGGACGCCGACGATGCCGCCGATCAACGGACCCAAGGTCGGCACCCACATGTAGCCGCTGAACCAGTCGCCGTCCCCCGGCACGGCGAGGTTCCCCCATCCAGCCGCCCAGGCCAGCAGCCGCGGCCCAAGGTCACGGGCCGGGTTGATGGCGTACCCGGCGTTCGCGCCGAACGAGATCCCGATCGCCGCCACGGCGAAACCGATGATCAGCGGACCAAGATTCGACTGCACCGCCGTGTTCCGCAGATCGATCACCGCGACCACAATCAGCACCAGGAACATGGTGCCAACGATCTGATCGATCAGCGGCCACCACATGTTCCCGTGGAAATACGGCGCGGGGAAAGTGGCGAAGATCGAGAACGACGCCAACGTGTGCCCATTGACCTTCGTTCCCTTGCTCGCCGCGTCGAACGCATTGATCGCACTGATATACACGAGAAGCACCAGGGCGGCTCCGACGAACGCTCCCACTAGCTGGGACAGCATGTACGGGAGGACTTTCACCCAGGCGAATTTGCGTCTGATCGCGAACGCCAGCGTGATCGCCGGGTTGAGGTGCGCACCGCTGACCCCGCCGGCGATGTAGACGCCGAAGACGACAGCGAACGCCCAGCCCCAGGTGATGAGTAGCCAGTCGCCGGCACCGAGGAAGAACGTAGTCGGACCCTCCGTGCGCCCCGAGCCTGGCAGCGCAGCAACGGCCATCGCGACCACCCCGTCACCGAAGCTGATCAGCACGAACGTGCCAAGAAACTCGGCCAAGCACTCGCCCCAGAGGCCACCTCGTCGTTTCAGTCCGGAACCTCGGAACAGGACCGGGATCGATTCGTCAGTCATGCCGCACCTCCACCATCGAACAGGTACGGGCACGCACCACCAGCGTGTCCTTTGCAATCGAATGCTAGGACGCCCTTCAGAAAAATACAAGGTCCAGCGCAACCTTTGCGGAAACGCAAGAACAAGGTATCGTCATCCCATGACAGAAGCGCCCACCACACCCTCAAGAACAAGGAAGGCGACAACGTCGAACAACGCCCCCGGCGGGAACCCCACCAGGGCTGCCCCGGAACAGAGCGATCGGTCCACGGATCGCCCGGGAGCAGGAGGGAAGCGCCAACACCGAGGCGCTTCCCTCGCCGCCCCATTCGAAGAGTCAGTGGATGACGTCGGCGATCCGTCCTGCTGGTTGCATCGACTGTGCAACGAGTGCGGTGCAGTACTTGGCAATCGCGACACGCTATGCCCTCGATGCGGGACCCATCGTTCAGGAATCGCAGGCTGAACCGCGTCAGACGCGGAAATTAGCCTCTACGCCCTGACGACCACCCATCCGATAGAAGCACGTGGGTGAGACATGCCATGCGCCCACTCACTGTCCTCGTGCTACAGAAACGAGCGAATGGTGGTCACGCTCCCGCTGCTCAATCGCACAATCGGTCAACGGCTCCGAACCGCCCAACAACGGTCAGGCAGCCATCGCGAGAACTACTTGAACAAGTACATATGGAGACGTGCCCATCGCAACCACCCACGGGCTGAGATCGGGGCTTGTTTAGCAGAGCGGAGGGCGCGGGATCCGAACTCTAGCCGGACGTCAGTGACGGCAACGACGATGGGCGACATCCGCGGGAATTCAACGATTCTCGGCGTAGCCCGATAACGGCCACTGATCCTCGATTTCACTCAAATGTTGTCAAACGGTTGTCACGCAATAGCCATGCGGGCCAATCGCAGGCTAAACGGCAGTTGAGCAAAGGGCCGAGCACGTTCGCCCTCGCCGCGGTCCTGACTCGGCAACCATTGGTTGTAAGAGCAGGTGAACAAACCGTTTGGGCGAGGTCTACGCAGGCGGGACCTCCGTCCCGCGTCAGCGCCCGCAAAACCGACTTATGCCAAACCTAGGAGCGCGCACTCGTCACCTGGTTCCGCCGGGCACGTAGCGATTCGTTGCTGCCAGCCATGAGTCGAACGATCGAACGCTGGTCCGGTCGGCCGCCTTGGCGCTCGCATCCCGCCATGCACGAAGCGAGTCCACGACCACGTCAAAGTAATCCATGGCGTTCGTTGTCCATTCGCCGTTGTAATCAGCCAGGTCATCGGCGTCGTTCTGGGATCGTGGCCAGGAGTCCGTTAGCGACAGCGACGTGGCTTCGCCAATGGCAGATCGCACGCTTCGCTTGACATGACGAAAGCCATCCGGAAGTCGATATCGCGCGTCATCCAGTGCCTCATAAAGGCTCTCAATCGCATCTCGCCAGTCTGCGACGTCGCGGAATTGCTGCGCCTCCCTCAATAGTGCCCTGACGGCGAGCAGTCGATCGATGATCATGCTCGCGGTCGTGCGCCTCTGTTTTGCTTCGCCAGCCTGCGCACGTTGTCGACCTCCAAAGCGAGCGCTGAAGAATGCGCCGACTGATGCAGCTAACGTGCTGCCAATCAGTGTTAGAGCGGAATCCAAGAAGTCGGTGGCCACACATGGAGTATCGCGTGGAGGTCGGTGAACCTCCATCAACTCGGCCCAATATCACGCAAGTGATTCACGGGCCGGCTTCTCGGTGACGCGCGCAGCGCGCTGTCTCCTTGTGCCTCGCCGAATGGGGAAAATGGAGGCCGGAGGCATCGAGGCACTGCGTCGTGTCCCCGACGGCGATCGACGCCAGCAAGTCGAAGCTGAAACGGAGTGGGGGGCTGGATGAGTATGAGACAGCCGAGTCGCGTGCAACGGGGCGACATCGGAGAACGGGCTGCTGAAGTGTTCTTCTTGGAACTTCAGTGGGGCCCACTTCCAACCGGTGTACAAGATCTCGGCACCGACCTCTTCATCCAACTTCGCGACGAGTCCGGAGTCGACCTTCGGCTCATGTTGGGTGCCCAAGTCAAAACTGGAGACAGTTGGTTTGACAGTCCTGGCACATTAGACGGTAAGCCGGGGTGGTGGTACAAAGAGCCGGATAAGAGTCACGCAGAATATTGGGCCAACCACCACGTCCCACACATCCTTGTGTTGCAGTCCGAAGATCGGCGTAGGCGTGTCTGGGCAGTGCTCAGTAAGGACACCATCGTCGACACGGGTGCGGGCTTCAAGGTCTTCGTTCCCGCTGAACAGCGGCTTGATCCCTCCTGGCGTGAGACCTGGGTACGGTACGCATCGGAATCGAGAGTGGCCCCTCCGCTCGAAGGCAGCCGGTGGAACTTCTCCATCAACGAACTTCCTCGCGACGAGTGGGCACGATTTGCCCTATTGGCTCCTAGACTCGTCGCTCCACATCCCAACAAGGGCTATGGCACAGCCATCAACTGGGCGGAAGCGACCGCCATTTGCCTCCAGGCAGAAAGCGAGCGATGGGATGGCTTCGCCGCCAACCTGTCGGCCGTGCCTTCTTCGGAGGATGCCCAGTCCGCCGATGAGGCCGGCTGGCGCTTTGCCGCCGCGGTTCGGCAGTGGATTGACGAGGGTTCGATCGAACTCTTGGAAGCCTTTGATGCCGAGGCGAACGTCGCATTGCGAGTGGCAAAGAACGTTTGTCTTTCGGTCGCCTACTTTGACCGCCAAGAATTTGCGCTGGCCGCGACCACGATCGACGCTGAGATCACCGATGAGTTGTCCGTAGATCACGTATGGCTCGCCGTGCACCGTAGCCGGATTCTGGCGGAAACGGGTAATGCCGATGCCGCCCTCGAACAACTCGCTAAGGCCAACGTCGAGGTTGCGAGCGTTGCTGGTGATGTCACAGTATCCGCGCTTCGGTCGTCGATCTTGTGGAGCCTTTACGAACTAAGTGACCGCGAGTCGTTAGATCTGTCCGCCGTTGCACCCGGCATGGACACCACGACGTCCTGGTGGCGCACGCAGTCGGTTGCTTCCGGTCTGGAATCTTGGACGACGCGAGTCTTTCGGGGCTGGGGCCGCGACCGGGCGAAGCGTTTCGGGGGCTCAAATGCAGCCCACAACGAGCTGTTTTCTGCCGCACTGATCGCCCGACTCGCGGGCGACAGTTCGGGCTATCGATCGGCGACAACGTACATGGCGATGGTGGACCTTGCAGTGCCAGCCGAAGTCAATCCACCAGTGAGCGCGAGTCTCGATTCGCTCCGCGAATGCGGAAGCGAGGAAGAACTCAAGCTCGCGATCGGTCGCATCAAGGATGAAGGGCCCTTGGCGGATCTCCGCCGATCCGTCGCCGCAATCACGCCTCAAACGATCACCCACACGAGCTGGAGAGCTGACCTCGTGGCGCTCTCGGAGGCCGGGGGCTTTTACCCGCCCGAGTCAGCCGGTCCTCTAATCACGTTCTTGCTGACTGTGCTGAACGATCCGAAGCCGTTCGAAGACAGCTATGCCGTTCACGTTTCCGTGAATGGGCTCCTCCAAGCCATCGCGGGGCTCAGCCCGCACCTCGAAGAACAAGACAGCGAGCGGGTGGTTCGATACGCGTTAGGACTCGACGCAAACGCTTCTCAAATACAGGAGAATTCGCTTGCGGCGCTTCTCCGGACCCTTGACCAGTCAGTACTCGAGCGCCACGAATCTGAGTTTCGATTAAAGGCTGACGATGCTTCCCTTCCGGCCTGGCTACGGACAATTCATGCGGAATACGTCACCACGAGCCGCGATACGATACGCCCGCTTCTGTTGAATGGCGATGTCCGAGCTCTCAGTGCGGTTCGAGAATTCACAAACCTAAACGCCGACGAAGCTCAAGCAATGCTGAAGGTAGCGACGGAATCGCTATTGGGCCTGCGCTACGGGGCGACAGGATTTGGTATTGGCGGCCCGGACATGGCACAGCTTGCGTTGCAAATTGGCGTGTTCTGCTCATTGCCGGCCGGAATCCAGACTGCAATTTCCTTCGTGGCAGATCCAGACGCCCTGAGGACGCCCAAACGAAACGCATGCAAGTGGCTCGCCAGGCAGCCTGATCTCATTGATGAGCAATGGCGAGCAACGTTGCGGGAGTGCCTTCCCGGGGTCATCGCCGAATCGCGTTCCGACCCCCTTGCAAGCTGGTTGGATGAATTCGGTGGCGCTGCCCACCTTCTGCTGCTGGCACTATTACCGGAAGACGATGGGGCGCGCGCCGAACTCGAAGCTGAGTTGGTCACCGGGGACGAACAGATGAGGTTCGACGCATGCGACTATTTCGCACGGATCTCAGGATCGGAGCCACTGCTCTTAGCCCTAGCCCGCGACTCGAACTACCGCGTTAGTCATCGGGCGATTCTGGCGCTTAGCCATCTGGTTGCGAACTCTCCTAGTCCTCAGCCAGCGTACCTTCGCGCTCTCGCGAGCTTCGCCACTGCCGACGGGGAAGCCAATGCGCTCTTCATTCTCGGAGGTCTCGAGTCCAGTCCGCTATCGCGGCCCGTCCGAGACATAGTGCAATCGCTAACCGAGCACCAAAGCGCGGAAGTGAGATCTCGCGCGGCAAAGACTCTTCACGACGCCAAGGCAATCACCTAGAAACTAAAGAACGGAGATATCCACTCTGCAGAAATTCCCGATCAGTTGACCACAGGTCAGCAACCTGAGCCACAGCCGTTCGCCGGGTCGCGCCCTGCGTACCACCGAGCCTTCTGTTCGGATGGAGCAACGATTGAACCGTCCGCTGCCGTCACTGATACGAAGAAGTTCGGCAATTCCAAGGCTCAGCGCGCATACACCGTACTGTCGAACGATGACATGCCTACGCGTCGCACGTGAGCCGATCGAGAATCCGCCATGCGCTCAGTCGGAGTCCGTCGGGAATCGCCGGCCCTCAGCTGGCAGATGGGTATCGAGTCGCCAGAGCAGACCTTGACTAGTCGCTAGCTCAAGCCCGTGAGCGTCGCCTTCTAGCCGGGCAAGCACCCAGGCCGCGAGGCAGCAAGACGTCGCCAGCGTGTGGAACACGTCAATGTCATGGACATCGGACGGGGCACTCGCAACGGCAACAATGCCGTCGTCTTCAACGAAGTAGTCAGTCACCACTTGATCCGTGACATGGCCAGCCCTCGACAGTATGGTGTACGCGCGCTGTAGGTAGCCCGTGGCATCAAGCGCCTTGAGGACGCTGTCCTTCCCGGTGAACTTCGGCATGCCGCGGCGTGTCGAACCATTGACGCTTCGTGGAACCTGCGCCTCCAAACGGACGATCAGCTCGTCCCACTCCGGGTCGTCGACGTCGCGCGATCCCTTCGCGTAGTCCACGCGTGCCTGGAGCATCCGGACTTCTAGCCGGTCGACTCCGTCTGGAGTCAGGAACGCCCACTGCGCCGTAACCGCATGTTCGAGCGCGCTGCGGACCAGGGGCCGCGCTTCGGCCTCAAAACCCCGCTTTTCGAGTAGGAGATATGCTCGAGCCGCCCGCCGGACTCGTTCGATCAATCCCCCGAGGATACGAAAGTCCCAGCCGTATTCATCCAAAACACGGATGCCGTCGGCGTGCTCTCTGTCCTGAATGAACCGCAGCATCCAGGGGAGTAGATCCTCTCTGCTAGGCGGCACAAGCCCCAGAATAGCTTCGACACGAGCTGCACTTCTGGCATGGACCGTCTCGCGCGTTACCCGCAAGGCCCCTGAGCCCTAGTTCTCCTCAGACGGAATCGGGAGCGGCGCTCTGCCTGCTGGGTTGTCCGTCTGCCTGGCCGTCGATCGTAGTTCGCTCCCGCGGGCTGCGTGCCGGGCTTTCGCGGCATATCCTCACTCGCTGCGCTCACTCCGGTATTCCACGACCCGGCACTCCGCTCGCTCCCTCTCACCCTCGATCCCCTTGCCAGACAGGCGAACAAGAACAGTTGAAGGGAAACAGCGAAATGAGCGACACCACCCCGGTTGCGGGCACTATCGAACACCTCGACCCCCACACCCTGATCATCGAAACCAACGTCCGACCCAGCGCACCCATCACTCCGGCCTTCGTGCAGAGCATCAAGGAGAACGGGGTTCTCACCCCTGTCCTCGCCCACCGAGGCGACGACGGCCAGGTGATCGTCCGTGCTGGACAACGCAGGGTGTTCGCTTCCCGTGAAGCCGGTCTCGCCACCATCCCCGTCTACCTGGTGGAGGCAGACGAGGTGACGGCGGAGCGGATCGTCCAGCAGATGGTTGAAAACGACCAGCGGGAGGCCCTCAGCGACGGCGACCGTGCCGCCGCGTTCCAGCAACTCGCGTTCGAAGGGCTCAGCGTCACCGCAATCGCTCGACGAACCGGTATGAAGCCGAAGGAGGTCAAGACCGCGTTGACCGTCGTCGAGAACCAGGCTGCGGCGAGCGCAATCCAGGAGCACCAGCTGACCCTGGATCAGGCGGCGGTGTTGATCGAGTTCGACGGCGACGACGAGATACGCGCTGACCTCATCCAGGTCGCGACCACCGACCCCACCCAGTTCGCGCACGCGGCCCAGCGGGCACGAGACGAGAAAGCCCGAGCCACGACCAAGACGGACACCGAAGCCGACCTGGCCGGTCGCGGCTACATGATCCTCGACACCGACCCCGGCTACTACGACACCGAGTACACCCGCATCAGCGAGCTCCTCACCGCCGACGACCAACGGGTCACCGTCGAACACATCGAGAACATTGACGGACGCGCCGCCCACGTCCGCGTCTATGCCGACGGTGACGCCAACATCAGCTACTTCATCCAGGACGCGAAGGCCGCCGGGTTCCACCGCTACGGCGGCGGAACGTCCAAGTCCGGCCCGATGACGGATGAAGAAAAGGCCGAGCGGCGCATCCTGATCGCCAACAACAGGGCGTGGGCATCCGCCGAAGTCGTCCGCCGCGAATGGCTCACCACCCTCCTCTCCCGCAAGACCCTCCCCAAGGATGCGGCGGTCGCGATCGCCAGGGGACTCACCGTTCACAGGCAGGCGATCAGCACCGCCACCCGCGAGGGGAACGAGCTCGCCCACCACCTGCTCGGGATGGAGCCGTCCGGCTACTTCGAGAGCGACAAGCTCGCAGCGCTCATCGCACAGACTCCGGCCAAGGCTCAGCATGTGGCTCTCGCGGTCGTGCTCGGAGCGTGCGAATCCGTCACCAGCAAGCAGACCTGGCGCTACCCGTCGCCCACCGACACCGACTACTTCTCGCTTCTCGCCAGCTGGGGATACAGCCTCAGCGACGTCGAACAGGTCGTGATCGCCAACGGGTCCACAGAGGATGAAGGAGAGGCTACGTCGGTCACTACGGAGCCTGACTCAGGAGAGTGATCCTGATCGGCAGGAGCGGGCCCGTACACGGGGCCCGCTCCTCATTTGCGCGTTCAGGAAAGTTCCCGGCTCGTGGCCCCGATCATCGTCGGCCCGACGACCGGACCTCCTCGCTGGGCTACTCGATTGAAGGCCACGAACGGCACACACGCCGTTTCCGCCGTCAGCGCCGCCAGCCGGCCGATCGGCGTGCGCGGATCAGCGGCGACCGCCCACCCATCGACGGCGTACCGACTCACCGTCTCGACACACTCCCGCTTCTCCTCCGCAGACGGGCTCGTCGAGCCGACTACCCCGATCAGTCCGCCTCGCAGTTCCGGACCCATGTTTCTCGTATCGATTACGAATACCCGCATCCTGATCACTCCCCTGGTTGATCGTTTTGTTTGCCTTTCCGGCGGGGAGATCAGTGGCGAGTGGGAGGTGCGGAGTGCCGGGACCGTGGAATACCGGAGGGAGCGCAGCGAGTGAGGATATGCCGCGAAAGCCCGGCACGGAAGTACCGGGAACGAGCTACGATCGGGCGGCGGAAAGACACACAAACCGCAAGGACAGCGCCGCCAACGGCGGCTCGAATCAGGTGTTCATGCTGACGCACCTGAGCAGATCCTGCCGATCTCCGACGCCCGGGACCGACTTATCTGCCACGAGATCGGCTGGCCGGAGCGAACCGCCAGGCTGCAATCGGGCTTCGCAACGGCATTGCACGTGAGCGCCGGCATTCGTCATGGTTCCCGCGCGCGTCGCAAGCGGTGCAGGTCCAAGGGAGCCGACAAGGGATCTTGTTCTTAACTCAGTTGTGCGCGAGCGTGTCCCCAAGAGCGGTCTGCGACTGCGCGTGCGTCCCGAGTCCGTGCGCGGCCAAAAAGTGCTCGGCATCGAGCGCTGCCGCGCATCCCGTTCCGGCCGCGGTGATCGCTTGCCGGTAGCGACGGTCGACGAGGTCACCGCAGGCGAACACGCCGGGCAGGTTCGTCTCGGTCGTCGGGTGCTTGACCTTCACATAGCCGTCCGGGTCGAGGTCGATCTGCCCGGCGACCAACGCGCTGCGCGGATCGTGACCGATGGCGACGAACAAGCCAGTCGCGTCCAACGTGCCCGGTTCACCCGTGACCGTGTCGCGGAGGCTCAGCCCTCTCAACTTCTCGTCTCCGTGGGCTTCGGCGATTTGCGTGTTCCAGCGCAAATTGATTTTGGGGTTCTCCCGCGCCCTGTCCTGCATGATCTTCGACGCGCGGAGCTCGTCACGGCGGTGGATGAGCGTGACGGAGTTGGCGAACCGGGTGAGGAACATCGCCTCTTCTAGGGCCGAGTCGCCGCCCCCCGCCACTGCGATGTCCTGGTTCTTGAAGAATGCACCGTCGCAGGTGGCGCACCACGAGATGCCGTAACCGGATAAGCGATCCTCGCCCTCGATTCCCAGCTTGCGATGGGCGGACCCCATCGCCAGGACGACGACGTGTGTCAGATACTCGGCACCGCTTCCCGTGGTGATCGTCTTCACGTCGCCGGTGAGGTCGACGGCGGTGGCGTCGTCATAGACGAGGCGCGCGCCGAAGCGTTCGGCCTGTTGGCGCAGGTTCTCCATCAGGTCGGGGCCTTGGATGCCGTCGATGAAGCCAGGGAAGTTCTCGACCTCCGTGGTGTTCATCAGGGCGCCGCCGATCTCGACGGAACTGGTCAGCACGATCGGGTCCAGACCGGCCCGGGCCAGGTAGATGGCGGCGGTGTATCCGGCAGGGCCGGAGCCGATGACGACGACGTTCTCGACGCTCACGCGGGCGTCACCTCCAGACTCTTCAGCAGCTCGCGCACGTGCTGCTCCACCTCGGCACGGATCTCCCGCACCGTTTCGATCGGCTGCCTCTGCGGATCGCGCAGCTCCCAGTCCTGATATCGCTTGCCTGGGTAGATCGGGCATGCGTCGCCGCACCCCATCGTGACGACCACGTCCGCCGCCTGCACGACGTCGTCGGTCAGCGGCTTCGGAAACTCGCGGCTCATGTCCAGCCCGATCTCGGTCATCACCTCGACGACAGCCGGGTTCAACTCATTGGCTGGCATCGACCCGGCGGAGCGGACGTGGACGCGGCCGCCGGAGAGAGCCTCAGTAAGGACGGCGGCCATCTGGGAGCGGCCAGAGTTCTGCTCGCAGACAAACAGCACCTCGGGCCAGATCACCGGCAGCGCACCCTTGGCCTGGGCAAGCGCGGTCAGCCGTTCGGTCGCGAAGTGGATGGTGCGGGTCGCCAGGTGCGCCTTCACGGTCGCGGTGCGCAGCAGGGCGGTGTAGGACTCCAACACATAGCGTTCAATCGTTTCCCGGTTGAAGATGCCCTCGAACTTGACCGCCAGCTCGTCCGACAGCCGCCGCAGATACTGCTCTGGATACGCGAGTTCCGGTTGTGCTCGGCGCCCCGTTGCGTCGATGGTCATGAGTCTCACACCGCCGCGGGGAGAAGCTCGGCGAGAAGGTTCGCCACGCGCTGCTTGATGTCGTCGCGGATCGGACGGACCTCGTCCACCGGACGGCCGGCCGGGTCGGTGAGCTCCCAGTCCTCGTAGCGCTTGCCCGGGAAGATCGGGCAGGTGTCGCCGCAGCCCATCGTGATCACCACGTCGGACTCCTTCACAGCCTCGGTGGTGAGAATCTTCGGCTGCTCGTTCGCGATGTCGATGCCCTCTTCGGCCATCACCTGCACGGCGACCGGGTTGATCTGATCCTTCGGCTCGGACCCGGCGGAGAGGACCTCGACGCGGCCCCCGGAGAGGTCGCGCATGAAGCCAGCGGCCATCTGAGAGCGGCCGGCGTTATGGATGCAGACGAACAGGACAGTGGGCTTCTCGGACATGGTTCTCCTCGGTTCTCGACGACTACGTCAAGCATAGATATAGATCAATGCTTTTTCCAGTCGCAGACTCTTAGTTCTCGACTCGTTCACCTTCGAGCTGTTCGAGCAAGCCACGAACCCGCCTCTCGATGTCATCCCGGATCTCTCGCACGCGTACCACCGGCTGTCCAACCGGGTCAGGGACGTCCCAGTCCAGGTACTCCCGACCAGGAAAGACCGGGCACGCGTCGCCGCAGCCCATCGTGATCACATAGTCCGCCGCCCGCACCGCCTCGTCCGTCAGTGGCTTGGGGAACTCGCCGCCGAGGGGCATGCCGATCTCATCGAGCACGGTCACGATCGTCGACCGGACCGCGTCGGCCGGCTCAGAGCCAGCGGTCCGGACGATGACTCGATCACCGGCGAGCTGGCGGAGGATCGCCGACGCGAGCTGAGAGCGGCCCGCGTTCTGCACACACACGAAGAGCACCTCCGGGACGGCGTGCGAGGATTCGCTGGCGCGGAGAATCGCGTCGAGACGGTCGATCGTGAAGCTGCTGGTCTGCGATGCACGATTGGGATGTGACCCGTCGCGTTCCCCGAGGATCTGATAGCTGTCCTCGACAAACTCACGGACCGTCTCCGGCGCGAGTACGCCACGATACCGAGTCGTCAGGTCGGCGACGATCCGCTGCAACGCGGCTGTGTCGTCGGTCGCCTGGCCATCGCTGACCAGGTCGGAGACCCGGTCGAGCTGAGAAGGCGTGATCGAATACCAGGCAGTCCGTCCAGCCTGTTCCCGCTCGACCAGACCTTCGTTCTTCAGCATCCGCAGATGGTGAGACACGGTCGGCTGCGTGAGACCCAGGGCCTCTGCCATGCGAGTCACTGATCCCCTGCCCTCCTCGGAATCCAGAATGATCCGGAGGAGGGCAGCGCGGGTGGGATCGCTGATTCGCTTGAGGCTCTGCAGTCCCGGGGCGTTCGCGACACTCATAGACGCGAGTCTATGCTCCCCGCGAGAAGTCAGGAGCAGCAGGACCCGGAACTTCCTCCCGTGGAGCAGACTCCGGTCGCCGGCAGTACGAGCTGCACGTTACGCGCGGCCGCGATATCGCCGGCGAGGTATGCGGTGATCGAGCGGACCTGCTCGTAGCCGGTGGCGAGCAGGAAGGTCGGTGCGCGGCCGTAGGACTTCATGCCCGCCAGGAAGAAGTTCGGCTCCGGCTGCTGCAACTCGGCGAACCCGTGCGGCTCGACCGTGCCGCACGAGTGGATGTTCGGATCGATCAGCGGCGCCAGTCGGACAGGTGCCTCCACGATCTCGTCCAGGTCAAGGCGGATCTCACGCAGCATGTCGAGGTTGGGCCGGAACCCGGTCGCATTGACCACGACATCGGTGTCATGCTCGACGAGTTCACCGGCGCGCTGGCCGATCAGCTTGACACCGTCCGCTGTCGGAGCGAGCCGGAGGATCTCGAACCGGTCGAGCTGCTCGATGGCACCGGTGTCGATGAGGCGGTCAACGCGCTTGCCGATTGCTGCGCGCTCGATCAGCTGGTCATCATCCGACGTTGAGACACGGACAGCGCTGACGTTACGGATCAGCCAGGTAATCTGCGTGTCCGGGACCTCGCGCTTGAGCGCCGCGAGGTTGAGAAGCGTGTTGGCGGCCGAGTGCCCGGCACCGACGACCGTCACGCGCTTACCAGCGAAACGGGCGCGTTCCCTCCCGACCACATCGGGGAGGGCGTGTGAGACGTACTCCGCAACCGCCGGCAGACCGAGCGGGTCGAGGCCAGACGAGGCGAGGCTGTTCGGGGTGAGGTAGGTTCCCGACGCGTCGATGACAGCGCGTGCAGTGACCTCCCGCACCTCGCCGGCATCGTGGATACGGAGCAGGAACGGGGTGTCAGCGCGGCCAGTGCTGCGGGTGCGGTCCATGCCTTCGCGGCTGACGTCGCTCACCGTCACGCCGTAGTGAATGTGCGGGCGGATCGAATCGAGCGCCGCGAGCGGTGCCAGATACTCGTCGAGGAACTTACCGCCGGTGGGAAGTACCTTCTCGTCCGGCGCCGCCCATCCAGTATCCGCCAGGAGACGGGCGGCCGCCCGATCGATGAGCATCTTCCACGGCGAGAAGAATCGGATGTGCGCCCACTGGGCAACGCTGTGGCCCGACGCATCTCCGGTCTCGTAAATCTCGAACGGGATGCTCCGTTCGACCAGATGCGCTGCCGCGGCGAGCCCGATCGGGCCGGCGCCGATGATCGCCACCGGGAGCCCGTCCAGGCGACTGCTGCGTACCACGGGGGCAGTGAGGTCAACGAGAGTCATCCGTCATTCTCCATTCATCGAAGGTTTTCGATTTACAGTGTGCCCGCTTCATCGAAGTCTGTCAATGTACGGGTACACTAACAGCATGGCCGTCCTCGAAGCACTCCCGATCACCCCCGTGAATGCCTGCTGCACCCCGGTGACCAGCGAGATACTGTCACTCGACGAGGCCGAGTCGATGGCAACGGCCTTCAAGGCACTCGGGGACCCGACCAGGCTGCGCCTGCTCTCGATCGTGGCTAACTCCGAAGGCCAGGAGGCCTGCGTCTGCGATCTGACGGAGCCGGTCGGACTCAGTCAGCCGACCGTGTCCCACCACCTCAAACTCCTGATGGACGCGGGCTATATCACCCGGTCGAAGCGCGGCACCTGGTCGTACTACAAGCTGGTCCCGGGAAGTCTCGAGCGAGTCTCGAAGGTCCTCACCACGGCGCTGTGACCGAGGTCACCGAATCGGCGATCCCAACCAGACAGCCATCGCGCTGGAGCCTCGCCGCGCTATCGGCCGGCCAGATCCTGAACTGGGGAATCCTTTACTACGCACCGATCGTGGCCGCGCCCGCGATCAGCGCGGACACCGGCTGGCCCCTCACAGCCATCACCGGCGTACTCGCCGCGGGGCTGGTGGTCTCCGCCCTCACTGGCCTGCTCGTAGGGCGCCTACTCGATGCGTGGAGCCCCAGGATCGTCCTGACAGCCGGAACGATCGTCGGCGCCATAGGCATCGCCGCTGCATCGACGGCGACCAGCCCCGGCCTGTTCTTGCTGTGCTGGATCCTGGTCGGCGCGGCGCAAGCCGCCGTGCTGTATCAGGCAGCTTTCGCCATCATCACGCGCCGCTATGGCGGGCATCGACAGGGTGCACTTACCATCCTCACGCTCGCCGGCGGTCTGGCCTCCACCGTCTTCGCTCCCATCACTGCCGTCCTGCTCGGAGCCTCGAATTGGAGGACCGCCCTCCTGCTGCTTGCCGGACTACTGCTCGTCATCGGGGTTCCACTGCACTGGTTGTCAGTGGAGAAGCGATGGGCGCCGCAGGCCCCTCCGTCCGGCGAGCATCGGGTGGCGACTGTAATTCGAACCCGAAGGTTCTGGGTACTGGTGGGCACGATGTCATTGATTACCGCGAGCCTGTATGCGGTGACCTTGGCGATCATTCCGCTCTTCACGGAGAAGGGCGTGAGCTACGGGGTCGCCGCGCTGGCCCTGGGGTTTGTCGGCGCCGGTCAGGTGGTCGGCCGTTTGCTCTTCTACATCACACCCCGACGCTCGAAGCCGTGGCTACCGATCGCGATCATCGCATTGGGCTCGACAGTGGGGCTGCTCGCGCTGGCTCTGATTCCCGGCCCGGTGTGGCTCCTGATTCTCGTCGCGATCCTGGTCGGAGCGATACGTGGCGCTCATACGCTGGTGCAGGCGTCCGCCGCCGCCGACCGTTGGGGAGTCCGCAACTACGGGTCGATCAATGGTGCGTTCGCTGCACCGATCACCGTGCTGACGGCGCTCGCACCGGCGCTCGGGCCTCTCATCGCCAACAGCGTCGGCAGCTACGCAGGGATGGCTACGCTCATGGCCGGTGTGGCCTTGGCCGCGCTGGCTCTCGCACGGGCGACTTAGGTCGGCGTCAGGTGGGCGGCGAGGGAGTCGACCCTGCGTGCGATCTCCGCGAAGGCCGACTCGAATGCGCGAGCGCTGCCATCGGGCACCGGGTCGGGAATCGACCAGTGTGCGGCCGCCACCCCCAGCTCCTCGTGTGCGCGGTCACAGACGGTCACCACATAATCGCCTGTGGCGATGACGTCCGTGTAGAGCTTCGGTCGACCCATCAACGTCACGCCGTGCTGCGCCGCCACCTGAACGGCACCCTCTGCGACCCGTGCCGCCGGATGCGTGCCTGCGGAGACGGCCGGGACCGTGCTCGTACGCTCCCAGAGTGCTTCCGCCAGTTGCGAGCGTGCCGAGTTCGCACTGCAGACGAAGACGACGCGTTGCGCTGCTGCGTCGGCCGAGGGCCCAAGTGCCGAAAGCGCGGCCGGCCGCAGCCGCACGTACGTCCTCCGGCGATCTCCCTCGGAGCGCCCTCGCACGATGATCCCTTCACGCTCCAGGACACCGAGGTGGTGTGCGAGCAAATTCGTCGACACCCCGAGCTCTGCGACGAGCTCTCCCGGCGTCAAGTCGCCGAGAACGAGGAGGTCCAGGATTCGTAGGCGCAACGGATCGGCAAGCGCCGCGTGCACTGCAGCCCGCTCCTCCAAGGGATTTCGCCTACTGTTCATTACCTCAATCTTGACTGAGGTAATTCGCACCGGTCAAGATGTACGCGATGAATACGCGCCTCCTCCCCCGACTGCTCGCTGAATTCCTGGGAACCGGACTCCTGGTCACGGTCGTCGTCGGCTCCGGCATCGCCGCCAGCCGCCTTTCCCACGACACTGGCCTGCAGCTGCTCGAGAACAGCATCGCCACCGCCTTCGGCCTCGCCGTGCTGATCGTCCTGTTCGGCTCCGTCTCCGGAGCCCACTTCAACCCGGTCGTCTCACTCGTCGACTGGATCGTCGGCCGATCCGCCCGCAACGGACTGACCCTGACGGAAGCAGCGTCGTACATCCTCGCCCAGGTCTTCGGCGCCATCGGCGGAGCACTGCTCGCGAACGCGATGTTCGAGCTGCCCACCCGCGTCGCCACCACGGAGCGGGTCACCGCCGGGACGCTACTCGGCGAAGTCGTCGCCACGGCAGGACTCATCATGCTGATCCTGGCCCTGGCTCGAACGGGACGCAGCGCAGCAGCCGCCCCCGCGATCGGCGCGTACATCGGTGCCGCCTACTGGTTCACCAGCTCCACCTCTTTCGCGAACCCCGCCGTCACCATCGGCCAGATCTTCTCCGACTCCTTCGCTGGGATCGCCCCCGCGTCCGTTCTGCCCTTCATCGCCGCACAACTCGTCGGCGCCGCGATCGGCGTCGCACTCACCTTGGCATTGTTCCGCTCCGAAAAGGTGTTGGCCCAGGCCGCGGCGGACGTCGTCATCCCCCAGACCACCGATCGCTGAACGGAAACAGACCCATGCATCTCGTCGCCATCGGCGGCAGCGACGCCGGCATCTCCGCCGCGCTGCGCGCCCGCGAACTCGACCCGGCGACCGACGTCACTGTCGTCGTTTCCGACGAATACCCGAACTTCTCAATCTGCGGGATCCCCTACTACTTCTCGGGCGACGTGCGCCCGTGGCAGTCTCTTGCCCACCGGACCCACGCGGATCTTGAAGCAACCGGAATGTCTCTGCGGCTGAACACACTCGCCACAAGCATCGACGTTGCGGGCCAGCAACTGAGTATTCGGTCGTCCGACGGAAACGAGTCCGTGATCGCCTACGACGAACTGGTCGTCGGAACCGGTGCCCTTCCCGCTCACGCCGGCATCGCGGGGCTTGACCAGCTCACCCCCTCAGACGGACTGCACGTCATCCACTCGATGGGCGACACTTTCGCCTTGGACCGGTACCTCGAAGCCCGCGACCCGCGCACCGCGATCATCATCGGCGCCGGCTACGTCGGACTCGAGATGGCTGAAGGATTCACCGCACGCGGAATCGACGTCACCGTCCTGCAACGAGGGCCGGAAGTCCTTTCCACCCTCGACCCTGAACTCGGATCCTCCGTTCGTGAGGAACTGACCAACCACGGGGTTCGCGTGCGCACCAGTACCGTCGTTCGCGCGGTGGAGAAGGACACCGAAGGTCTTGTCGTGCACGCAGACAGCCATGGCGAGCCCGTACGTCTCAGAGCCGACGTCGTGCTCGCCGTCGTCGGAGTCCGCCCGAACACACAGCTTCTTGAATCCGCCGGGGCCACCCTCGGCGCCGGACGCGCGGTCGTCGTCGACGAACTCATGTGCACCGGACTCCCTCACATTTACGCCGCCGGCGACGGCGTCGTCACTCACCACCGGTTGCTCGGCGTCACTTACCTCCCGCTCGGGACGACCGCCCACAAGCAGGGACGCGTCGCGGGTGAGAACGCTGTCGGCGGCGAAGCCCGTTTCGCCGGCTCCGTCGGAACACAAGTCGTGAAAGTGTTCGACCTTGTTGCCGCCCGAACGGGCCTGCGTGACCGCGAGGCACACGCCGCCGGCTTCCAAACCGTCACCACCCAAACCGCTGCCGACGATCACAAGCGCTACTACCCGGGCGCTCAGCCCATCAGCATCCGAATCACCGGAGACTCCGAAGACGGACGTCTCCTCGGCGCGCAACTCATCGGCCGCCTTGGCACGGAAACCGCGAAACGCGTCGACACCTACGCCACCGCTCTCTTCGCTGGCCTTTCCGTCCAGCAGGTCAGCGACCTCGACCTCTCCTACACGCCACCACTCGGCTCGCCGTGGGATGCCGTCCAAGCAGCGACTCAGGCCTGGACCCGAGCCACCATCGAAACCATGGTCACCGCATGAATACCGCCCCCGTCGTCCTCTTCCTCTGCACCCACAACGCCGGACGGTCCCAACTCGGATCCCACCTCTTCCGCCACGTCGCCGGCGATCGCGCCCGCGCCACTAGTGCCGGCACGTCCCCCGCCGATGCGCCCAGCGAGCCCGTTGTGCTGGCCCTGGCCGAACTCGGCATCGACAGCTCCAATGCGCAGCCCCGAGCCGTGACGGTCGACGACTTGGTGACCGCCGATGTCGTCGTCGCCATGAAGCCAGGGCTTGAGCTCCCCGGCCCCGTTGCAGGACGGTTCGTCCAGTGGGAGTTCCCCGACCCCGTGAATTGGGACCTCGACGGCGTGCGTGAACTCCGGGACTCGATCCTGCTGCAGGTCGAGGAGCTGGTGGAGTGGGTGGCGCCCGCACAAGGATGATCCAATGACCATTCCGGAAAGCCCGTGTGCCGAATGATCATCCGCGCGCTTATACTCGCGGATTGGCCCGAAGTCGAAAGAATCTACGCCGAGGGGATCGCGACCGGCAACGCCACGTTCGAGTCCGCGCCTCCATCGTGGGAGAACTTCAACGCGAGCAGACTGCCGGTCGGGCGGCTGGTTGCGGTCGACGAGGCCGGAGTCGCGGGTTGGGCAGCTGTATCGCCGGTTTCCTCACGCAGCGTGTACCGAGGCGTGGTGGAGCACTCCATCTACGTCGCCGACCGCACCCGCGGTAATGGGCTCGGTCGGCAACTGCTCGACGAACTGATCAGCGCCTGCGACAACGCAGACATCTGGACCATCCAGTCGAGCATCTTCCGCGAGAACACTGCCAGCCTCCGATTGCACCAGCGGGCCGGCTTTCGAGTGGTAGGCCACCGCGAACGCATCGCCCTGATGACCTACGGTCCCTGGGCCGGGCAGTGGCGGGACACCATCCTCATCGAGCGGCGACGGGAAAGCAATCTGTAACTCCATCGTGCCCGCCAGTGCCATCGAGGGCTAGCTCAGAGATCAAAGCCACCTGGAGCCGACTACGTCGGCGCAGCCCTATTGGTCTTCTCACCGCTCCGGCCTCCGATCGTAACGGCCTCCGGCTGCTCCGTTCCCGACCCTCGCTATTTGCAGACTCCGTCGCTGCGCTCCTCCACTTAGCAACCGCTTCTGCCGGTCGCTGCTCCGCCTCCGCCCGTTCTTGATCTTCGTGCCGGGACGGCGAGAAAGACGAGTGGACAAAGGAGCAAACAAATCATGGGAAACACGACCATCACCCGAAGCGCGGAGGACCGACAAGCAGAGGCGGAGGCACTGCACGCGTCGATCGTGGAGCAAGTCCAACAGCTCGCCGACAGCGGCCAGTGGCGGGCGTTCCTGGAGTTCGCCCGCTCCTTCCACAGCTACAGCCTGAACAACCTTCTGTTGATCCTCGCGCAGAACCCGACTGCGACTATGGTCGCCGGGTTTCGACAGTGGCAGACAAAGGGTCGGCAGGTGCGTAAAGGCGAGAAGTCAATCAAGATCTTCGGGTATCGAGAGAAGAAGACTGAGACCGCCGCCGACACCGATGACGCGGCCGAGGACGCAGCTCGCGTGATCCGATACTTCCCGACTCTGTCCGTCTTCGACATCGCACAGACCGACCCGATCGAGGGAGCCGACCCGCTCCCGCGGGATCCCACCCAACGACTCATCGGCGACGACGACCACGGCGTCATCGCTCCACTGACCACCCACCTCGAGTCCCAGGGATGGAAGATCAGCAACGAACCTCTCACCCATGCCAGCGGTTACACCGACCCCCAGACGCAGCGCGTGGTCCTCGCGGAATGCCTCAGCGTCGAGCAGTCAGCGAAGACCCTGCTTCACGAGACCGCGCACATCGAGCTCCACCACATCGACAGCGTCGAGGAGTATCGGCAGCATCGCGGACGCATGGAAGTGGAAGCCGAATCGGTCGCCTACGTGGTCGGCGGCCTGTGCGGATTCGACACCAGCGCGTACAGCATCGGCTACATCGCCGGATGGAGCGACGAAGATGTCGCCGTGATTCGCGACTCGGCTACCCGCGTCCTCGCCGCGGCACACAACATCGTCGGGATGCTTGACAAGTAATCACCGATCTCACGTAAGAACCCCGACCCGCCTACCTGGGTCGGGGTTCTTTTCTGCTCCACAGCCCTTATTCAGAAGGGTCAGAGCACGGGTGGCAAATGCTGAGCGCAGGAGACACGCGCGACAAGAGAAGGACACGAAAAGAGGGAGGAGAACCAACAAAGGAAGCGACAGAGAGAAAACACCAACGGGAGAACAAGAGCAGGAGCCAGAGATCGAAGAAGGAGGACGGACTGACGACAAAGAGCGAATGCACGTAGGCACTCTTTGAGATGAGCTTGCGATTTGCGCGCCAAAAGGAGCGCGCAACCGGAACGTGTAAGTGTGAGAGGTGGAGTGGCGCGCTGGAAACGCGGGCAAGCGGCCCAAGGGGTCAAGCAAGCGGTGCACTACGCCTTCGGCGGCGTTTGCGACGCGACCCTGACGGCTAAGACTGCCGACGGTGCGTTAGCTGCGGCCGGGTACGCGGATGCGGTGATGACCCGGTACATCGTGGAGAACGGCGCCACCCGCGACGATCTCCTCACCCGCACCCAGCTGAGGGATTGGGTCGACGGCATTGACCCGCTTACCGGTGAACGCCGTGGCCGAGACCTGGAGTCGCCGGTCGCTGATCTGATTCTGGATGCGACGATCAACGCACCGAAGTCGTTCTCGATCGCGGCGATGCTGGACACGGAGTTGGCGGCCGCGTACGAGGATCTGCAGGACCGCCTGCGGGACCGAATCATCAAGCTGTGGCAGACCGAACTGAACGCCCGCCGCGGGAAGCAAGGAGCCATCCGAGAGGATCTCACTCGGATCGAGGTCGTCGAGTTGCGGCACGAACGATCGCGTTCGTTGGACCCGCACAAGCACCGCCACCTGTGGCTGAACGTCAAGGTCCAGGGCGTCGACGGGAAGTGGTCGAATGTCGACACCCGGGTCGCGTTGCGGTTCCAGAACGTCGTCAACGCGGAGGGCGATCTCGCTTCCCGGACCGACCCTGCGTGGATCGCCACGCTGGCGGAGAAGGGCTTCACGCTTGACGCGGGTGGGGAGATAGCGCAGCTGGAGCATCTTGTGCGGCCCCTGTCGAAGCGGTCTGCGCAGATCGAAGCGAACAAGGCAGCCCACCTCCACGCCTGGAAAGAGCAACACCCGAACGAGGAGCCCTCATCCACCGTACTGACTCAGATCGATCAGTGGGCGTGGGCGGCCGGCCGGCCGAACAAGCCCGGGTGGCTGAACGAGAAGGATTGGGCATCCATCGTGATGTCAGAACTCCTGCATGCCGATCCAGAACTCGTCGAGCCGCGGAGTGCGACGGTAGCGCGGTCGGTCGCCATCGAGGACCTGGACGTCGAACTCCTCGCGGCGAAGGCGATCGTCGATGCGGACGCCCGGTCAACCGGGACGGGAGGCCGATTCAGCGACATGGATGTCCGAGCGGGAGCCATCCGAGCGATCGCCGCGTCTGGCGTGGTCGCAGATCGCACTTTACTTGCCGAGATCGTGGATGAAGTGACTTCCCACGCGACTCGGACGCACACGGTGACGCTCTTGTCGGAGCCGGACATTCCTGCACACATCAAGCGGCGTATGGCGACTTCGACCGCAACCCTCAAGACAACCCTCGCACAGCGGACCGACTCGCTCACCGCCCCGGGCGAGGTGCTGCCGTCTGGCGAGATTGCCGCTGTTGCGAATGCGATCGACCCGGAACGAAGGCTGGACCAGGGGCAAGCTCGCGGCGCCTCGTCGATTGCGGGATCGGACCGGATTGTCGCGGTATCGGGCGCCGCCGGGACTGGCAAGACGACGATGCTAAAAGTGGCTGGCGTTGCTCTCCGCAGGCGAGGTCGGAACATGATCATCGTGGCTCCGACGAAGAAGGCATCCGCCGTCGCGGGCCGCGAAGCAGAGAGCGCGTCATCGTCTCTCCACCAGTTGCTCCACGACTACGGATGGCGATGGACCAGCAACCGAGCCGGCGCTACTGAGTGGTCGCGCTTGCGCTCTGGCGATATAGACCCGGCAACCGGGGTCCAGTATGCGGGGCCCCGGATTGGTATCAGTGCGGGCGATCGCATCGTCGTGGACGAAGCCGGCATGCTCGACCTCGAAGCCGCGAACGCGCTTCTCGACATCATCGGTCGAACAGGAGCAGGTGTCGCCCTAGTCGGCGACCAGCATCAAGCTCTCCCCGTCGGCCATTCGGGCGCGATGGCGCTCTTCTGGCGTCGCGCAACTCGCCAGGTCGAACTCGACACGATTCACCGTTTCACGGATCCCGCCTGGGCAGAATTGAGCCTCAGGTTCCGCAACCCGGACAGCCGCGAGGCTGCTGAAGTTGCGGACGAACTTATTCGAACCGGCCACGTCGTCCTCGTGGACAACGAGGTCGAAGCGCGCAGCGCGATGATCGCGGCATGGTTCGAGGCAACCCGGGCGCGGCAGAGCATTGCCCTTGTGACTGCGACGCACGCTGAGGCGCAATCGGTTAGTGAGGACATCCAAGCTCGCCGAATTGCTGACGGGTCAGTCGATACGAAGACTGGTACATCGGGGCAAGCGGGGCAGGCCATATTCGTCGGAGACGTCGTCCAGACGCGGCGGAATGACAGCACGACTGACGTGCAAAATCGTCAGAACTGGGTCGTCAAGCGTGTCGCAGCCGACCATGTGATGCTCGCGTCCGACCGGGACTCGACCGATCTGCGAAAGATCACCCACGAGTACGCAGCGTCGCATCTCCACCTGGCATATGCGACGACTGTTTACGGCGTTCAGGGCGAGACAACAGACCTCTCGTTTGTCGGCCCAGGCGTCGACGCTGCGGGACTCTATGTCGGACTCACGCGAGGCAAGCAGAACAACATCGCAGCGGTCGTCGCTGCAAACCGGGCATCGGCCGCTTCTGAGCTCGTTGAGACGATGCAACGGCGCCCCGTCGAAGAGACTGTCGAAATGTCGCGAGCAGCGGCACGGACAGAGCTTCATCGCGCTGCACAGCCTCAAAGCGATCCCATTCACGTGGCCGGGTCGGACCAAACCGCATATCCGGCGTTGCGCTGAACCGCGCCGTTAGTTGACGGCTAACCCGCTCACTCGTAGTTGTCGGCCAACGCGGTTCGCACCATCGAGGTTGCCTCCCTGCGCATCGAACCGGAGAAGCGCCAAGCCGACAGCGTCTGCCCGGTCTTGAGCCTCCGGGAGCACACCGCCAGACAAGAAGACTAATGGGCACCGCCCGTCGCCGGCAGCGATGGCCGCGGCCCTTTCAACCACGTCAAGGCCAAGGTTCGCGCGCCGATTATCCACCCAAGCCAGGAATCGACTGCTGTAGAGGTCGCAAACTTGTGCAGCGGGCTCAGAGGCTGCAACAACGTCTAACGCGCCGAGGTAGACCATCCACTCTCGGCATAGGTCAACGGCCTCCTCGTCTGAGGCTCGCCACGCCAGCGGTTTCGGCTGCTCGACTTGCATACGAACAGTTTCCACCCCACCTCCGAGCGTTCAGTCAAGAAGTGATCGGAGATCTTCTTGACTGAGTCGATCCGGACGGCCGTCAGTCCGGCAGAAGCACAGCCCAGGCGATTATTAGTGCCGTCGGCTGATCCTGAGGCCGTGACCCTCCGTCCTCCATGAGCTAACAGTTCCGAGACCCCTTAGTCGCTCCAAGAGTTCCACCAATCCTGGCGTCTCCGGCAACCATGGCTTGTCGCGCCCTCTTTCGGCCAGCATCGACCACCTGGTCGGCAGGTTACGCAAGACCTCTAGAAGCGCTTGGTCAGAGAGCGAGTAAATCGAGAGCAACCGAGCCATAATTGCGGCCGAGCACTTTCCTTCAGCGAGCTCGGCCAGGAAGCCCGCCGGGAGGTTCGGTCGCCGAAGCGTGAGGTCGCGTGCTATTGCGTCAGCAGATCCGGCCGACATCTCGACGCTACCGTCGGATATGCCCGCAATGAGAGCGTTCTTGATACTCGCCGGAATTGTGGTCTCCCCGAAGATTCGGGCTAATTCGCCGATCGGATAGTCGATCTGTGCCGCGTAACTTGCGAACGAACGTGAGCTTCGCATGTATGCGAGTCTTGCCGCCCATCCCTTTTGTCGAACAGCTTCAAAGACCGTCGGTGAATCGCTGATCAGTCGCGCGCGAAGAAGGTAACCAAAGATGTCACCCTCGACCTTCGGCAGACTTGCTACATCCAACGCCGGGCTCAACTTCAATCGGCCGACGAATCGGACACGTTTAGTCGGTGCGATGCTGCGCGCAGCCAAGACTGCATGAGCGACCTCCAGTCGCAAAGGCTGGTCAAGGTCGTCCACCTTCGTGACCTCTTGTTTGCGCGAAATCCTCGCAGCAAGCACATCGTCGATGCCGTGCGCCTTTATGTACTCGAACACGGTCTTGGCCGATTCTGTCATTGTGCGGTTTGCGAGGAAGGCTGGCCAAAGGATTGACGCGACGCCTTCAAGATTCATGTCACGAATCGATTTTGTTGCCCGCGCCAAGAGCGGGTGCATTGCCGACTCGTTCTCTGGGCCGAGCGCATGTAGCAGGTAGTTGAGGACCGGTGCAGCCTGTGACGGATTAGAGAACGGGTGTTGCCCCGTTGGCAGCGCGTTCAAATACGCCGGTATGTCATCGACAACTCGGAGGAGCGTGGCTTTTCCGAATGCGTAGGAGTCTTCCAAACCCCACGATCCAATCACCCGCGCAGCGGCGGCGAAATTGGCAGCGCTCGGCCGATACAGGCCTTCGCGAACGAGATGCTCATGCCAGCCTTGCGCGAAGTCAGCGAGCGAGGATGCTCGCAGCCGCGCTCGTCCCAGTAGTCGAAGAATTAGCGCGCGATTTTCGGACGAGGGTTCAGTTTGGAACGCTGACAATTCGGTTGCCCGCTCGTCCACGAAGGTCGCGAAACTCCCCGGGACAATCTGATCAACCTCCTTGCTCAGGTTGAGGAGAACGGTGTCCACCAAGCTGGCCGCGAGGTCGACGTGGTTCGGCATCGGTGAGAGCGCAATTTGAAGCGCATTTGCCGAGCGGGGAGCCAACTTTTCGAGAAGGAGCGGCTTGTGTCTGCCATCGATTAGGTAGGCGTCAAGGAACGAATCGACGTCATCGCCGCCCGCCGTGAGTTGCCGGAGGATGGGGTCAAATCGTTGGTCAGTGATCAGGGCGTTGACGATGTCGACGTTGAGCGCACTTCGTGTATCCAACATGCGGCTGCCTGCTTCGAGGAGTACCCCCTCGACATCGTGATCTTCCCCTACCGGAGCGTGAATGTCGAGCACACCGGGCTGGACAACATGCAACACGTAGTTCATTGCGCTCGCAGTGACGATCCCGCCATAGAACCGACTCACGTAAAGGCTGAAGTTCCGATCGACCAGCCGGTTCTCTACGAGTTCGCGGGCAAGCGGGCTTGCGTCGTCTAGATGTAACGCGCCCCTAAGGGTCTCGAAAGACGGCGGGAGCTCCACGTCACTCATTGTCAGTAGATCGCTGGCCTCCGCCGTGAGGATGTCGGCTCGACGCTCCTTTAGCAGAACTTCTGAAGCCTTCGAGTCGACCGCGGTCGGGGACCATTCGAGAAGCATCAAGTCACCGAGGAATGCTTCAACATCAGCAGAGTTTAGTGAAGCGGAATAGGAGCCTGTCGCAAATTGAAGATCGAAGTCTGCGGCTTCGAGTGCCTGCCAAAAGTCGAGGTCAAGCGCTCCTTCCTGGGTAAAGGAAGCTCCACCAACTGTAAAGGTCAGCCTGGTGATCGCACGCCCGGCCACCCGCATCGACAGAGCCAGGCCTTCGCGCAGGGCCTCCCCAGCAGACTGCGCCTGATTTTCCAGCTCAGCTCGAGAGAGCTCGCCCCCTATTGCCGACAAGAGCGCAGCATCGAAACGACGCGCATTGAGAGAGATAAGGTCACGACGGCCGCGCTCGATTAGATCAAACTGGCTTTGTCCTCCACGGATTTGCTCGTAGTCCTCAAGGTGAACCGCCTTGTACAGCATCAGAGCAAAGAGGCTGTCCGGCCTGAGGTGCTCCAGCTTGTTCGTTTTGATCCGATTCAGGAAAACGTCGTATTCATTGACGACTGTCTTGATCACCCGCATGTCCTGAACGTGCGTCGCCGCGATAGATAGCGCCTCCTGCGAGATTCCCCGATCACCAACTTCGGTGTCCCAGAGATCGATCGCTGTTCGTCGTGTAGCGAAAGGCACGATCGGGATGACAAGGTCGAAGAACTTCGCTCGTGCAGATGCCGCGTCTAGCCCCGACGTCCGTGAGTCACGTCCGTCGAGAACACCGATATCCTCGAACACGCTGTCCCTGAGGGCGTATACAAACCGAATCGGTCGCCCGATCTGCCGCGAAGAGTTGAGTAAAACGTTGAGCTCGCGAAGCTCTTCGAAAATGGTCAGTGTTTCGAACCGATCAAGGTCTTCGAAGATCGCGACTGAACACCGTGTCGCGCTAAAGAAATAGACGATCTCGTCGAGGTACTGGTCAAAGTAACTCTGATCGCTCTTGTCGGCGACAATGTGGGCCGGGCCGGTACTGAGTGCCGCAACGTGAAACCGGCCGAGAACGAAGCTTTGCCCAAGCGCGATCAAGACAGTAAGAAGTACAAATGCCGACAACCAAAGGATGGTCACGGCTACCGCCGAGCGATCAGTGAGCTGTTCAAATCGATCGCCCGCATGCGTCGCGAATGCGATCAGCAGAATTATGAAGCTGACTGACGCGGCGACGGCCATTGTTGAGCCGAGTCCACGTCGCTGTACTCGTCGAAACCTGGACTCAGACAGCTTGCTCGGCTTCTCGCGGTAGAGGAGCTGTTTGACGATCTCCTTTTGAATCTCATCTGTTTGGCTCGAGTTCGTCACCTTGGTGTCTTGCCTACGGAATGCGGGCAACGATACGGTTACCACTTCCTGATCGCCAAGGTCTTGCGAGAGTTCGCGAAGGACGCTGCTTTTACCAGATCCATATGTGCCTGTAAGCGCAATGTTGAGCGGGGCAGAGCCTGACGTGTCGCTCAGCGCCGACCGAAGATACCCGAGATAGATGCCGTGCTCATCTTCATTGAAGACGGGAGTTAGCGGGCGAAGCGGCTCACTGGGCAATTCGGTCGTCACTGTGGGTTTCGGCACATTTGAATGTCTACAGGGTTAAAGGTGCTAGGCCGGCGATTTACGATCTCCGATTTCGGGGCGCCGTGGAGCGCGCCGATACCCGATGGCTCTGAAACAAAGAGGTAGCGAGGCGGACTAGGTTCGCCCCGCTACCCAGGGTGCGTCGTTAAGAGATGGTCGCGGCAGAGGCAAGGTCGACGCTTTGGTTGGGCCCTGCCACGGCTGGGCCGTCAGCTTTTGGGGCGCGACGAGTCACCTCCGCGGTGGCGTAGCGGAGGGAGGGCCCGACGCTGTCGGCGACGACTTCGGTGGCGGCTCGGGGTTCGCCGGTGGCCTGGTCGGTCCAGTGGCGGAACTCGAGGTTGCCGTTGACGATGACGGTGTCTCCTTTGGCGAGGCTGGCGCGGACGTTTTCGGCGGTGCGGCCGAAGACGGTGGTGCGGTGGTACTGGGTGTCGCCGTCAACCCATTTGCCGTCCTCAAGTTTTCGGTCGGTGACGGCGACGGTGAACTTGGCGAACTTGGTGCCGTTCTGTGATTCGCCGTAGTCGGGGTCGGCGACGAGGTTGCCTTCGATGCTGATCGGGACTCGTGTGCTCATCGTACTTTCCTTTCGATTTGGCGGCCCTTTGTCGGGTCGCTTTCAACTACACGTTCCGATTCGACGGAGGAATATGCGCGCTGGAGGCGCGCAAACCCGGTGTTCTACGGCTACGGTCGCGCATGACTCTGGCTGATCCAATCGGCCCAGTCCGAGAGCACCGCATCGTCGCCGTTCTGCGGGAGTTCGGTGTGGCCGTTGTGGCATTCGCCGTTGTACCAACCCGCGAGCCTCGGGATGGCGACGGCGAGGCGTTCGTGCCAACCGATGGGTCCGTAGCCGGCGTCGAGGCTGTCGTAGGAAACCAGCCAGGCGGTGTGGAGGGCTGAGAGCTCTTCGACGAGCGCGCCGTGCTTGTACCAGCAGGGTGGGATCTTCCGGATCGCGAGGTTGTAGCGGTGGGTGAACCAGGTGACCCAGTCCCGCAGTTCGGTCCAGACCTGTGGGGCGTCGGCGTCTTCGAGGGTGCGCCAGTTGATCACGGTGATGCCGAGCATCCCCGGGGTTCGTCGGGGTGCCTGGTCGTCCCACGTATCGGGGAGTGAGGCCACGAGTTCATCGAGTGGGATGTCGTCTGTCACTGCTGGTCCAGGGCTTCGATGTAGCGGCCGATCTTTGCGCGGAGGCGCGTGATGGCTTGGAGGGATGCGGTGCGGCGGGAGACGAATCCAGAGAGGGCGCGGTCGCGTTCGATGAGTTGGTGAACGTATTCGTGGCAGCGCGGGTGGAGGGCGGTGAGGTCTTCGTGGCGCTCGTGGGCGATCCAGCCGTGCGGGGTATGGGTGACGCCGCGGTAGTCGAGGTGGTGCAGTTCGAGGGTTCGAGCGCTGCCGGCGCCGAGGCACATAGCGCAGCGGATTGTGCTGGCGCGGCGTGCTTCCTCGATGAACCAACGGTCTCGGCGGCCGAACCAGACTGGCGAATGGAGGTAGCGGGTGCGGTAGTTATTGTCCCTGGCGGGACGGCGACGGTTGGACATCAGTGTTCCTCCCGGGCGGATCCTCGGCGGTCCAGAGCAGCTTGATATTGTTCGGCGAACACGACCTGCTGGTCGAGCTCGGTGAGCTGCTTGCCCGTTCTGACCTGGCGGGCGTCGTCTCGGTCTGTCCAACCGCGCAGGTCCAGAAGGATCCCGCGACGCGTCCTGTATGCGAGGAGCCCGACGGTTTCGGGCATTCGCCGAATCTCGTCGATTGTCATGACGGGCACCTTCTCGTTGTTGACGTTTGTGGAGGATCCGGTGTCGTTGTAGGAGTGGCCGGTGTTGCGGATCCGTCGGAGGCCGAGGAGCGATTCGATGTCGCGGAGGTGGTCGACGTCGGACGCGCCGCCGAGGAGGAGCTTGGCGGTTGCAGCGGACCAGATTGTGTCAGCTTCCGATCGTGACCAGGCAGTCTCTGCCTGCGAGAGTGCTTGGAGCACGACGACGGTGGAGATGCCGACACCGCCACCGTCGGCCATGATCCGTGGCAGTGCGGGCCAGGAGAACATGTTCGCGATCTCGTCCAGGACTAGTGCGAGCGGCAGGTCGAGGCGAGAGCCGGGTGAGGCGAGTGCCTTGCGGCGGGCGGTCTCGACGATGTCGTCCAGGATCGCTCCGAGGAAGCCGCCGACGGACCCTGCCCCGGCACCGGTGCCGACGAGATACAGACTGTTGGATCCGGCGAGGAACCGGTCGAGGTCGAACTGCTCTCCTGGTCCGGGCGTCATCGCGTTCCGGATCGCGGGAATCGACAGGGGTCGGAGGGCGCCGAAGACGCCGAACCAGGAGTTGGCGAGGAGTTTCTCGTCGCCGTTGATGATCGCGTCCAGGTCCTCGGACCAGCCCGGCGATCCTTGGTTCGCGAGCACGCCGACTGCTTCCAGTGCGAGGCGTGGATTGGATCCCCACCGAGCCAATGCATCGGTGCCGCGACCGGAAACGGCAGCGGCATGCAGGAGCCGGGAGAGCACGGAGGAGGAAACCTGCGCCCATTCCTGGTTGGACTTCGATGCGCCGAGTGCGGTTCCGGCGACGATCGCCTGGGCTCGCTGATCGGCGACGAGCGGGTCCTCGCATCCGGTGACGGGTGAGATACGCAAGGCGGAGCGGACACCAGAGAGTTCCTGCGGGTCGAACACGGTCACTTCGCCGACGCGGGCGCGTTCCCGCATCGTGGCGGAGAGATTGTCGTTTCGGGTGGAGGTGGTGATCAGTGGGCCGTCCCAGTCGAGGATGGCGTTGATGATGAATCGGTAGCCTTTGCCGGAGCGGGGTGCGCCCTCGACGACGATGGAGTCCTCGATGGACACGTAGACGTCCTGGCCGTGGGCTTGACCGACTTTCCATCCGACTGCCGACGGTGTCGGATTGGTCAGGGACGGGCGGAGGGTCTTGGCGCGGCGGAGGGCGGTTCGGGCGGAGGTGTGCTTGCGGACTTCGCCGGGCTTGGCCAGCCCATCGCGGCCGCGGAGTTCGTGGATGAAGTGTCGGTCGGACTGGCGGTAGCGGAGCCACCAGATGGCCGCGGCGGCGACCGTTCCGAGAATAAGCAGGAGGGCCAGCGCGTCGAGCACGCGAATCAGGTCGACGGGTGCCACGCACGTTGACGGGTACGTGAAACCGGCAAGGCTTCCATTGAGCGCGAGTTGGAGGCCTGCAAAGACGCTCGACGGTTGACCGCCGGTGCCGCAGACCGCGGAGATCGTCCCCGCTGCAATCCCCGTCGCAAGTGCACCGGCGACGACCAGCCCGAAGAGCGAATACAGGGCGATGTGTGTCCAGGACGAGCCGTGAGTTCTCATGCTCGTTCGCCTCCGAGGGCGTCGGTGCGGAAGATGCCGAGTTCGTAGTCGGTGCAGATATTGCGGACCTTCGCCACCCGGTCCTGGCCGATCTGCCAGAGGCCTTCACCTTTGTGGAGTTTGCGGACAAGGTCGGCCTGGGTGTCGTTCCAGCCCAGGATCTCTCGGGACCGGGCGATCTCGCCTGAGTGCTGCGCGTAGGAGATGCGGGTCTCGCAGTCGGCGAGGAGGCCGAGTGCCCGCGAGTGGAGTGCGCTATTGCGATCGCCGAGCGCGTCGAGGTCGGCGACCCGGTGCAGCAGGTACCAGTTGCTGGTGCCGAGGTGGCGCGCCACCTTCTCGTCTTCCACCCGGTCGGCGAGCCCGTCGCCGCCGGAGACATCGTTGAGAAGTTCGACGGCGGCCTCCTCGTGGATGATGACCCGAGCCTGCCGGTTGGCGCCGAGCGAGGAGCGGCGGATCCAGTTCGCTGTCGCGAGGCGGGCGAGAGCCTGCGCTTCCGGGGATGCGCCCTTCAGCGCGGACGTGTCGACGACCATCATCGGGGCGTCTGCGTCGAAGCGAACCGTGGATGGTCCATCGAAGAAGCCGGTGAGGTCGCCGGATACCATCCGTCGGAGTGAGTGTGCGAGCCGATGTCCGGCGTCGGCTACCTCAGCGGGCTGGTCTGGGTCGGGGTCGACGAGGCGGTTGTAGACGTGGGTGATGGTGACCGTCGACTGCCCGCGGAGTGCGTCGAGCGCGACGTCGAGCGCGGTGTGTTCGACCGGTTCTAGGTTTCCGCCTTCGCGGAGGCGGCGGATGATCGTCTTGACCGTGCCGCGGCGATATTGGAGTACGTTCTGGTTCCAGTCCTCATCTGAAAACGTCGCATCTCGCGGACCCTCGTCGAGCAGGTTGATGCGGGCGGCTTTGCCCGGGCCGACACTGATCGAGGTGCCGCCGACGTACTCGGCGACGCGCGCCCATTCGCCGTTGGGGTCGTGCGGGACGGCAACCTTGCGACCCAACCGTGCCAGGCGGGAGGACCAGGACTTGGCGAGCATCGACTTGCCGGTGCCTTTGACGCCGAGGATGGCGACGGAGTGGGAGCGGACGGCCTCGGCTGAGTAGGCGTCCCAGGGGTCGAAGCAGAACGGGGCTCGGGAGAGCTCGTTCTCGCCGATGTACGCACCGGTCAGGATGTCACCCGTCTCCGCCAGGAACGGATACGCACCACCAAGGACCTTGGACGAGCAGTGGTGTGCGGGTGGGTTGGCGCGCAGTGGGCCGCGCAGATTGCGCGGCTGCTTCCACCCCCAGGCTGGCATCTTTGACGCCGGCAACTCCGTCGATTGCAGTTTCCAGCTCGAACCCTTGTCGGCAGATTTCGGCTGGCGGTTGCGCCCGTTGGCTCCAGGTTTCTCGCCAGTTGGGATGCGGCCGATGACGGTGTTGGGCTTCATCTCACTCCCCTTCCATCGGCACTGGGAGGGCTCCGGTGACGAACCCGGCCGCCTGCTGCCCTGACATTGACGCCAGCACCAGCCGAGCCGGGTGTGAGGCCTGCTCGATATCTGTGCGGGCCTTGGACAGGGCATCCTTCGACTCGGCGGAGACGGTCACGAACCCGCGGTACTGCACATCACCGAACCCATCGACCAGATCGTGCTCGCGCACCGCAAGGTCCTCCTCCTCGCGCAGGTGCGTGAGCGGGATCCGGGAGGAGAGTTTCATCCGAATGGTGGCCGAGGTCTCCATGTCGGATTGCGCGCGGTTCAGCTGGGCCAGCGCCTTGTGCGTCGCCACCGGGCGAACCTGCAGCGTGATCACTCGGGTCGCGTCCCCGGCGTAGAGCAGCGGTTCCAGAAATCCGGTGCGGACGTCGGTGCGGGGCCACTCGGCGACCCAAAAGGTCTGATGCCACGACTCGTCTACCCGCATCGTGTCCCAACCCTCGTCGATCCCCATCACCGGGGGTGCAGTCCGCGTGTCGGTCGCGGCGGCTTGCTCGCGTCGGGTCGCCGCCGACACGGGGTCGGCGGAGAGCGCCAGGAGTTCGTCGAGGTCGTCCGAGGTAAGCCACCCGGCTGGCGTCAATCGGGCGTGCTCCATCGAGGTCTCGATGCCGGCGACCCGCTCCTTCAGTACAGCGGCGAGACCGGTCAGGCCCCTACCTGCGTCGCGGATCGCCGCGTTCAGGGTGCCGGTGTCGAAGGTGAGAGTGACGAAATTCGTGAACCCCATCGACCGCTTGGACGCGGTCTGGGTCAGATCCCAATACTGCTGACGCAGTTCGGGGCTGACCTGGGGAGCATGTTCGGTCTCCCGAGCTAGCAGGTAGTCGCGCAATTCGTTCGACGACGCGCGATCAACACGGACACGGATGGTGGTTTCGCGGACGCCAGGCAGACTTTCGAGCGAGCTGAGCCATTCGACGAATCCGTCATAGGCGGCTTCCTGGGTGCCTTTGTCGCGCAGCGCCCACGCTCGGGATCCGACGCGGACGGTGACGGAGGCGAGGCGGCCGCGGGCGTTGTAGATGAACGCGCCGGCACCAGGGATCTGTACGATCTGCACGTCGCCGAGCGCACCCGGCAGGAGGAATTTCGAGGTCACGATCGGCGCGGCGGCGGCGACCTGCGCGTGCCCGACGCTCAGGGACGCCATAGTGACCCGCAGCCAGACGTCGCGGCGGAACACCGTCTGGCCGGCGACGCTGCGGTACGCGTACCGTGCGGCCTGCGCTGCGATCACGAGGACCGGTTCCCGCCGGTAGGTGGCGAGGGCGAAGAAGGCCACGAGGGCGACGATTGGCAGCATCACCCAAATTGCGTTGGCGTTGATGAGCAGCGTCGCAAGCAGAATGGCGATGGCCCCGCCCACGACGACGAGTTGCAGGAACGTCAGCCCGAGGAAGATCCCGCGGCGCTCGCGGGCGGCGAACCGGACACGTGGTGCGCCCTCGTCGCTGATCAATTGGTCGGCGGTGATGGTGGTCATCCGCTATCTCCCAACCTTGATGACTCGTGCGGCAGACCGGACCGGTGCTGCCGCAGTGTTGACGCGCGAGAACTGGTCACGCATCGAGAACCGGTGATGAAGCGCTGTGCCGACCTCGGCTCCCGCGAACGAGACGAGCTTGGTGGCCCAGAGCGGGCTGAACGAGGCGGCGATCACCGCGCCGGCGGCGATCAGGATGACGCTGATGCTCAGGCTGGCCTTGGTCAGCTCCACCGCGAGCAAGACGACGCCTGCAGCGAGCGGTTTGGCGATCAGCAGCCCAACGGTGAGGTTCATCCACCGTTGCGCCCACGCGGTGAGCTTGGGCTGGCCGATCATCATCAACCCGACCGGCGCCATTGCAGCCAGCGCCAACAGACCGAACTCGCGGATGGACATGGCGATGAACAGGAACAGCGACGCGATCATCATGAGTCCGACGACGAGAAGCGCCATCACATATTCGCCCACCGAGGCCGGTCCCTGCGCTCCTTGCGACACCATGGTGAAGATGACGCCACCCTGGGTGAACTGGGAGTTATGCATGACGGCGTTGGGGGCCTGCTTGGAGACATCGAGGATGCCGATCACGCGCAGCAGTCCCTTGCTCAGGTCGCCGCCCTGGACGGTGGTGGTGAGACTGGTCGTTATGGCGTCGGTGACACCGGACGCCTTCTGCATACCCCACACGCAGATCGCGGAGAACGGGATGGCGAGCGCAGCGCCGGCGGCGGTGCGGCCGATCCGGTGCCAGTCCTGGAGGATCATTGCAATCCCGATCTGGACGAGGGCGACGATCAGGATGACGGGTGCGGTGACGGCGACCCAGAACAGGAATTGGGAGTGGGCGATGTTCCAGCTGCCCTGGTCGATGTTGGTGTTGAATGCCCCGCCGATCATGGTGGCGATGAAGTCGCCGAGGTTGCGGATGGTGGACGCCATGAACTGGGCCACTGTTTGTGAGGCTTGGCAGCTGAAGTCGGAGAGGAAGCAGCCGTAGTTCGGCGAGAACGGATCGGGCGGTGCTGAGAGAACGAACATGATGCTCACGCCACCTTTAGCGACTGACCCCAGTTGATCAGTCCGGCGATGCCGCCCGCGACGGCGACGCCGGCGATGCAGCTGACCAGCCCGACCATGCCCATCTTCTGCACCCGTCCATTGCTGGAGATGTGGCCGACCACGATGAATCCGGCGGCGATTAGTCCCCCGATCACGGCGAGGCTCAGCACGATGGCGAACACTACGTTCGCGATCGACTGGAGCGCGGAAACGCCAGGGCCGGAGAAGTCCGGCGACGGGTTGGCCACTGTCAGCACGGTGATCGCGCGCGAGTGCACGGTCACCAGGGCCTCGTTGAGTGCGTTCATGATTCGATGTTCCTTTCCGTGGTGTCCGTATTCGAAGTGGGTTCGTTCGTCTCAGCCATCCGTTTGGCGGTCAGCAGTCCGCTGCCGACGATGCCGAGCAATGCGATGCCGAGAATCAGCAGGAGACCGAGCAGGTTAAGCAAGAGGTCCACCTTGTTTCACTCCCCACTCGCGTTCGCAGCCGAGTTCGGTAGTCGAACGATCAGGTGCAGCGGCTGTCCCTCGGAAGGAACATCCAGGGTGAGCAGGAGGCGGTCGACGCCGGTCGGGAGGTACCAGGCGGCGGCGAAGGAGCGCTCCCTGTCGTTCGGTACCGTCCAGTCGGTCTTGCTACCAAAGAGGCCGGTTGGGAGCCACGGCAGTCCCGCGGCTTTCGCGGCGGCAGGTCCATCTACGGTGTCGAGGACGGCGGGTTCGGGGCGCCCATCGAACTGGGTTCCCTTCAACGTGGTGCCGGTGACGATCTGATAGGTCTGATTGCCCTGCGAGGGCTTCCATTCCCCGGTCATCGTGAGCTTCATGAACACCACGGGCGTTCCGGCAGGGAAAAGCTCCTGAGTCGAATCCGGGAGGGTGCACCGGCAGCCGTGCTTCGACTTGAAGGTGCGGCCTGGGAAGACCTGGACGTAGACGGTATCCACGATGCCGTCCGCGGCCGGCACTGCAGCGCTCGACGGAGTCGGTGTCGGCTTGGCCGGCGCAACGGTCGTGAGTGACGGGTTTCTGGTGGGCCCCGTGGTGACGCAGCCGACCAGCGCCAGGCATGGCAGGAGTGCCGCGATTGCGATCAGCTTCTTGTTCATCTCAAGTCACCTCGGTTTTCGTCTGCGCCTTCACCTACACGTTCCGGTTCGGGGTGGGTTTTGGCGCGCATTGGTGAGTTGGGTTGGTCAGGGCACCTGAATGTGCTGGTGGTTGCAGGTATCGGCGAAGGTGTGGGTGATGTTCATCAGCGGGCCGAGAGTTACGCCCGACTGGGCGCGGCAGTCGCTTTGACCGGCGCTCGACCCGCGCGGGGCGTAGGGATCCAGCACATGGATCAATTGGAGGGAGAGGTCGTCCGCACCGGTGAGCGAGCGACGGTTGAGGGCGTAGAAGTCCACGGCTTTGCCCTTCCAGTGCGCCGACTTGGCCCCGGCGCCAGGTGTTGTGCCGGTGCAGCGACGGTTGAGGTCGCTGATGCCGACCTGCTGGAACGACTGGACGGCGACGACGATCAGCTGAAGGACGTGTCCGTCGATCACGCAGTTCGGACTCGCGGTCCCGTCAGCCATGTTGACGACCTGTTGCTGATACCGGGCCTCGAGGAAGTTCAGCTTCTTTTCCTGGATCGCTTGGACCAGCACTGCCGCGGCAGCGCGGGCGTCCGCCGGGATTTGGCACGCGCCGGCGGTTGCCCCGGTGAGCGCGGCGAGGACGTGTTGGGCGGGAGTCCAGAAGGGTGCGTAGTGATTCGGGTCCGCGTTGATCTGGACGGCGTGGGCGATCAAGGTCGGAGCGGTGGTTTGCCAATCCGGCAGGTGGAGCATCCGCGTGTAGAACGCTGCGGCAGCAGTGGCTGGGTCCATTCGTTGGGCAGGGGTGCCGTAGCCGGCGCCCTGCTGGAAGACCCCGATAGTAGTGTTGTCGACGGCGTCGCCGTGGTCGAGGTTCCGTAGCCCGGACTCCCCTATTGCGACCATTAGCGCGAGCGTTTGACCGTGCGGTGGGATGTTCATTTGTTGGCCGACGGTGATGATCGTCGCGGCGATTCTCAACTGGTCGGGCCCATACCCGTCGACGCTCTGGCTGGCGGCCACGGTGGGCGCGGAGCCACCGCACGCTCCCCCACCGCCAAACCCGTTGGCACCCACCGCGAGCACCATCGTGACCGGCAGAGCTACCAAGCTGGCGGGGACGACGAGGACAAGGACAGCGACAACGATCAGCAGATTCCGCGTTGCCTTCGGATGGGCGACTGCGTGCGCGGCCGCGGCTCCCGCCGTGATCATGCCGAGACCTCCTGCTCCAGAACGGCCCGGGCGATCATCATCAGCCGTTTCGCCGTCGCGATCCGCGCTCGCGCCGAGCCGGCGTGGATATGCAGGGTCGCGGCGATCGTCTCGGCGTCGTCGTCGATCATCTCGGCGACCTCCCGGAAGCCGCCCCGCTCAGGGACGCATCCCACAACGACGGAGCCAGTGAGTGGAAGGCCTGCGTCGGCGGCTGCGAGTGCAGCGCGCACGGTGTGCGCCGCCTGGCTCACGCGCTCGCGAACTGTCCGAAGCCCGCGCGCAGAGAGGTGGTGCGCCTCAGCCACACGATCGCCGTCACCATCGGTGAGCCCCAATTCACCCACCACGACCCAGTCGGATGGGCCGACGAAATCGGCGACAAGGCTCATCCACCGGTTGGCTTCGAACCGACCGATCAAGGCATCCAGCGGGTCGATGTCACCCCCCGACTGAATGTCCGTCGGCAACTCATCGGTCTCGATCGCCTTACGCTGTAGTTCGCGCAGGACGACATGGCGAGTTATCCCGAACACGAACGCGTTCGGTGTCCCTTTCGCCGGGTCATATGCGGAACAGCGGTGCCAGACCGACTCCCGCACGATCTGCAGAACGACGTCCACATCGTTCGGGCGGCCCCACAGACGATATCGGACGAATGAGCGCATGCTGTCGACGGTGCGGAGAAGTTCTCCGAGACGATCGTCCACCACTGCGACTTGATTTCCTCCAGCCACGAGATCACAACCTTCCTTGCATGGAGGTGGCTAATGCGAAGGACCGGGTTCGAGCCGTGAGGCCCGTTAGAACAGCGGTGCGGCCGAGCGCGCGTGGGCGCGCGAAAGCCCACCTGGGCAAGGGAGAGAGGATGAACCGAGCAGCGCCGAAGTCATTGGGTTCGGGGCGGCGCCCTCGGATTTGATGGTGGAGCGGCGACTTCGACTCTGAAGTGCGGGAGTCTCAGCCACGATGCGTCACCGCCGCCCTGACTCGAATCGTGAGTCCGGCGTAACGGCAAGTGGGGTAAGGATCAGCCGCTCCATTTGGTGCCGCACGCTACCCCCGAACAGGGGTCGCGCTGTGGCGGCGCGCCGGGGTGCACCGGCTGTTCTACTGACAGCGCTCACACTGCAGGTCATCCATGGGGTCAACAGGTACGAGATACCCGTCAACGAAGTCCTGAATAACCCCCGGGGTGGACGGGTTCGGCTCGTTTATGCGTACGCCCCGGTTCTCGTCTGGGCGCTCGCCTCCAGCCATGCCAACACCTCCGCTCGTTTGTAGAGAACGGTGCGCGGTGTCGGCTTGTAGAAGCGCGGCCCCTTGCCGTGATACCGCAGCTGGGCGAGTGCTGCGATTGACAGCCCAGTGAGCTCAACCACGTCAGCTGGCTGAATGAATTCCCCTGTCATCTCATCTCCTCCGTTTCGACAACCTAGGAGTTCTTGAATTGTTGGATAGACAATAGCGCGCAGCTTCTAGTTTGACAAGACTAAAGGCGCTATTCTGTCGAAATGGCAGATTTTCGGACCGAGAACGGCATTGGCGCCCGCATCAAGCTGGCTCGAAGGGAACGCGGATTTCGCTCGACCCGGGAGTTGGCCGATGCCATCCCTGGAGGCAATATCACGCAGGCGGTTCTGGAGAACATCGAGTCCGGGAGGAAGGCAGACATCAGCGTGACCCAGCTCCTGAACATCGCACGGGGACTGAACGTGCCGGTCAGCATGCTGCTCGCGCCCATCGGGGCGCCGGAGTCGAACCTCGACCTCCCCAATCTCAGTGACGACTTCGCGGAGATGACCGCAGCGGAATTCGATTGTTGGCTCTCGGCCACTCCGCTGAGCTCATATCAGCCGAGACTCGCCTCCGAGCGATCTGACATCGCCACGTTGAACACGCTCCGTGAGCTCGGGACCCTGCGTCGGGAGATCGACCGCGTTCGCCTTGTTCGCGATGTCCGTAAGAGTTCGGGCGACGCGGACCTCGCGATTGACACTGATCTCGAGAGCCGCCTCGAATTGGTTGAACGCGAGGCCGCACGACTCGCTGCGCTTCTCACGTCGTCCGGCATCGCAGCATCAGGAGCACCTTAGAGGGAGGGCGAAATGGGCAGCGTTCTGTCGTATGAAGCTGCGGGCGGTCGACGCTATCGCGTCATGTACCGAACGCCGGATCACCGCCAGACAACGAAACGCGGATTCAAGACGAAGCGCGAAGCCGAGCTCTACCTCGCCACGGTCGAGACCAACAAGGCACGTGGCGAGTACATCGACGCGAGTGCTGCACGGGTGACTATCGCCTCCCTCGGCACAGAATGGCTCGCGAACCAGACTCACCTCAAACCCTCATCACTCCGACCCCTTGAGATCGCATGGCGCCTCCAAGTCGAGCCCCGCTGGGGAAAGGTCCCCGTCGGGGATGTGAGGCACTCCGATGTTCAGACGTGGGTGACCTCGCTGACCGCCGGCAAGTCGGCGACGACCGTTCTCCGGGCCTTCGGCGTCCTCGCCGGCATTCTCGACGTTGCGGTCAAAGACCGTCGAGTGCCAGTCAACGTCGCACGAGGCTCACGCCTGCCGCGCAAGGTCGCCCGCGCACACCGGTACCTTAGCCACCAGCAAGTCCATGATCTCGCGACCGCCAGCGGCAAGCATGACGTTCTGGTGCTCCTGCTCGCCTATACCGGCCTTCGCTGGGGCGAGGTGATCGCCCTGCGCGTGCGCGACGTCGACTTCACTCGTCGCCGGCTTGCGATCTCGGAAAACGCTGTCGAGGTGGGACCGGAGACCATCGTGGGGACCCCGAAGAACCACAAGCGCAGATCGGTGCCATTTCCGTCGTTCCTCGGTGACGCCCTTGCGGAGGCTGCGATAGGCAAGCAGCCGAACGAGCTGCTGTTCTCGGGTCGATTCGGCGAGCACGTAAAGCGTGCAACGCGCGGCCAGCGAACGTGGTTCAAGAGCGCGCTTGATCGAGCGGGACTCGATCCGATGACCGTCCACGATCTTCGCCATACCGCCGCCAGTTTGGCAGTCAGCGCGGGCGCCAACGTGAAGGCTGTTCAGCGAATGCTCGGGCACGCTTCCGCGGCGATGACGCTCGATGTCTACGCAGACCTTTTTGACGACGACCTCGATGCGGTCGCTGAAGCGCTAGACAGGGCGGCACGACGGTCCGTGGATCGCGGGGCGCACCTCGCAGAGCGTTCGTCCTCAGTGATGACTAGACCAGTACGCACCGCCGACGTATCTCGCTAGTCTGCTCAACCCTTTCGCGCCGGCACTGACGACGAGCGCGGCGACCACAACCGCGAACCACGGGTACGCGATCACGTCCGCGACGATTGCGTTCCAAATCATGACGATCGCCTCCCGCGGGCAGCGCGCCACGTCTCGAGGAGCCAACCGACGTTGATCATGTGCTGATTGAACCAGCAGCCGGGGACAAATGCCGTTTGCCCCGTAGTAGTTCTCAGCAAGCCATCGATGAATAGCCCTTCCGCCAATGGTTTGTCAGCCAGTACCGCCACTTGATTGCCCCTGCGTTCCCGGCCATTACTTCGCTCGAAGCTGTCTCGGCATGCCTGGCCCAACCAGTCGCGGCGCCCCCGAGTCCGCGCACTCAGCGAGAGTATGAAAGAATCTGCGTATGGATGCAGATAAGGCCGTGTGTGGCCGGGAGCCGGACAGCCAGTACGTGGAGCTCGCTGTCGAGGTGTTCGCAATGTTGGCCGACGCGACCAGGGTTCGGATCATCCTCGCCCTCCGCGACGGTGAGCTGTCGGTGAACCACTTGGCCGACATCGTCGACAAGTCGCCGGCGGCCGTGTCGCAGCATCTGGCGAAGCTGCGCCTGGCGCGGATCGTCGCAACCCGCGGCGAGGGCACCCGCGTGTTCTACCGGCTCGAGAACGAGCACGCCCGCCAGCTCGTGACGGATGCGATCTTCCAGGCCGAGCACACGCTCGGCGGCACGCCCGCGCACCACCTCGGCCAGCCTGTACCGGTGACCCCGTGATCCTCCGCAGCCTGCGCAACGTCGGCGTCCAGGCGGCGCTTGTTGCCGCCGTGCTGTTCGGTGCAGGAACCCCGCTCGCCAAGCTCCTGCTCAACGACGATGTGAGCCCGTGGCTGCTCGCCGGTCTGCTCTACACAGGATCCGGAATCGGTCTCGGGCTGTATCGGCTGATCCGGCGGATGCCGCGGGTCCGGATCGCCCGCACGGAGATCCTGCCTCTGGTCGGCGCGATCTTCTTCGGCGGCATCGCCGGTCCGGTTCTCCTCATGGCAGGTCTCGCCAACATGCCCGCATCCGGCGCTTCCCTTTTGCTGAACGCCGAGGGGGTCTTCACCGCGGCCTTGGCGTGGTTCGTGTTCAAGGAGAATTTCGACCGGCGGATCGCACTCGGCATGCTCGCGATCGTCGCCGGCGCCGTGGTGCTCTCGATCCCGTCCGGCGCCAACTTCGGCAGCCCGTGGCCGTCGCTGGCGATCCTCGGCGCGTGCTTCTGCTGGGGGCTGGACAACAACCTCACCCGCAAGGTCGCCCTGAATGACGCCACCTGGCTGGCCGCGATCAAGGGCGGCGTCGCCGGACCGGTGAACCTGATCATCGCGTTCGCGTTCGGCGCTGCCCTTCCCGGCCCCTTCAACATCGCCTCGGCGATGGTCGTCGGGCTCTTCGCCTACGGCGTCAGCCTGGTGCTGTTCATCATCGGGATGCGTCACGTCGGCACCGCCCGCGCCGGCGCGTACTTCTCGATCGCGCCGTTCTTCGGCGCTCTCCTCGCCCTCACCCTGGGCGAACCGCTCACCTGGCCGGTCGTGGTCGCGGCGGTCCTGATGGCGATCGGGGTCTGGCTGCACCTGACGGAGCGTCACGAGCACGGGCACACCCACGAGGCGATCACCCACGACCACTGGCACACGCACGACGAGCACCATCAGCACGAGCACGAAGACGGTCTCCTGGTCGCAGCCGGAGAACGTCACAAGCATGTCCACACGCACGAAGCGATCACCCACACCCACGACCACTACCCCGACGCCCACCACCGGCACGACCACAGCTAGGCAGCCGTCGCCGCCATGAGACTCCAGGGCTCAAGCTGCCACTCCACGACGGAGCCGCACCTTCGGCGAAGAGTGCGATAGTACAGGTTTCGCTGTACTATCGCTGTCATGACGATCATCGCTCCCGCTGCCACCGTCACCCACACCGCTGCGCTGGCGCGGTTCGGTCACGCACTGTCTGACGCCACCCGCGTCGGGATCCTGCTGTCCCTACGCGAAGCCCCCGCATTCCCGGCCGATCTCGCTGACGCGCTCGGGGTGTCCCGTCAGGTGATGTCCAACCAGCTCGCCTGCCTGCGCGGGTGCGGCCTGGTCGAAGCCATCCCCGATGGCCGGCGCACCTGGTATCGCCTAGCCGACGGGCACATCGCACCCGCGCTCGATGAGCTGCTGCGAGTGACCCTGTTCGTCGAACCGGGCTGCTGCGCAGGAGAGGAATGCAACTGCGCATGAGTACCGCCATCGCCATTGACCGCACCGCCATCCTGCAACGTCGCATCCGCTGGATCGTCGCAGCGACGATCGGCTACAACCTGATCGAAGCTGTCGTCGCCATCACTGCCGGTAGCGTCGCATCCTCCGGCGCCCTCATCGGATTCGGACTGGACTCGACGATCGAGGTCCTCTCCGCCGCCGCTGTGGCATGGCAGTTCACGCGACGCGATCCGGAACGCTGGGAGAAGCCCACGCTGCGTGTCATCGCGATCGCGTTCTTCGCGCTGGCCGCCTATGTCACCGTCAGCTCCCTACTGACCCTGATCGGTCGCGTGGACGTTCACCACTCACCGGTCGGAATCGTGCTGACGGCGCTGAGCGTGATCGTCATGCCGTTCCTGTCCTTCGCCGAGCGCCGAGCGGGTCGCGAGCTCGGCTCGGCCACCGCGGTCGCCGACTCGAAGCAGACCCTGATCTGCACGTACCTCTCGGCAGCGGTGCTGATCGGCCTGCTGCTGAACAGCCTCTTCGGCTGGTGGTGGGCTGACCCGATCGCCGGGCTCGTGATCGTGGTCTTCGCCGTCCGTGAGGGCATCGAGGCCTGGAAGGGCGACGCCTGCGCCACCTCGGTCGGCATGCTGCTCGAGGGAGACCAAGACGATGACCACCACGACTGAGCAGTTCAAAGTGCAGGGAGTACAGCCATGACCACCCACGTCGGACCCCTGAATGGGCTGCCGATCGCGTGCACGCTCACCCCGGCCTCCGGGAAGGCGCAGGTTGAGAAGTGGCACGACTTCGACGCCGTTTACGCCCTTCGTGTCGAGCGCACCGACACGCAACTCACAGTCCGCTACAGCAAGGTCGAGGACTCCATCCGCCGGCTGCGCGATCTGGTTGACGACGAGAGCCACTGCTGCTCATTCGTCAACTGGACGATCGACGACCAAGCCGACGACCTCAAGCTCATCGTCACCGGCACTCCCGAAGGTCTCTCGGCACTCAGCATCGGATGATCTACCCGTAAGTTGCCGATCCGGCAGACCCTAGGCTGAGACGATGCGGCGAATCGTGGACTGGTGGGACACCCATCAGGTCGCGCTGTACATCGCGGCCATCCTCGCCGGCGGCGTATTCGGGGTTCTGGCCCCAGCTGCGGCACCTGTGCTCTCGGCCGCGACCAATCCCGTGCTTGCGGTGCTCTTGTTCGCCACCTTCCTCGGTGTTCCGCTGATCGAGGTCGGACGCTCATTCAAGCACGTGCGGTTCCTCGGCGCTGTTCTCGTTGTCAACTTCGTGGTCGTCCCACTGATTGTGTTCGGTCTCTCCCGGTTCGTGGCCGATGACCAGGGACTCCTCGTCGGGGTACTCCTCGTGCTGCTCACGCCGTGCGTCGACTACGTGATCGTGTTCACAGGCCTCGCCGGCGGCGCGAAAGCGCGGCTGCTCGCAGCGACGCCCCTCCTGATGCTGTTGCAGATCGTCTTGCTGCCCGGCTATCTCTGGCTGTTCGCCGGGAGCGACGCCGTGCAGCACATCGAGCTCGCACCGTTCGTCGAGGCATTCCTCATCATCATCGTCATCCCCCTCATCGCAGCAGCAATCGTCCAGGCCATCGCCAGGGGACACCGAGCCGCACGGGCGATCGAGCACTTCATGGCCGGCGCGATGGTGCCGCTCATGATGCTCACCCTCGCCGTCGTCATCGGCTCCCAGATCGCCGCAGTCGGCGGCCAAGCACTCACGCTCCTGCGCGTCGTACCGCTCTACGCGGCCTTCCTCATCATCATGCCGATCATCGGGCTCGCCGCCGGCCGCCTCACACGTCTGGACGTGCCAGAAACTCGAGCGCTCATCTTCAGCGGATCAACCCGCAACTCCCTCGTCGTCCTCCCCCTGGCGCTCGCCCTCCCCGCTCAATTGGCTATCGCGCCCCTGGCGGTCGTGACGCAGACTCTCGTCGAGTTGGTGGGCATGGTCGTCTTCGTCCAGCTGATACCGAGGATCGTCCGTAGCCGCCAGCAATGACGGTGACCGGCGCACTCGGCTACGCCTCCTCGCAGCTACACTCGAGCGCGGTAGGACGGACAATGGTCTCATGAGGATCGAGGTGCTGCACATCGAGGAGTGCCCGAACTGGGAGCACGCCGGCGATCGAGTCCGGGAGGCTCTCGATCGACTCGGTGATACGTCCACGACAGTTGCCTTTCGGCTTCTTCAGACCTCGGAAGACGCCGCGTCCGTCTCGTTCGCGGGCTCACCGACGATCACCGTCGATGGTGAAGATCTCTTCCCTAACGGAGCGCAGACCACCGACCTCGCTTGTCGCATCTACTTCACGCCGAACGGTGTTGCCGGGCTCCCGACCGTCGATCAACTGGAGGAAGCGATCTCCGCTCGTGGATGACGCGGTTTTCGTGTGTTCGTGCTGCGGACGCGAGCTGCCTAGGAGCAAGGTTCATGCGCTCGAGGGCGGCAAAGCTCTGATTTGTAGACGATGCGGCCTCTGGGTCGCTCTATGGTGGCGTGGCGACCGAAGCTCACGATCCCCGCGATAGCGCAGGACTTCACTTCTTGCCGCTCGGCTGAGCTCCTAGCGTTCCCCGCCATCCGGCAAGCCCATGAGACGACGCATCACCGTCACCAAGGTTGTCCCGCACACGACAAGAGACAGTCTGCGTGGCGGAAGACGATCTACGGCGACAGTCGACAGATGGTCGACAATAACCCGGCCGCGCCAGCCGATTCAGCGGGGCTGAAATCACGCGGACACGTTTTGAGCGGCCGACCTTTTGCAGCGTTTGTTGTCATTCTGTTGTCAAACGAGCGGATGACAGCCAAGGAACAAAGCTCCGATCCCAGTGAATCACTGGGATCGGCGCGTGTTTTGCAAAGCGGAGGGCGTGGGATTCGAACCCACGAGACATTTCTGCCCACCAGTTTTCAAGACTGGCTCCATCGGCCGCTCGGACAGCCCTCCTGGCGCCGGGGTGAACCGGCGTCGCCCGATTCTATCGGAACCGGTTGCCGCTCTCAGTCGGTGAAGGGCTTGGAGCAGGTGTACTGGTTCGCCGTCTGGCCGTGGACGTCGGACGGCAGGTCGACGGCGCCGGAGGACGACTGCGTCGGGGCGTCGCTGGTCGGAGCGGTCGGCGTGCCCGTCGCCGGCGGAGGCGTTGCGGCGGTTCCACCGGCCGGGGTGCCCGTCGCCGGGGCGTTCGGGTCGGCCTCGGAGCCGACGCCGGTGTCGCCCGTGAGCGTGATCGGCTGGTCGTTCTTCAGGGCGGTGAGCAGCGCATCCGCCGCGTCGGTGCTCGGGGAGACGCCGTCGCCGTCGTAGTGGTTCGGGTACTGCACGAACACCATCTGGTTGAGGTTGATGTTCTTCAGCGCCGCCGCCATCGAGGCGATGGTGGTCACGTTGTTGAGGCTCTCCGAGAGCTCGATGTTGGTGGTCGCCGCCTTCGCCAGGCCGTAGACCTTCACCGGGTTGGAGAGGGTGTCCGAGCTCTTGATGGTTCGCACGAGCGACGAGAGGAAGACCTGCTGGTTGCTGATGCGGCCGAGGTCGGAGCCGTCGCCGACGCCGTGGCGGGTGCGGAGGAACGCGAGGGCCTGGGAGCCTTCGAGCGTGTTCTGGCCGGCCTTTACATCCAGGCCCGTGTACGGGTCGTTGATGTCGCCGGCGACACAGACGGGCACGCCGCCGACCGCGTTGGACATCTCGATCACGCCGTCGAACTCGATGACGCCCGCGTACGGGATGTCGAGGCCGGTCAGCTTCTGCACGGTGAGCACCGTGCAGGCGAGGCCGCCGTAGCTGAGGGTGTTGTTGATCTTCTGCCTGCTCATCGCGTCGAAGCTGCCGCCCTTGGGGTCCGGGCAGGACGGGATGGAGACGTACATGTCGCGCGGGAAGCTGATGACCGTCGCCGTCTTGTGGTCCGCCGAGACGTGCAGCAGCATCGTCACGTCGTTGAGGACCTCGCCGCGGTCGCCGTATGCTGCATTGCCGCCACCGCTGTCACTACCGGCGAGGAGCACGTTGAACGCGCCGTTCATCGCACCGACCTGCGGCACGACCTCCTTGCCCTTCGCGTCGACCAGCTTGACCGATTGCTTGAGGCCGCTCGCCACATCCCACACCGCGTATGCGGCGACGGATGCGGTGCTCACGCCGACGACGGCGAGCACGGCTGCGAGCATCCCGAGGAGGAAGCGGAACGGGTGACGCTGCTTGAGCCGACCGTGGCGTGCGATGCTCGGACCGGCCGATACTTCTTTCGCACGCGCCTGGGCGCGGGTGGGCAACTCGCTCATTCACTTCCTTCCGGGTTTTCGGGGATTCGCGCACCGAAAAGCCGGTGAGCACTACCCTCCAGAGTTGCAGATCACCCTGGCAAACTTCTGGACAGCCACGCCGGAAATGCTGATCAGAGGCTGTCGAGCACGCGCGCCAGGCCGTCCTCGACGACCGGCTCGGTGACCCGGTTGGCCACCGCTTTGACCTCGTCCGGCGCCTGGCCCATGGCAACGCCGAGCCCCTCGTCCGCCGCCCAGGTGAGCATGTCGATGTCGTTCCTGCCGTCGCCGACCGCCACCACCCGCGCCCGCGGGATGCCCAGCTGCTGCCGGACGCGCTCCAGCGCCGTCGCCTTATTGACGCCGTCTGGCGCGATGTCGAGCCACGCCGTCCAGCCGATGGCGTAGCTGACCTTGTGCAACCCCATCCGCTCCACGATGTCGAGGAACTCGTCCTCGTCGTGCTGCGGAGAGACGACGACGACGCGGGTGGCGGGATGCTCGGTCAGCTCCTCGAAGGAGACCTGCACCGCGTTCACCAGCTCCCAGTCGGTCATGCCCTCGGTGTACCGGCGGAACCCTGCAGCGTCCTCGACCATGAAGCTGCCGCTCGGCAGATACGGCCGGATGGTCTCGAGCACCTCGGTCGGGTCGAACACCTCCACGAACTCGCGGCGGTAACCGTCTTCGTGGGTTTCGTCGCGCTTCATCGTGAGCGCGCCGTTCGCGCATACGACGTATTCGCTGGTCAGCCCAAACTTCTGGTGGATGCCCCTCGCGGTCTCCCAGCTGCGGCCGGTGGCGAGCATGACCTCGTGACCGGCGTCGCGGACGCGGGCGACCGCATCCAGGACGGCGGCGCCGATCGTCTCGTCCTCGTGGATCAGCGTTCCGTCGACGTCGAGCGCGATCAGCAGACGGCCGTCGTCCTGGCGGTCGGTGGCGGTGTCAGCGGCGCTCACCGGGCGATCGGTTCCAGAACCTCGAGGCCGCCCAGGTACGGGCGGAGCGCCTCGGGCACGATCACCGAGCCGTCCTCCTGCTGGTGCGTCTCCAGGATGGCGACGATCCAGCGCGTGGTCGCCAGCGTGCCGTTCAGCGTGGCGACCGGCGTGGTCTTGCCGCTCTCCGTGCGGTAGCGGATGTCGAGGCGACGGGCCTGGAACGTGGTGCAGTTGGAGGTGGAGGTCAGCTCGCGGTACGCATCCTGAGTCGGCACCCACGCCTCGACGTCGTACTTGCGGGCAGCGCTCGAACCCAGGTCGCCCGCCGCGGTGTCGATCACGCGGTAGCTGAGGCCGAGGGCCTGCAGCATCTCCTCCTGGTACTGCAGCAGGCGCGCGTGCTCCGCCTCCGCCTCCTCGGGGAGCGTGTAGACGAACATCTCCAGCTTGTTGAACTGGTGCACCCGGATGATGCCGCGCGTGTCCTTGCCCGCCGAGCCCGCCTCGCGGCGGTAGCAGGTGGACCATCCGGCGTAGCGCAGCGGCTCCGTCACATCCAGGATCTCGTCGGAGTGGTATCCGGCCAGCGCGACCTCGCTGGTGCCGGTGAGGTAGAGGTCGTCGGCCGGCAGGTAATAGATCTCGTCCGCGTGAGCACCGAGGAAGCCGGTGCCCTGCATGATCTCCGGCTTGACCAGCGTCGGGGTGATCATCGGGATGAACCCGGCGGCGAGCGCCTTGTCGAGCGCCATGTTCATGATGGCGAGTTCGAGGCGCGCCCCGATGCCGCGCAGGTAGGTGAATCGCGCGCCGGACACCTTCGCGCCGCGGGCCATGTCGATGGCGCCGAGGAGTTCGCCGAGCTCCAGGTGGTCGCGCGGCTCGAAGTCGAAGGTGGGCTTCTCGCCGACGGTCTTGACGAGCACGTAGTCGTCTTCCCCACCGGACGGGACGCCATCGATGATCGGGTTGCCGATGCGGCGGAGCACCTCATCGAAGCGCTTCTCGGCGTCGTTCGCCGCCGCCTGCGCCTCCTTGACCCTGCCGGCGAGGCTCTGCGCCTGCGCGACCAGTTCCTTCTTCTCCTCCTTGGGAGCAGCGGCCACCTTCTTGCCGAAGACGTTCTGCTCCGCGCGCAGCTCCTCGAAGGCGGAGATGGCCGCGCGGCGCTCCTTGTCGGCCTGCAGCGCCTCGTCGACGACCTCGACGGAGTCGCCCCTGGCCTCCTGCGAACGCTTGATGACGTCGGGGTGCTCACGGAGAAGAACTGGATCGATCACGGGTTCAGCTTATCGAGGCGACGGCGCCCGGTCCGGGCGTTCCCTGTGGAAACAGGTAGCGTGAGCTTCGTGAACGATCGGCGAGCGGGGGCGGCGACGACGGCCGCCGTCGTCTACAACCCGATCAAAGTCGACATCACGCGGCTGAAGGCGGCGGTCGCGACGGCGGCGGCGAGCGCAGGGGTGCGGGACATCCTCTGGTTCGAGACGACGGCCGACGACGGCGCGGGCGCGGGCGGAGCCGGTCAGCAGCAGACCAGGGATGCGCTGGCCGCCGGAGCGACGCTCATCCTGGCCGCGGGCGGAGACGGAACGGTGCGCGCCGTCGCGGAAGCCCTCCGCGACAGGGACGCCGACCTCGCGATCGTCCCCTCCGGCACGGGAAACCTGCTCGCCCGCAACGTCGGCGTGCCGCTCGCGCGGCTCGACGACGCCTGCACCGTCGCCTTCGGCGGGGCCACCCGGCAGATCGACCTGGGCATCGCCTCCATCACGGCGAAGGACGGCGGCATCCACGAGCACGCGTTCCTGGTCATGGCCGGCCTCGGCATCGACGCCACCATGATCGCCAACACCCGCCCCCGGCTGAAACGCCGCCTCGGCTGGCTGGCATACGTGGATGCGGGCTTCCGTGCCCTCCCGAAAGCTCAGAAGGTGCGCGTGCACTACACGCTCGACGCCGGGACGACCCGCACGGCGCAGGTGAGCACGATCCTGGTGGCCAACTGCGGCAGCCTGCCCGGGAACATCGAGCTGATCCCGGATGCGTCGGTCGACGACGGCGTGCTCGACATCGCGGTGCTGCAGCCCCGCTCGCTGTTCGGCTGGCTGCTGATCTGGCGCAAGGTCAGCTGGGAGAACCGGGTGCTGCGCCGCAGCGCCGTCGGCAGGAAGATCATCCGGTTCACCGACCGGGCGATCCGCACCGAGCTGACCTACCTGCGCGGCGAGTCCGTGCGGCTGACGGTCGAGCGGCCCGAGCCGTTCGAACTCGACGGCGACGGCTTCGGCGACGTGGTCGCGGTGGGGCTGACGGTCGACCCCGGCGCGCTGCGCGTGCGGGTGCCCGCCTGAGGGTTCACGTCTCCTCGGGGAACTGCCCGGACCCTTACGGACCCGCCGATCTACTGCGCGCGAACGCCGCCCAGGTCAACGCCCCGCACACGGCCGCCACTGTCAGATCCGCAGCGACGAGCGGGAATCCGGTGAGTTGCAGAATCGTGGTGACCATGACGATGACGACGATCTCCAGAACGATCGAGAGCGCCGAGGTCGCGAACATCCCGAGCGCCGCCCGCTCGTCGAACGGGATCACCGCGCCGGCCAGCGTGGCGATCGCGAAGATCGCGAAGAACAGCGAATACGCCTCCGCGATGCGCATCGGATCGTTGTCGATGAGCCCGGTGGCGAACATGGCCGCCGTGAAGACGGCGGTCAACGCGACACCGACGACACCGACGCGTAACCAGAGGACGGACGCGTCGCGCATCCCGATCGCACGCAGCGTCCAGTTGATGTCGCGTGAGCGCCCGATGATCAGTTCTCCCCCGGTCGCAGAGACCAGGACGAGAAACAGGAGCACGATGCCCGGATCGAGCATGTGACTCCGCGCTGCGACGACCAGCCCGGCATCGATGGCGATCATGGCGCCGAACGAGACACGCGATGTGGAGTCGCGCATCCACGTCGCCAGCTCCGTGGCGACGAGCTGGCCGCCGAACGAACGCAGAACCGGAACCCGCACGGCGACGGTGCCCGCACGCAAATAGCCTCCCGCCGGGTCCGACGAGCTCAGAGCGGCCCCGAGCACCAGCAGCAGTGTGGACAGCCCCGCCAGGGCCAGCACAGCGAGCCAGCTCTGAGGCAGCATCCCACCCCACCAACCGGTGATGGACGCCACCAGGGAGAACCCGCGGGGACGGCCACCGTCGGCCGCCCATCGGACGAGGTCGACAGCGACGAAGGACATCCCGAGCGCTGCGACGATGACCCCCCACAACCGTCGCTCGCGCGGCGGCACCCGGAGAAGTCCGAGAACGCGCTCGACAGCAAGGGTGACGACCTGGCACAGGAAGCCGAAGGCGACAGCGAGAAGCATGAGCGAGAGGAACGTCGCGACGGGAACCGCGCTGATGCCGGCCGGAAACACGAACGATCCGCTCAGCCCGAGGGCGGCGGCGACAGCGACGGCGCCGGCGATGGGGAGGAACTCGGACACGGCGCAGTACCAGCGCGAGGCACCCAGCAGCCTCGCCTGCAAGGCGAGCGGGGACTCGACGGGCAGGAGCATCGTGAGGATCAAAGCAATGCCGTACGCGGGCAGCGTGAGGATGATCGGCAGCACCGGCACGATGGTCGCTGCCGCCGCCGGATCGTCGATCAGGCCGCCCAGCAGGCTGGAACTCCATACGTACACGCCGGTGTTGTAGGCGAGGAGCAGGATCGCGCCCACCGCCAGGACGACGTTGCGCTGAACGACGCCGCCGAGTTGGGCCGTGAGGTGATTGCGCGTCGACGCGACGTGCGCGCGAGCAAGGATCGGGAGAACGGTCATCGGCGCGTCCGGATGCCGTCGAGGGTGCTGAACAGCTGCTCGGATCTCATCGCGTGCCGGTCGTCCGAATTGACGATGCCCGCGAAGGTGTCGGCGAGGTCGGCAGAACCTGTCGCGCTCTCGCTGAACGCGCCCAGGAATCGGATACGTCCTCGGTCGAGAACCAGAACGTTGTCGCTGATCCGCGCCGCGACCGCAAGGTCGTGCGTCGAAATGAGAACGATGCTTCCCCGCTCGGCAGCCGCATTCAGGACGGTGCGCATCACCACCTGCGCTTCCGGGTCGAGGCCCCGGAATGGTTCGTCGAGGATCAGGAGGCTCGGTGAGTGCAGGATGTTGGCGAGCAGCATCAGCTTGCGCTTCATCCCGTGGCTGTACTCGCGGATCAACCGGGTCTCCGAACCGGCCATGTTCGTTGCTTCGAACAGGTTCGCCACATCGCCGTCGGAGAGTTCGACTTCGCGCGCAACGGCTGAGAAGCGCAGGAACTCGCGGCCGGTGAGCAGGCTCGGCAGCGGAAGATCGTCTGCACAGAACCCGACGTGCGTGCGCTGGACCGCCGTGAGCGGCTCACCTCGCAGCCGCACGCTTCCCTGTCGCACGGGAATGAGGCCGAGGAGCGCGTGCAGGAGGGTCGATTTGCCCGAGCCGTTCGGCCCGAGCATGGACACCATCGTGCCCGGCTCGATGTCTGCATCGATGCCGTTCAGCACGGCCGGTCGACGGCCGTAGCCCACGACCAGGTCACGGACGATCAGGCCCGGGTGGCTGCTCATGTGTTTTCCTTCCGTTGGAACGCGTCCAGAAGGGCACGCCCGTCCTTGCTGAATGGGGTGAGCGCCGCAAGGTGGCTGACAAAGGGGACAGAGAAGAGCAGTGCGAGCGGGTTCGGCTCCTCGATGCAGAGCAAGGCAATTCCGATGACGATCACGCCGACGGATGCTCCGGCCGCCGGCCCACACATCGTGATGAGCGCATCCCTGCGCGGGGCGAAACGCGGTCGCCGGATCTCGGCGGAGAACCAGTCGCCGTGTGCTTCGACGCGGTCGGTCCCGCTTCGCGAGTGGAGCAGCCTGATCGACCGTATGGCGGGAAGCGCATGACCGTACTCGTGCACGAGGATCGACAGAGGAAAGAGCACGATCGACGCGAAACCGCTGTACGCCACGGGCGGTCCGAACATCGCGCCGAGGAGCACGATGCCCGGTCCGCCCACGATGGCCAGCGTCGTCAGGCAGAGCAGACTGAACCGCCACGACGCACTGACCGCGAGCCGGAACGCCCGCGGCTGAGCCATCACGGCTGAGCCATCATCGACGACGTCGAAGTACCCAGATCGCGACACCGATCGATGCCCCCACCACGGCACACACCAACGCGGGAACGACGAGACCGTCCCCCGACTCCGCGCGCACGGTGCCATCGACCACGGCGACGTCGATCACCAGCGGCACGTGTGCCGACGCCTGGGACTCGACAGCGTTGAAGATCACCCAGCCGACCGCGATCGCGGTGCCGACGGCACCCACGACGAGCCCGGTCACCAGACCGATCGCACCAGCCACGAGGGCGCCGCGCGTGGTGGACGACGGCGCGGAACTCAGCTGATCACCGAGAACTGTCATTTCTTGCAGGCGACCTTCACTTCGAACCAGCTGGTGTGGACGTACCACTCGAAATTCATGCCCTTCTGCGAGCAGAAGACGAGAACGGCGATGCTGATGGCAGCAGCGAGCAACGCGAGCACGGCGACAAGGACGATGAACGCCACGACCGGCGCCACCCCGTTCGCTACGCCACTGGCGCGCCGTTCAGCGAGCGCTGCCCGCCGCGACGCCAGCGCGCCCAGCGGATCGCTCGTCGCAGCGCGCGAGGCCAGTTCGAAGACCGCCTCTCGCGTTCTGGAGAGGGAGACCTGCTGGCGGTCGAGAGTGATTGACATCGGAACTCCTTTGAATCCAAACGCCAGATGATACATTTTGTATCTGGAACCTGGCCTTTCAAAGAAGGTACGGTCTGCCCGCGTCCGCTGCAATGTTGTTATTGCATCTATAAGGAACGCGCGGGCCGCCTCACCAGGAGGCGACTCGAGCCGATCAGTCCGACTGTTCCGGTCCGTGCGTCGCCTCAGCGACAGGCTCAAGCGCAGGCCGCCCGGAGAGCAGGGTCAGCGCGAGCAACACCACCAGGGTCGCGAGGCCGACCGTGATCAGCGGGCCGGCGAGCATCCACCCCAGCTGGCTGAAGACGAGGCCGGTGACATCGGCGCCCGACGTGGGGTTGGTGTACGAGGTGAAGACCGACATCACGTAGAGCAGGATGCCGAGCGCCACCAGCCCGCCGCCGACCAGCCAGAGGGTGAGGACGGCGCGGTTGCGGCGGGGGGAGAAGTCGACCGTGGCGAGGACGCCGCCGCGGGCGGGATACGCGAGGGCTGGAGCGGCGGTGAGGGCGGGGGCCGCGGCCGGAGTGGGGGCCGCGCCGGTCGCGGGCGCGTAGGGCTCCGCCTCCGCCTCCACGACGTCGTACTCAGCGTCCGCGGAAGGTTCCGCCCGCTCGGCCCGATCCGCCCGCTCCACCGGGTCGACCGCCCGCGGTGCGGGGCGCTGGAACGCTGCGGTCGCAGCCGCATCCCGCATCCTGGTGGCGGGTCGCTCCCCCGGCTTGGGCTGGTACCCGCGCTGGAAGGCCGGGTCGTAGCGCGGGTCGAAATCGCCGCGGTCGGCGGTCTCGCGGTTCGCTTCGTCCACGGCCATCGTGTGCTCCTCGCTCGGGACTCGGAACGGTTCTGGCTCGCAGCCTACCCCTGGTGGCCGGCGCCGGCGTCGGTGTCCCTGGGCGCCGTGAGCGACGCCAGCCAGTCGCGCGCCTCGGTGAACACCTCGTCGCGGTATCGGCGGTCGTAGTCGACGGAGACCTTGTCCGCACGCGGGTACGAGCCGAGGAAGATCACGGCCGGGCTGAACCTGCGCAGACCGAGCAGCGCATCCGCGACCCGCTCGTCGTGGATGTGGCCGTCGGCGTCGATCACGAAGCGGTAGCGGCCGAGGGCGTCGCCGATCGGCCGCGACTCGATGAGGCTCAGGTTGATGCCCCTGGTGGAGAACTGTTCGAGCAGGTCGAGCAGGGAGCCCGGGCGGTCGTCGGGGAGCTCGGCGATGAGGCTGGTCTTGTCCGCGCCGGTCGGCGCCGGGACGCTGCGCTCCGTGCTGACGAGGACGAAGCGGGTGACCGCGTTCGGGTTGTCGCCGATGTTCTCGGCGAGCACCTCGACGTCGTGGTGGTCGACGATGCCCGGAGGCGCAATGGCGGCATCCGCCGTGCTGCCCTCGAAGAGCGAGGCGGCCGCGGCGACGTTGCTGGACGCCGGCAGGTGACCGTGCTCCGGCAGGTGCTCGTCGAGCCACAGGTGGCACTGCGCGTACGCCACGGGATGCGCGTTGATCGTGTTCACGTCGGCGAGCGTCGTTCCCGGGCGGGCCACGAGCACGAAGTTGACCGGGACGAGGTATTCGCCGACGATGCGGAGGCCGGGCACGGTGGCCAGCGCATCCTGAGCGACGGAGACGCCGCCCTCGATCGAGTTCTCGATCGCGATCATCGCTGCGACGCTGCGGCCGGAGACCACGTCCGCGAGCGCCTCCCCCACGTTGTTGACCGAGCGCCAGTGCTTGCCGCGCGCTTCGGGGACCTGCGCGAGCGCCGCCTCGGTGAACGTGCCGGAGGGGCCCAGGAAGCTGTAGACCTCGTCGACGGACGCGGGCAGTTCGGCGGTGGGCTCGGCGGCTTCAGGCATGGCGATCAGCTTAGCCAACCGCCTCTGCACAGGATGAAGTTCTCCACAACCTGACGTAACCCTCTGGCGCGGCGCATCCCGAGTGGAAGTATGGAGCCATGAACGAACGAGCCGGCACCCCAGCCCAAGCCTCCGACCTGGTCGACATCGACGCTCTGCGGCGCGCCTACTACGACCTCAAGCCGGATGTGAGCATCCCGGAGCAGAGGGTGGTGTTCGGCACGTCCGGTCACCGCGGCAGTTCGCTGAACACTGCGTTCAACGAGAACCACATCGCCGCCACCACGCAGGCGATCGTGGAGTACCGGGCATCGCAGGGCATCACCGGGCCGCTGTTCCTCGGCGCGGACACGCACGCGCTGAGCGAGTACGCGATGACCACCGCTCTCGCGGTCCTGGTCGGAAACGAGGTGCGCGTGCTGGTCGACGAGTTCGACGACTGGGTGCCCACGCCCGCCCTGTCGCACGCGATCCTGCGTTACAACCGCGCCGGTCACGACGACCAGGCAGACGGCATCGTGGTCACCCCGAGCCACAACCCGCCGGCCGACGGCGGCTTCAAGTACAACCCGCCGCACGGCGGCCCGGCAGACACAGACGCCACGAGCTGGATCGCCAACCGTGCCAACGAGCTGATCGCCGACGACCTCCGCGGCGTCCGGATGAGCGAGCCGAGCGCGGTGGAGACGTACGACTTCCGCGGAACGTACGTCGACGACCTCGAGAACATCATCGACGTGAAGGCCATCCGCGACAGCGGCATCCACATCGGCGCAGACCCGCTCGGCGGCGCGAGCGTCAACTACTGGGCAGCCATCGCGGAACGGTACGGCCTCGACCTCACGGTCGTGAACCCCACGGTCGACCCCACCTGGAGCTTCATGACGCTCGACTGGGACTCCAAGATCAGGATGGACCCGTCCAGCCCGTCGGCGATGGCGTCGGTGCTCGCGCACAAAGACGACTACGACATCCTCACCGGCAACGACGCCGACGCCGACCGGCACGGCATCGTCACGCCGGACGGCGGCCTGATGAACCCCAACCACTACCTCGCGGTGGCCATCGACTATCTCTATCGCACGCGTACCGAGTGGCGAAAAGACGCAGCGGTCGGAAAGACCCTCGTCTCCTCCTCCATCATCGACAAGGTGGCTGAGTCGCTCGGCCGCCGGCTGTGGGAGGTGCCGGTGGGCTTCAAGTGGTTCGTGCCCGGCCTCATCGACGGCTCGGTCGGCTTCGGCGGAGAGGAGAGCGCGGGAGCGAGCTTCCTCCGCTTCGACGGCTCGGTCTGGACCACGGACAAAGACGGCATCCTCCTCGCGCTGCTCGCCAGCGAGATCCGCGCGGTGACCGGCAAGACCCCCTCCCAGCTCTACGCGGAGCTCACCGAGAAGTTCGGCGACCCCGTCTACGAACGAGTGGATGCTCCGGCCAGCCCCGCCGAGAAGTCCGCCCTCTCCAAGCTCGACGGCGAAGCCATCACGGCTACCGAGCTGGCGGGCGAGCCGATCACGGCCAAGCTCAGCCGCGCCCCCGGCAACGATGCAGCCCTCGGTGGCGTCAAGGTCGAGACGGCGACGGCCTGGTTCGCCGCGCGGCCGAGCGGCACCGAGAACGTCTACAAGATCTACGCCGAGTCGTTCGCCGGCTCCGACAACCTGCGCGAGGTGCAGGAGGAAGCGAAGCGGATCGTCGGCGACGCGCTGGCGGGAGCGTAGCGGCGGGACTGCTTCGCCGGGTGGTGTTTCCGGGCCGTCGCAACGCTGGCGGCGGCCCGTCATAATTGACGATTCTTCAACTCACTGAGGTCGAGAGCCGCGTTCTCCAGGGCTCTCGTACCCGAGTTGGAGTCCCGAAATGCTTCCCTTGCTGTTCCAGCGCGCGAACCGACGGTCGCGCGTTTCCATCGCTCATACCTCCGCGGCGCTCGCGGCCGTCGCCGCCGTCGCCGCCCTCGGTGCGACGGCACTCGCGCTCGCACCCGCGCAGGCCGCTTCGGCGGCGCCGGTGGATGCGGTCACCGCCGTGACCATCCAGGCACCCGATCCCGCGCATCCGGACACCCCGTTGACCGTGGGGCAGCGGTTCCGCGTCGACGCTCAGTGGGCGTTGCCGTCCGGCGCGCAGCCGGGCGACACCTTCACTCTCTCGTTCCCGTCACCGGTGAGGGGCTATTCGTCGCAGTTCGAACTGCGAGACTCGACCGGCGCGGACGTCGGCAGCTGCGTGGTCGTCTCGACGAGCGTCACCTGCACCGTCGGCGCGTACGCCGCCACCCACTCCGGGATCGCCGGTTCGCTCTACTTCTACGCCACCGCTGCGTCGGCCGCGACCGGCGACGTGTTGTTCAGTGCTGGGTCGACGGCGACGATCACGGTCCCGCTGCCGGGCGGCGGCATCCAGCCGGGCACCGGAGGCGGCGGCTGGCCGGCGCCGACGACACTCACCAAGGGCGGCTGGCAGAACACCGACGGCACGCTCGGCTGGAACGTCAACGTGCCGGGCGCTCTCCTCACGAACGGAGGATCGGAGGTCGAGCTGACGGACACCTACGACGGCCGCCTCACGCTGCACCCCGGCTCGCTCGAGGTGTACCGGGTGCCGATCGCCGGCTGGAACAACGGCGACTGGGGCGCATCGGCGACCAGGCTCACCGAGGGAACAGGAGCAGGCACCTTCTCGTTCACGCCCGCAGCCGCGTCGTTCGCCCTGACCGTGCACCAGCCGGACCCGGCCAGCGTCTACGCCGTCTACTACCGGCTCGACGTCCCGGCCGGCATCCCGGACGGCACGACGTTCGCGAACACGGCCAGCGGCCGCAGTCTCGGCGACGCGCAGGCCAGCGTCGACTACGTCACAGCGGGCGGCGCAGCGTCCGGGATCACGCTCCGCGCCATCGCGGTCACCAAGCAGGTCACCGGCGACGGCGTCGCACCCTCCGGCACCTTCCCTGTGACGGTGACCTGCACGTCCGGCGGCTCCCCCGTCAGCGGATACCCGGCGACCGCCGCGATCGCCGCCGGCCAGACGAAGACGTTCCCCGGCATCCCGGTGGGCGCGCAGTGCACGGTCACCGAGACGGACAGCCGCGGCGCCACCTCGGTCGCATACGCCCCCACGGGCGACATCGCGGTGACGCAGGACTCCCCCACGACGATCCCCGTCACGATCACGAACGACTACGCAACCGCGCCGCCGACCTCAACGCCGACACCCACGCCGAAGCCGACGGCGGTCGTGCCGCCGACGACCCCCACGTCCCCGGCGTCCGGTGCGGCGCCCGTGGCAGGGAGCCACGCATCCCCGAGCGGCACCCTCGCGCACACCGGAAGCGACACGACCGGGGCCGGGATGCTCGGGATCACGGCAGCAATGGCCGTCGCCGCCGGACTCGGGATGCTCGTGCTCCGTCGCGTCCGCCGCTCGGCCACCCGCCGCTGACGCCCTGAGCCGCGGGGCGGCTGGTCCCCATCCCAGCCGTCCCGCGCCGCGTGGTGTGGCGCAGCGGGCACTCCGCTGAGGCCGCTCGTTGCGGCGACTGCCGGTCAGTCGGCCGCGTGAGCCTCCGCCGCCGGTCCGACGCGGCCGTCGCCCGCGTACCTCACCTCTCCGAGGAAGTAGCCGTGCAGCGGCAGCCACAGGTGCCGATCCGACCAGCGGCCGTCGGCGTCGAGCGCGGAGGCGGTCCAGCCGGTGCCGCCCCACACTCGCAGTTCGATGTCGGCGCCGGGGATGCCCGTCGCGGTGGCCGTGACGGCAGGACCGTGGTCGGGCCACCAGGAGCAATCGACCGAGAGCGCGGGCGCGACCAGCTGCACATCGACCGTCGACGATGCCGACTGTCGACGGGCCTGGTCCGTCTGCCTGACCGTGAGGGTGCTCGTGCCTGCGGCGAGACCGGTGACCGGTGGTGATGTCCACGCGCCGGTCGCATCGGCGGCGAGGCTGACCGGACCCACCCCACCCGGCCCGGAGATCGCCACGGTTGCTCCCGGCTGGGCCGTGCCGCTGAGGATCGGGAAGTACCGTCCGTCCGCCGTGTCCACTGCGGTGACGACCGGCGCAGCGGGTGTCCGGTCGATCGTGACGTTCAGCGACGCGGCGGCCGACGTGCCCTGCGCCGTCTTCTGCACGAAGGTCAGAGCGTGCCGCCCATCGGCGTATGCCGCGAGAGGAATACGGATCGTCCACGAACCCGTGGCATCCGCCGGGAAGGTGGAGAAGACGCTGCGGTCGACGGCGGCGGTCACCGATGAGCCGGGCACGGCGGTGCCCGAGACCGTGATGACGTCGGCGTCGGTGAGCACCGGAGCGCTGGGGGACGGCGACAGGATCACCGGCGCATCCGGCACGGGAGTGGCAGGCGTCGTCGGCGAGGTCGTCGGGGTGGGGGTTGGGGTCGGCTTCGGCTTTGCGGGCGCGGTCGGAACGCTCGCGGGTCGCGGCTGTCCTCCGGCCTGCGGCGTAGAAGCTTCGACCCCCGGTGTCGCCGCCTGGTCCACCGCGGGCGGGACGACGGGAGCAACCGTAGGCACCGGCGCGACCGGGCGTGCGGGTGGCGCGGGCACCGTCGCCGTCGCGGGCGGCACATCGGGCTGGGAGGGACCGGACGCCGCCGCGACCTCCTGGTCGCTCGGCGTCGAGGAGATCGTCGAAGTGAGCGCGAAGCCTGCCACCGCCACCGCACAGAGCACGAGGCCCGCTCCGACGAGCACGGGAAGACCGGATGCGGCTCCCGCGCTGGCCGCGCCGGCGGTGTTTGCGCTACCAGCACTACTGGCACCCCCCAGCGTCGCCGCCGTCGCCGCGGAGGCGGCACCGACGCCGCCGCCCGTGGAGAGCCACGCCGTGTACGCGATGGCCCCGCCGATCCCGGCGGTCAGGGGCAGCAGGATGAGGCCGACCTGGCGGCTGGCGTCTGTGGCTTCGGCTGCCGCGAGGCTGCACTCGGCGCACGTGTCGAGGTGCGCGTCGATGCGGGTGCGCGTGCGCTTCTGCGCCTTGCCGCGGAGGTATGCACCGAGGTGGTCGATGGTCCAGCGGCACTCGGAGTCGGCGGGGACCGAAGCGAGGTGGGCCTGGATCCAGGCCTGGCGGAGGCCCTCGCGGGCGCGGTATGCGAGCGCGGCGGCCGAGTTCGCGCTCAGGCCGAGAAGCGGGGCGAGTTCTCTCGGCGCCAGCCCCTCGACCTCGGTGTACCAGAGAACCTCTTGCCATTCTGGGGAGAGGGTTCGGAACGCGGACATCGCGAGCGTGCCGTTGAGCGCATCCAATTGGGCTTCCTCGCTGAAGCGGGGGTCCTCGATGAGGTCGGCGTCGTCGACCGCCACCTCGCGGCGCGCGCGTCCCCAACCCGCTGCCGTGTTCCTGATCGTCGTGAACAGGTACGGCCGGAAGCCCGACGTCGGGCCGCCGCCCGCTGCGATCGTCTTGAAGATGCGGGCGAAGGACTCGGAGACGAGATCGTCCGCGTCGAGTGTCGGGCTGTGCGAGCGCGCGACCGCGAGACCCGCCGACGCGTGGCGTCGCCACAGCTCGGCATACGCGTCGCGATTGCCAGAACGGCTGAGCTCGACGAGTTCGCCGTCAGAACGGGTAGAGAGGGCTCGTCGGGCGCTGAAGAGCGCTTTCGGCATGGTTTCGACCTCCGGGAACAGGTGACGACCGACCGGATGCCCCTTCGGGAGGACACCTGGTCTTAACCGAGAGAGAGTCCCCAGCACGCGGAACATGACGCGACTGCTGGGGAATTCTCAGATATTTCTCTCCGGCACTGCGCCGGACTAATCGCCGTGCCCCAGGACCAACTCCTCCACCGCTTCGAACGCGCGCGCGACACCGGAGCAGCGCTGCACGTCTCCCGACATCGCCAGGTCAGCGGCGACCTGTGTGACCGCTGTCCGCGCATCCAGCAGCCCACGATGGTACGCGTCGCGCTCGCCCTGCGTCCGCTCGGCGTCGAAAGAACGGTCGGCGCCGCGCATCCGCCGGCACTCCACAGCGGGGACCAGGATGCTCACCTCGCGCAGCGCGTCGGTGAACAGCAGGATGCTGTCTCTGTCGTCGTCGTAACCGCCCGCGAGCCCGACGAGCACGTTCCCGTCCCTGGACCAGCGGATCAGTTCCCCGATCAGCGGATGGTCGATGGCCGGCACGGTCACACCGAGGTAGCGACGAGGGCCGCCCACATGGCCACGAGGGCGCCGACCGAGATCACCGCGGCAGCGCCGATCACCACCACCGGCGACCGCCAGAACGGACCAGGGCGCGCGGGTGCGCCGGCGGGCACCCGCTCGAGCTCTGCCCGGAGTTCAGCGAGCGTCATGCGCTGCTGGCCGAGCACGTATGGTGCGTCGTCGTCGGCGATAGTCATCGAGTGCCTTCATCGAGTCGGGGGTTTCGGTAACGGGGGCAGCAGGTGCGGCCGCCGTCACCAGAAGAGACGCAGAATGTGCGCCTCGATGACGCCACGCTCGAAGAAATACGTGCGTCAGCTCGTCAGCGAGGTCAGCAGCTCGCGTCCGCGGCGCACCTCACTGATACGTCGTGCCGCCCGGCACTCCGAAGAACTCCTCCAGCGTCGTCACGCCGGTCGCGTGCAGCTGGGCCGCCAGCGGCGCACCGATGTAGCGGAAGTGCCACGGCTCGAACGTGAACCCGGTGACCGGCACCTTGTCGGCCGGATACCGCAGCAGGAAGCCGAACCGCCAGGCGTTCGCCGCGAGCCACTCCCCCTGCGGCGTCTGCGCGAAGCAGGCGGCGAGGGAGCATTTCGCCGGGACGGCGCTGATGTCGACGGCGAGCCCGGTCTGGTGCTCGCTGTGCCCCGGCCTGGCCGTGTCGGTGTCCGCGTACGCCTGGCCGTTGCGTGCCACGTCGTCGTTGTAGACCCGCACCTGCGACTCGTACGACCGGTATGCGCTCTGCACCGAGAACTCGAGGCCGGCCTCCGCCTTGCCTGCGGCGAACATCGCGACCAGCGCCGTCGCCACCTCCTGCCGCATCGGCTGGCGGTTCACGTACGTCACGTCCGGGTAGACCAGGTCGCCCGGGACGTACTCCGGCGGCTTCAGCCCCCGTTGCTTGTTCGCCACGACCCAGGTGCTTGCCGGATCGTCGACCGACTGCGCCGCCTTGTCGAAGCCGACTGCTGTCGGCGTGGGCGTGACCGTCGGCGTCGGGCGCGACGACGCAGACGGGTCCTCCGTCGGGCGCGACGGCTTCGAGTGCGGCGTGCCGGAGCGCCGTGGATGGTCGGCCGCCGTCGCCCCGCCCGTCGCGCATCCGCTGAGTGCCGCGACGACGATCAGCGCACCGCCGAGAAGCGCGGCCGCCGTCGCGCGGGCACGACGCGGTCGAAGCTCCCCCATGTTCACGCGATGAGCATATCTCGGCGCGGTGCAGCGGAGCGGTACTCCCAGCCGCGTCGCGGCGGGCGTGCAGGCTACTTGGAGAGGCTCCAGAAGTGGCCGATGGCGCCGGGGTGGTCGACGGTGATCGTCGTGTCGAGGTCGCGGTAGTCGGTGTCCTCGTTGTGGCCGACCATCTTGATGACGACCTTGCCGTCGACCTTCTGCACGGAGGAGACGATCTGCACGTGGTCGAGGGAGTCGTTGTCGTTCCAGTCGAACATCACGATGTCGCCGACCTTGATGTTGTCGCGCTGGTCGAGCGGATACTCCGTGAGGCCGAGAGCCGCGGCGTTCGCCTGGAAGTACGCATCCATCGACGGCACGTAGCCCCAGGCGGGGCTCCAGTCGGCCGCGGCGTCCTTGTTGTACCAGTCGGCGTTCATCTGCCAGCCGCGGGCGATGAGGGACTGGCTGACGAAGTTGGCGCAGTCGCCGCCCACCGGGTTGAGGTCGCCCCACTCCGCGGTGTTGTAGTTCTTCCAGTAGGTCATCGCGTATGCGAGCTGCTTGTCCACCGGCGTCGCGACCTTGTAGTCGTACGCCTTGTCGCTGCTCGCGATGGCCTTGCCGTTCTTGCCGGTGAGCGCCACATCCACGGCGCCGGCCTGGTAGTTGGCGGCGGGAGGGACGACGGCGACGACCTTGCTGTCGCTGGTGTGCGTGACCGTGGCCTGCTGGCCGCCGATCTGCACGCTCTTCACGTCGTCGAGGTTGTTGCCGGAGATGGTGACCGTTCCTGCACCGGAGACGCTGCCTGCTGCCGGGCGGATCGTGGAGATGCTCGTGCTCTCCGACGACGGGGATGCGCCGGCCACGGCCTTGGTGATGGGCGACGGTTCGCCCGCGCATCCGGTGAGGATGAGCGCGGTGGCTGCGGCGAAGCCTGCTGCCACGATGAGGCGGCGCGAAGAGGTCGTACGGGATTGGCGGAACATGGGACCTTCAGATCGAATGTCGAATGGGGGGCGTCGGATTCGGGTCTCCTTTCACGGTACGCCTGCTTTTTCGGTGACACCTGTGCGGGGGGTGTGGTTCGCGTGGATTCGATCCATACATCCGCATGAATGCGCGGAATCCGGGATGCGCGTTCGCTTGTGGCGAACGTTTACATATGACAACTACTTCACGTTGCTGAAACAGTCGCACCGGGTGTAACTTTGCACTCTCCGCAAATTTTTTTGTGCCCCACACCGGTGTGACTCCCGTGGCTCGGGCGTCCCCATCAGACTCTCGACTCGGAGATTCATGTCAAGCCAAGCATCCGCGGCGCCCGCCGCACCGAGGAACGCGATCATGACGCACCGTCAGATCCTGTTCGTCATTTTCGGCCTCATGGCCGGTATGTTCCTGTCCGCCCTCGACCAGACGGTCGTCGGTACCGCCATCCGCACCATCGGCGACGATCTGCACGGTCTGAGCCAGCAGGCGTGGGTCACCACCGCCTACCTGATCGTCTCCACGATCTCCACGCCGATCTACGGCAAGCTGTCCGACATCTTCGGCCGCCGCCCGCTGTTCATCCTCGCGATCGTCATCTTCGTGGTCGGCTCGATCGCCGCCACGTTCTCGACCTCGATGATCGAGCTCGCGGTGTTCCGCGCCATCCAGGGCCTCGGCGCTGGTGGCCTGATGTCCATGCCGCTCGCCATCATGGGCGACATGCTCGCCCCGCGCGAGCGCGCCAAGTACCAGGGATACTTCCTCGCCGTCTTCGGCATCTCGAGCCTCATCGGCCCGCTGGTCGGCGGCCTGTTCGCCGGCGCCAACGAGATCCTGTGGATCGCCGGATGGCGCTGGGTGTTCCTCATCAACGTGCCGATCGGTGTCATCGCACTCTTCATCGTGATGCGGTTCCTGCACCTGCCGAAGCGAGAACGCGGTTCCGCCCGCATCGACTGGTGGGGCGCGACGGCGGTCGTCGTCGCCCTGGTGCCGCTGCTGCTCGTGGCGGAGGAGGGACGCGACTGGGGCTGGGACAGCGCCGGGGCGATCGCCTGCTACGTGGTCGGCGCCATCGGCATCGTGGCCTTCATCCTCGTCGAGATGGCGATGAAGGACGACGCGCTCATCCCGCTCAAGCTGTTCCGTTCCTCCACCTTCTCGATGGCCACCATCATCGGTGTGTTCGTCGGCTTCGGGATGTTCGGCGCCATGCTGACCCTGCCGCTCTACCTGCAGCTCGTGCTCGGCGCGACGCCGACGGAGTCGGGCCTGCAGATGCTCCCGATGATCCTCGGCCTCATGATCTCCTCGATCGCCTCCGGCCAGATCATCTCGCGCACCGGCCACTACCGGCAGTTCCCGATCATCGGCACGGCGCTGCTGTCCGGCGGGTTCTTCTACCTGACGTTCCTCAAGTTCGACAGCTCGTACTGGTTCATCGCCGGCGCCATGCTGCTCATCGGCCTGGGCCTCGGGCAGCTCATGCAGACGCTCACCATCGCCAGCCAGAACTCGGTGGGGCTGAAGGACATGGGTGTGGCGACCAGCGCATCCACGTTCTTCCGCCAGATCGGTGGAACGCTGGGCACGGCCGTGCTGCTGTCGCTGCTGTTCACGGTGATGCCCGGCAACATCCAGACCTCGCTGAGCGACAAGCCGACGCTGACCAATGCTCTGGATGCGGCACTCACGCCGTCCGTGGCGAGCGCGCCGGAGAACAAGCAGATCATGGACACGATCTACAACAAGATCGTGACCCCGCTCGAGGCGAACGCGCAGAAGGGCGCGCACGACGCGGCCGTCGCACAGCTGGTCGCCCAGGGCGTCCCCGCCGACCTCGCGGCCACGAAGGTGCCCGCTGCCCCGATCGACTTCTCGAACGCCGACCAGCGTTCGCAGGTGGTCGAGAAGGCGGTGCCCACGCTGCAGACCCAGCTGAAGAAGTCCGACTCCGCAGGTGGCGCCAGCCTCGACGACACGTCGTTCCTGAACGGCGCCGACAAGCGGCTCTCCAAGCCGTTCCTGGTCGGCTTCAACCAGTCGGCCATCGAGGTCTACTGGGTGGCGCTGATCGTGGTCCTGATCGCGTTCGTGCTCACCTGGTTCTTCAAGACGCCGCCGCTGCGGGCCAAGTCGGCCCTCCAGGAGGCCGCGGACGACGCGGCCGACGCAGCGGATGCGGCTGCCGACCGCGAGCGCGTGCTCGCCGGCACCGTGGCTGCGGAGAGCGACGAGGAGTACGACACGGGCATCCTCGCCCACCGAGCTGCCGACGACTTCGGCGCACTGATCGAGCCGGGAGCCGACACGGCCTCCCTGCGCGCGCAGCGCCCGAAGCCGGCTGCGGAGTAGGTTTCAGCGCATCCAGCGGCCGTCGCCCTCGCGGGCGGCGGCCGCTGTGCGTTGTGGGTGCGCGAGCCCCGAACCGCGCCCCGCGACGGTAACGATTCGGTCACGACGCGACGACCGCGCAGAGTCGCCATGACAGCCTCACGACGGCCGTCCGTGCGTCCCGAACCCCCGGAATTGTTGGGCAGGACGCAGAATCGCCCACGGCGCGAGCGACAGAATGACACATCCGCGGATTGGCGCCGATGAGAGCGCGACCACGCTCGCGCTTGACACCGCCCGCAATGCCTGCATATTCTCTGTGGCAACGCGTGAGAGCGCTCTCACACCACTGGTTGAGAGCGCTCTCAGCGCCCCACCACCAGACCACGCACACAAGGGAGTGACCGTGAAGTTCTCACGACGCACCAAGGTTGTCGCCGCCGTTGCAGGCGCCGCATCCTTCGCCCTCCTCGCCGCAGGATGTTCATCCAGCGGTGGAGACAGCGGCAGCAGCTCGAACCCGATCACGTTGACCGTCACCACGTTCGGCACGATGGGATTCGACAAGCTCTACTCGCAGTACGAGAAGGAGCACCCGAACATCAAGATCAAGGCGACGAACATCGACACCGGTGACAACGCCCTGACCGACTGGCAGACCAAGGAAGCGGCCGGAAGCGGCCTCCCCGACGTCCAGGCCGTCGAAGAAGGCTGGCTCAGCAAGGTCATGCAGGTCTCCACGGACTTCAACGACCTGAAGGACTACGGGGCCGACAAGATCAAGGACCGCTGGGTCGACTGGAAGCTCAAGCAGGCCACCGACAAGGACGGCCGCATCATCGGCTACGGCACCGACATCGGGCCGGAGGGGCTCTGCTACAACAGCAAGCTCTTCGCCGCCGCCGGTCTGCCGAGCGACCGCGACTCCGTCGCCAAGCTGTTCGGCGGGGACAACGCCACCTGGGAGGACTACTTCAAGGTCGGCCAGCAGTACAAGGCCGCCAGCGGCAAGCCGTTCTACGACCAGTCCGGCTTCCTCTGGAACGCCATGGTGAACCAGCAGCCGGAGGGCTACTACACCAAGGACGGCAAGCTCAACATCGAGGACAACTCCACGCTCAAGGGCCTGTGGAGCCAGCTCGCCGGTGGAGCGGCTGCCGGCCTCTCCTCCAACCAGACCCAGTGGGACTGGGGCAAGGGCAAGGCGTTCACCGACGGCTCGTTCGCCACGTTCGTCTGCCCGGGCTGGATGCTCGGCGTCGTGCAGGGCCAGGTCAAGGCCGGCGGCGGAGACGCAGCGACCGGGTGGGACTTCGCCAATGTCTTCCCCGGCGGCGCAGCCAACTGGGGTGGATCGTTCCTGACCGTCCCGAAGCAGTCGAAGCACCCGAAGGAGGCCGCTGACCTCGCCGCGTGGCTGACCACCGCCAAGTCGCAGGTCGCCACCTTCCAGGCCGCGGGCACCTTCCCGTCCGTGACCGCAGCGCAGTCCGACTCCGGCGTGACCGGCGAGAGCGACCTGACGAAGTTCTTCAACAACGCTCCGATCGGTCAGATCCTCGCCGAGCGTGCGAAGGGCGTCGTCGCCCAGTACAAGGGGCCGGACGACTCGGTCATCCAGTCCCAGGTCTTCGGCCCGTCCGTGCAGGAGCTCGACTCCGGCAAGGCGAACGGCGACCAGGCCTGGGCCAACGCGATGAAGCTGCTCAACCAGCTGGTCGTCAACAAGTAGCATCCAGCACCGACCGGGCCCCCGCCGCGCAGGCGGCGGGGGCCCGCACCCTGGGGAGAACCAGCGCATGACCTCCGTGACAACACCGCCCACCGCGGCCGACGCCGATGGCACAGGCGCCGCCGACCGCACAGACCGCACAGACCGCAGCGACCGCCGCAAGCAGGATCGGGATGCGCGCCGCGCCCTGACCCCGCGTCAGAAGCTGAGCCGCTTCGACGTCAAGGCGTCCCCCTACTTCTACATCGCACCGTTCTTCGTGCTGTTCGGCCTGGTCGGACTGTTCCCGCTCGTCTACACGTTCGTCGTGTCGCTGAACAAGTGGAACCTCCTCACCGGCCCCGGCGAGTGGGTCGGCCTCGGCAACTACGTCGCCGAGCTGAGCGACCCGTTCTTTTGGAACTCGCTGTTCAACACCCTCAGCATCTTCCTGCTGTCCGCGATCCCGCAGCTGATCGGCGCCGTGCTGATCGCCGCGATCCTGGACCAGAACATCCGGGCCAAGACGTTCTGGCGGATGAGCGTCCTCATCCCCTACGTCGTCACGCCCGTCGCTGTCACCCTCATCTTCTCCAGCGCCTTCGACGAGAAGTACGGCCTGATCAACAACCTGCTGCAGTCCGTCCACCTCTCCCCGATCAACTGGAAGACGGAGACGTTCCCCGCGCACGTCGCCATCGCATCCATGGTCAACTGGCGCTGGACCGGCTACAACGCGCTGATCCTGCTCGCCGCGATGCAGGCCGTGCCGCGCGACATCCACGAGTCGGCCGCCCTCGACGGCGCAGGCGCGTTCCGCCGCTTCTTCTCGATCACGCTGCCGAGCATCCGGCCCACGATGATCTTCGTCATCGTCACGGCCACCATCGGCGGCCTGCAGATCTTCACGGAACCGAAGCTGTTCAACCCGTCCAGCGCTGTGCCGGGCGGACCGCAGCGGCAGTACCAGACCACCGTGCTCTACCTCTGGGACATGGCGTTCAACCGCCAGAACTTCGGCAAGGCATCGGCCATCGCCTGGCTGCTGTTCATCATCATCGTCGCGTTCGGGGTGCTGAATTTCCTCATCTCCCGGCGCATCGCATCCACAGAGGCCCGGATGGGCGCCAAACGCACCGCACGTCGGCTGGCGGCTTCGCGCGCCACGGCGGGGGCGGGTGACGCGGGCAGTGGGAACAGTGACGACACGGCCACCGAGGGCGACCTCGCCCTGGTCGCCGCAAGCGAGGAGAAGAGATCATGACCGCCACCGTCGACCGCAACGGCCAGGCAGAGCAGCGCTCGCCCCGGGCGGCAGCGCCGAAGGCCGGCTCGCAGAAGGGCCGGGCGCCGAAGCGCCGCGCGCTCGGCATCGACCGCCGCCCCGGTTTCCTCACCTACGGCCTGCTGATCGTCGTGTTCATCGGCGGCGTCTACCCGCTGTGGTGGTCCGTCGTCGCCGGGTCGAGCCCGAGCAGCGTGCTCACCTCCACATACCCTCCCCTGCTTCCCGGCGGACAGTTCTGGACGAACGTGGCGCAGGTGCTCGACACCGTGCCGTTCTGGCTGGCTCTCGGCAACTCGCTCATCGTCGCGAGCATCATCACCATCTCGGTGGTCGGGTTCTCGACCCTCGCCGGCTACGCGTTCGCGAAGCTGAAGTTCCGCGGCCGTGAGGGGCTGATGGTGTTCGTCATCGCGACCCTCGCCGTGCCGACCCAGCTGGGCATCATCCCGCTGTTCATGGTGATGAAGCAGTTCGGCTGGACGGGCACCCTGGGCGCGGTCATCATCCCGACCCTGGTGACCGCGTTCGGCGTGTTCTTCATGCGGCAGTACCTGGTGGACGTGATCCCGGAGGAGCTGATCGAGGCCGCACGCGTCGACGGCGCAAACATGATCCGCACGTTCTGGCACGTCGGCGTCCCCGCCGCGCGTCCCGCGATGGCGATCCTCGGCCTGTTCACCTTCATGACCGCGTGGACCGACTACCTGTGGCCGCTGCTCGTCGTGCCGCAGAACCCGACCCTGCAGGTCGCGCTGAGCCAGCTGCAGTCGGCCAAGTACGTCGACTACTCGATCGTGCTCGCCGGCGCCGTCATGGCCACCATCCCCCTGCTCATCCTCTTCGTGCTCGCCGGCAAGCAGCTGGTCTCCGGCATCATGGCCGGCGCGGTGAAAGGCTAAGAATGACCTTCCAGACCACCGACTGGCCTGCTGGTTTTCTGTGGGGGTCGGCGACCGCCGCTGCCCAGATCGAGGGCGCAGCGCACGAGGAGGGCAAAGAGGACTCCATCTGGGACCACTTCGCGCGCATCCCGGATGCCGTCGCCGGCGGGGACACCCCCGAGGTCGCCGTCGACCACTACCACCGGATGCCGGCAGACGTCGCGCTGATGAAGCAGCTCGGACTGCAGTCGTACCGGTTCTCGATCTCGTGGGCGCGCGTGAAGCCCGGCGACCGCTTCGTGAATCGCGCGGGGCTCGACTTCTACAGCCGCCTGGTCGACGAGCTGCTGGATGCGGACATCCTGCCGTGGCTCACGCTCTACCACTGGGATCTGCCGCAGACGCTCGAAGACGCAGGCGGCTGGGCGAACCGCGACACGGCGTACCGTTTCCGTGATTACGCTTCTGCGGTCTACGACGCTCTCGGCGACCGGGTGAGCCACTGGACCACCTTCAACGAGCCGCTGTGCTCGTCGCTGATCGCGTACGCAGCCGGTGAGCACGCTCCGGGTCGTCGGGAGCCGCGCGCAGCACTGGCGGCGCTGCATCACCAGCACCTCGCGCACGGACTCGCGGTGCAGACGCTGCGGGATGCGGCGGGCGCGTCCGGCACAGCGTCCTCCGCCGCTTCCGCCGCTGCGCTGCGCGTCGGCATCACGCTCAACCTCACCAACGCCGTGCCCAACGACCCGTCCGACCCGGCAGACCGCGAGGCGGCGCGCCGCATCGACGGCCTGTGGAACAGGATGTTCCTCGAGCCGCTGCTCCTCGGCAGCTACCCGGACGACGTGCTCGACGACCTCCGCGAGCACCGTTTCGAGGAGCTCGTGCACGACGGCGATCTCGCCACCATCGCGCAGCCGATCGACTTCCTCGGCGTGAACCACTACCACGACGACAACGTCTCCGGGCATCCACTGCCGGCGGATGCGGTCCCGGGCCTCACGCCGACGGACCGGCCGAAGTCGTCGCCGTTCGTCGGCAGCGAGTACGTGACGTTCCCGACGCGCCACCTGCCGCAGACGGCGATGGGCTGGGAGGTCAACCCGGACGGGCTGCGCACCCTGCTCGTCCGGCTCGGCCAGGAGTACCCGACCCTTCCGCCGCTGTACATCACCGAGAACGGCGCGGCGTACGACGACACGGTCGCCGACGACGGACGCATCCACGACACGGAACGCGAGGCGTACATCCTCGCCCACGTGGATGCGGTCCGCTCCGCCATCGCGGAGGGTGCAGACGTGCGCGGCTACTTCGTGTGGTCGTTCCTCGACAACTTCGAGTGGGCCTGGGGATACGAGAAGCGCTTCGGGATCGTGCGGGTGGACTACGAGACGCAGGAGCGTACCGTGAAGGAATCCGGCCACGCGTTCGCCCGGCTGATCGCGGAGGCACGGAGCACGGCCGCTACGCCCAGCCGCTCCGCCGAGCCCGTCGGCTCTAGCATGGGTCTTGCGGTAGAAAGGTGACCCGATGACGTCGGAGCAGGTGGACGGTCGCGCCGTTCCCACCCTCGAAGCGGTGGCGGCGCGTGCGGGAGTCTCGCGCGCCACCGTGTCCCGCGTCGTGAACGGTTCCACGAAGGTCACGCCCGAGGTGACGGAGGCGGTCACCAAGGCCATCGCCGACCTCAACTACGTGCCGAACCGCGCCGCCCGCTCCCTCGCATCCCGTCGCACGCAGGTGATCGCCCTGGTGGTGCCGGAGTCGACGGCGAAGGTCTTCGCCGACCCGTTCTTCGCATCCATCGTCCAGGGCGTCGCCCTGCACCTGGCCGACACGGAGTACACGCTCAACATGGTGATCTCGTCGGAGCTGAATCCCGACAAGACCAGGCGGTACCTGATGGGCGGCAACGTCGACGGCGCCCTCGTCGTCTCGCACCACTCCGGCGACCACTCGTACGCGCAACTCGGCTCGACACTGCCGATCGTCTACGGCGGCCGCCCGGTGAGCGAGACCGAGCACAACGCCTCCTTCGTCGACGTCGACAACGTCGCGGGAGCGGCGGGCGCGACCGAGCACCTGATCGAGCGCGGCCGCCGCAACATCGCCCTCATCACGGGCCCCCAGGACATGCCGGCCGGCCTCGACCGTTTCACCGGCTGGCACAGGGCGATGGATGCGCACGGCCTCGACACCTCGCTGGTCGAGTACGGCGACTTCTCCCCCATGTCCGGCATGGAGGCGATGCGCCGCCTCCTCGCCCGCGGCGTGCCCATCGACGGCCTGTTCGCCGCCAACGACCAGATGGCGGCCGGCGCATACTCGGCGATCCTAGAATCCGGCCTGAGCATCCCGGGCGACATCGCGGTCGTGGGCTACGACGACGACTACTTCGGCCTCACGGCGACGCCGCCCCTGACCACCGTGCACCAGCCGTCTGTCGGGCTCGGCGAGACGATGGCGGAGGTGCTGGTGCGCCGCATCGAAGGCGAACCGGTGGACAGGGTGACGCTGCTGCCGACGGAGCTGGTGGTGCGGCAGAGCTCGTAGGGGGCTAGGCGCTCGGCTTGGTGCTGCGCGGCGGCTATAAGTGTTTGGCCATGAACTCGGCGGCGTACTCTCTCTGGGTTTCGTCGAAGGCTGAAGCCATTCTCTCGATCTCCGCAGCGGAGATACCGTTGCCGGCCGCCGTCGCTCCCCACGCTCCGACTGCGCTGACCACTCCGGCCAGCGCCTCCGCTGCCGCGACGGCCGTGAGCCCGTAGACCTCTCTGGTCTCGATGAGCAATCGGATGTCGCGATTCGTCGGGTCGTCCCGGTCACTGATCCGGCGTGAGCGGACCCGGCTGCCGGCCCGGTTCGGATTGACGTCGAAAAGCGGGCTCAGCCTCCAGGTTCCACGCTCGCGGACGAAGCCGTGATTCTTCCAGTGATCGTCGACGTTGCCGACGAGGACGGTGAGCGCGACGCGTCGGAACATCTCTCGGAGGTCCGCTGCGGCAGACACCGACACAAGGCGGTCGATGGTGTCGGCGAAGTCCGCGTATGTCGCCCCCTGGTTCTGCGGCGTCAGCTCCATCGCCGTCATCGCTGAGATGAACCCGACCCGATGCTCGCCTGCACGGTCGAAACGCTCGATCAGCAGCGAGGACTCGTGCTCAGCCAGCCGGATGAGGCGGCGCCGCGGCACGCGAAGGCCGGCCTGCTCGGCGATGTCGAGTGCGGTCGCCTCCCAGGCCTCGAGATCGGAGTGACGGTCGCGGTTCGACGGGAGCTTCAACATCCAGAGAGAGCCGTCACTCTCCTCGATGGTCGCTTTCGGGCGCGCGCCACCGAGGCTGGAGCCGGCGAAACCGAGGATTTCGATGTCTTCGTCTGTTGCCTCGTATTCCTCGAACCGGCTCGCAGCCTCGGCGATACGGTGGACGTCCTGTGCGTTGAGCCCCGTGTGCATCCCCGCCGTCAGCCAGGCACCATCGTCACGGGATGCTCCCTGTGCGGTGAAGCGCAGCGAGCCCATCCGTGTTGCATCGTTTTGCTGCACAAGGTGGTCGAACTCGCCGATCGAGCGAGGCGAGCCGTCTTCGCGCAGACGTGCGTATTCGGTGTCGATCAGCCCGGCCCCCCAGTCGTCCGGCGTGACGTCAGCGAATGCCCCAAAAAGCGTTGCGTCTTCACCGGAGAACTGCTTTCCGCTGACGAGTGGGAGGTCTGGCGAGATCGCATAGCGACGTGGACTGGAAAGATAGGACTGCGCGTATTCGAACGAACTGCCCACGAGCGTTCGCCCACCCAGGTAGGAAGCGCGAAGCGTACCGACGAGAACCGGCTTGCCCGGACCTTCGTCACTATGGACGTCAACGACGTCAAGGAGTCTCATGGGCTCTGCGGCCATGATCTACCTCCCCGACTGTTTCGCTGTGGAGATCCCGACTTCCTCGTCCATGAGTGCACGGCCAGCGTTCGAGTTCCAGGGGTCAGTACTGGCGACGACGGTGTTCGCGATTCCGAGGACATCCAGTACCGCGAGCACCGAGTCGATGCGCGGAGCGCCGGTGCCCTTCTCGAGCGCTCGGAGAGTGTCGCGCGTGACGTGAGCCCGCTCAGCGAGCTGCCCGGCCGTGAGCCCCTGGAGTTTGCGCCAGCGTTCGATGTTGGTGCCGAGCTCACCGAGGATCCGCCGTCGGGCTGGCGACTGCCTGCTGACCATGTCCACCTCCACCCTGACATCTATACACGTCGACTATACAGCTTTTGACGCGTTTAGCTGTCAATAGGTTCACGTAGCTGGGCGGCTCCACATCAGACCCAGCCCACGATCACCCCAGCGCCCGGAACACCCGGTTCCCCAGCACCGCGAGCACGAACCCCGTCGCCACGATCGCCGCAACACCCCCGGCGTACGCCACGAACAAATGCTGGCTCGCGCCGTCCTGCGCGGAGAAGTACGTCACCAGCAGCGCCGCGATCGCTCCGACGGCGCAGACCACCGCGATCCAGAGCAGGGTCCACAGCTTCGTGCGCACCGGGCGTTGCGCGGTGGGCACGCGAAGCCAGGAGTAGAGCAGGCCGGCGATGCAGCCCCAGAATGCCACCACGAGCATCCCGGCGACCACGTCGCTCGGCCGGTGCCACTGCTCCACCAGCGTGGATGCGCCTGCCGCGATCGTGAAGATCGAGCCGATCACCGCGGCCAGCGGGCGGAAGCGCGGGGATGCGACGAGGAAGACGACGAGCGCCGCCGACGCCGCCACGGTGGTGTGCCCGGACGGCAGGGAGTTGGCGAGGCCGACGTCCACGCCTTTCGACGGGCGGCTGAGCACCGTGTACTTGAGCAGCTGGGTGCTGCCGTTGGCGAGTGCCGCTGCTGCGACGGCCACGAAGAAGACCGCCCAGTTGCGGCGGAACGCCACGATCGCGAGGGCGGCGATACAGCCCAGGATGACCGAGGCGGCCGGCAGTGCGTTGAGGAAGGTGTGGGCGAACTCGATCAGGTCGCCCTTCCACGCGTCGGCCCCCGCGAAGGCGCGTTCGTCGATGACCTGGCCCATGTAGCTCTGCACGAACACCAGGTAGATGAGGGCGAACACCACGGCCGTGCCCAGCGCACCCCAGACGAAGGGCAGAGGGCGGAGCGCGGTTCGCATAGTGCCCCAGCCTCCCATACCGTTCTTGGTGTTCTCCGGACGGGTGCTCCGGGGTGTCTGGAATCGTGTCGGGAATCGCGTCAGGAATTCGTCTCCGGACAGTGGATGCGCGCCGCTACCCCTCCACGAACCGCACGGCGGGCTCCGCGGCGGCGAACCGCGCCCGCATCACGCCGACCGCGTCTGGGTTGCTGTCGACCAGCAGGAACCGTCGCCCGAGGGCGGCGGCGACCGCTCCGGTCGTCCCGCTTCCCGCGAAGAAGTCGAGCACCCAGTCGCCTTCGCGGCTCGACGCCTGCACGATGCGGCGGAGGATGCCTTCCGGCTTCTGAGTGGGGTACCCGGTCTTCTCGCGGCCGGTCGGGGAGACGATGGTGTGCCACCACACGTCCGTCGGCAGCTTGCCCAGCTCCGCCTTCTCCGCCGTCACCAGGCCGGGCGCCATGTACGGCTCCCTGTCGACCGCCGACGAGTCGAAGAAGTAGCCTGCGGGGTTCTTCACGTAGACCAGGATCGTGTCGTGCTTGGTCGGCCACTTGTTCTTCGACTTCGCGCCGTAGTCGTAGGCCCAGACGATCTCGTTGAGGAACGATTCGCGGCCGAACAGCGCATCCAGCAGCACCTTGGCGTAGTGCGCTTCGCGGTAGTCGAGGTGCAGGTAGAGCGTGCCGTGGTCGGCGAGGATGCGCCACGCCTCGATGAGGCGCGGCTCGAGGAACGACCAGTAGTCGTCGAAGCGGTCGTCGTAGCGCAGCAGGTCGCCTTTGATGCGCTCGTAGCTGCGCCCTTTGAACCCGGTGACGCTGCCCGCGCCGCCCGCCGACCGCACCGACGTGGTGCTCCGCCTGGTCTGCGACCGGCCGGTGTTGAAGGGCGGGTCGAGGTAGATGAGGGTGAACGACTCGTCCGGCAGGGCGGCCACGATGTCGAGGTTGTCGGCGTGCACGACGGTGCTCGGCGCATCCGGATGCCAGGCCACGGGAGGGAGGGCCGCATCCGCGGTGGCGTCGTCCTGCATTCCACCATTCTCGCAGTGTGTGCGCCGGGTCGCCGCCGCGTCGCCCGTCGGGGTTAGCCTGGCGGCATGAGTCTCACCGTGGTGAAGCAGCCAGAGTCCTCCCGTTACGTGCTCGTCAAGGACGGAGAGCAGATCGGCGTCGCCGAGTACGACCTGCGCGACGACGCGATCGTGTTCACGCACACCGTGATCGACGAGGAGAAGCGGGAGAAGGGGATGGCGTCGACGCTGGTGCAGGAAGCGCTCGACGACGTGCGCGCGAACACCGACCTGCGCGTGGTCGCGACGTGCCCGTACGTGCGGCACTGGCTCAGGGAGCATCCCGAGTATCAGGACCTGCAGTCGCGCTAGACGGCACATCGATCCGGATCGTGCCGCCCTCCCAGATGCCCTTGTCCCCGTCGCCGGGCAGCGGGGCGGGAGCGGGGAGCATGGACTGCCGGTCGAGCTCGACCTGGGCCTCGTGACGGGTCGGCGCGAACACCTCGTCGCCGATGCCGACGATGCTGGTCGACGACCCTCCCGACGTCTTCGTCTTGTCGGAGAAGTCGATCCAGCCGAGCCTCGACGCCACGACAACGAGCACCACTGCGGCCACCACGGCGCCGACGATCCACCAGTTCACGCCGGTCAGGCTACCCGAAAGCACTGAGAATGTCCCCCATCCGGGGGCGAACAGCAGTGGATGCGCGCACCGGCAGCACGAGCAGCGCGCCGGTCACCGGGTGGTCGACGGTCTCGACCGGGTGCCCGTAGACAGCGCTCAGCCGCTCGCCGGTGAGGACGTCGCGCGGGGATCCGTCCGCGACCACACGGCCGCCCGCGAGCAGCACGACCCTGTCCGCGTACGCGGCGGCGAGGTTCAGGTCGTGCAGCACAGCGAGCACGGCGGCGCCGTCCGCCGCCAGCCCTGCGGCGAGCGCGAGCACCTGCTCCTGGTGGCCGATGTCGAGCGCGTCCGTCGGTTCGTCGAGGAGCACGACACGGCAGCGCTGGGCGAGCACCCTGGCGAGGGAGACGCGGGCGAGTTCCCCGCCGGAGAGGGTCGTCACATCCCGGTCGGCGAGGTGGGCCGTGTCTGTGCTGGCGAGCGCGGCGTCGACGATCCCGTCGTCGGTGGCATCTGCGCCGTCCGACGGGAGACGTGACCACGGCATCCGCCCCATTGCGACGACCTCGCGCACCGGGTAGGAGAACGACACCCCCTTCTGCTGCAGCAGCACGCTGCGCAGGCGGCCGAGCTCCTGCACCCGGATGCTCGACAGCAGCCGTCCGTCGATGGTCGCCGTTCCGGCGTCCGGCGTCACGTCGCCCGCCAGCACGGAGAGCGCCGTCGACTTGCCTGCGCCGTTCGGGCCGATGAGGGCGACGAGTTCGCCGGGGCGCACCGCGAGATCCACGTCGGACAGCAGCGCCCTACCGTCGACGGCGAGGCTGACGCCGCGCAGTTCGGCGCTCACGCTGCTCCCTCCTTGGCGGCGATGGTGCGCCGGAGCAGCACGAAGAAGACCGGGCCGCCGACGAGGGCGGTGAACATCCCGATGGGTAGGTCGGCGAACGGCACGACCGTGCGCGCGGCGAGGTCGGCCGCGCTGATCAGCAGGGCGCCGCCGAGGGCGCTGGCCGGGATGAGTGCGGCGTGCGCCGGGCCGATCAGCAGCCGCAGCAGGTGCGGGATGATCAGGCCGACGAACGCGATGATCCCCGCGAACGACACGGCGACGGCGGTGAGCAGCGCCACCAGGAGGATCGCCACCAGCCGCACCCGCTCCACCGGCACGCCGAGGTGCCTGGCGCTGCGTTCGCCGAGCGCGAGCGCATCCAGTCGCCTGGCCAGCAGCCACGCGCAGCCCACGCCGACGACCAGCAGGGGCGCGGTGACGGCGACGGCCGCCCAGGTGGCTCCGTTGAGAGAACCGAGCTGCCAGAACATGATCTGCTCGCGGCTGGCGGTGTCCGCCTGGAAGACCAGGAAGGCGATGATCGCGTTCGCCACGGCGTTGATCGCGATGCCGGTGAGCACGAGCATCAGCACCTGGGTGCGGCCTCGGGCGCGGGAGAGCACGTAGACGAGCACGGTGGTCAGCACGCCCATGATGAAGGCGGCGAGCGGGATGCTCGCCGGGCCGAGCTGCTGCAGGTCGAAGACGATCACGGCGCAGGCTCCGACGGCGCAGCCGGCGGAGACCCCGACGACGGCCGGCTCGGCCAGCGGGTTGGCGAAGACGCCCTGCATCAGCGCGCCGGCCACGCCGAGCGCAGCACCGACGACGATCCCGAGCGCCACCCGCGGGAACCGGATGTTCCAGAGTGCGCCGTCCGCGTAGGTCGCCGTGCCGGTCGCCGCGGGGCCGATGCCGATGCGGCGGCCGATGGATGCGACGATCTCGGCCGGAGAGAGCGCGAACTGGCCGACGGCGGACGAGAGCAGCACGGCGGCGGCGAGCAGCACCACGAGGGCGACGAGCACGGGGACGCGGCGGCGGCGCGCGCGGGTGACGGCACTGAGACGCTGGCCCTGCTCGGCGCGCTGCCGCTGCCGGGGGTGCGTGGCGGCCTCGGCACTCGTCACCTGCCGGCCCCCGGCCGGTACAGCGCGTCGGCGAGCGACAGCAGCACGGCGGGCGTCGTCGGGCCGAACGACAGCAGCTGCCCGTCGTTCATGTCCACGATCCTGCGGTGCTGTCCGGCCGTCGTGTCCGCGACGCCCGGCCGCTGCAGCAGACCGTCGACCCCGCCCGTGGAGGCGAGGCCGTCCGTCATCATGAGGAACACATCCGGGTTCGTCGCCAGCAGCGCCTCGCTGTTGGCGGGCTTCGCGCCCGTGATGCCCGCCTCGGTCGCCACGTCGACGGCACCGAGCGCTCCGATCAGGTCGTCGGCGCCCATCCCCTTCCCGAACAGGAAGAACACTCCAGCGCGGCCGCGCACGTAGAGCATGGCCGCACGCAGCCGGTCGTCGCCGGTCGGCGCCATCTCCGCGATGGTCTTCTTCGCCGCCGCGAGGTCGCCCGCCACGCGAGCGGCGAGCCGCTTGCCGTCCGCGTCGAGCCCGACCGCGTGAGCGACCGTCTCGATCTGCGAGCCGATGGCGCCGATGCTGCGTTCCGCGTCGAAGAAGACGACAGTGACCCCGGATGCGCGGAGCTGGTCCTGCACGTCGCGCGGCCCGAGCGTCGTGTCCGTGAGCACCAGCGTCGGGTGCAGCGCGAGGATCGCCTCACCGTTGAGCTCGTGCCCGTTCTGGGTCACCAGCGGCAGTTTCGACATCACCCCGAGCGTGTTCGATGCTCCCCGGCCGACGAGCGCATCGCCGAGCCCGAGGCCGACGACCGTCTCTGCGAGGGTGCCGTAGACGTCCAGGGCCAGGATGCGGCTGGTGTCAGCGACCGTGACCCTGGTGCCGGAGGCGTCGTCGACCGTCACAGGCAGCTTCGGCTTCGGCGCGGTGGTGATCGGCACGACGTCGGCGACGGGCGCGGCGGTCGACGGACCAGTGATGGTGCACGGGTCGGCGAGGCCGCTCAGCGCATCCGGTGCCGTGGCCGTGCTGCTCGGCGCTGGTGATGCGGCCGACGTCGCCGCCGTCGCGCCGCATCCCGAGAGCGTCGCGACCACGGAGACGACGGCGGCCAGCCGCAGGAGTCGGGCGGACCGCGACGGCCGCCGACGCCCGTGGGCGGAGCCGACGGCCCCGCCCACGGCTGCTTCGGTGCTGGAGGTCACGCCTGCGCCACCGCCTGGGTGGACGCGCGGCGCCGCACGGCGACGACCGCCGCGACCCCGACCAGGACCATCAGGCCGCCGAGCAGCGGCCAACCGCCGGCATCTCCTCCGCCGGTGGTGGCGAGGCTGGACGCTGTCGCGCTGTCGCAGGCGACGGATGCGCCGAGCGGCAGGCTGAACGAGACGGGATCGAGGGCGGTGCCCGCCTCGTAGAACCCGGCGAATGCGGATGCGCCTGCCGCGGTGAGCGTGACGGGAGCGTCCGTCGCGGTCACCCGGGAGCCGGATGCTCCTCCGTTCAGCGCGACGGAGGCGAACGCGATCCCGGAGTGGTCGCTGGCGGCGCCTCCCATGTCGGTCGAGTGCACGTCGGCGACGATGGTGGCCGAGTCCGGCCCCGTCACGCGGAGGGCGATGTTGGAGAGCACGAGGCTGAGGACGCCGCCGTGACCGGAGAATGAGACGCTGCCGGGGAAGCGCGCGATGCCCTTCTCGCCCTCGGTGTTGTAGCTGCCGGAGCCGTTCGACCAGCCGAACCGGCCGTCGGCGTACGTCACGCCGGAGAGGGTCCACGATCCGTTCGCGATCCCGCCGGAGATGTAGGTGCGGAAGCTCGACTTGAGGCCCCAGCTCATGGTCGCGTCGTCGATCGAGCGTGCGACGCAGACCGGCTCTGCGACCGCGGTGGGTGCGGTCACGACGGCGGGGACGGCAGGGTCGACGGGCGGGTTGACCACCGGCGGCGCCGTGACGGTGTGCGAGACGGGAGCGGCCGTCGAGCCGGCGAACGCGGAGGGGTCTGCCGGGGTGAACGTGGCCGACAGCGTGCGCTCGCCCTGGGGAAGGGTGGAGATGCGGGTGGTGGCCTGGCCGTCGCGGAGCACGAGGTTGCGGGCGACCACGGTGCCTCCGTCGAGGATGCTCACGGTGCCGTCGGCCTTCGGCGAGACGGTGACGGTCACATCCACACCGGCGCCCGCAGCCGAGCTGACCGACGAGGTGGTGAGGCTGAGGGTGGTGGCGACGGGCGTCACGGCGGGGACGGCGAACGCGATCGGCGTGTACGTGTCCTGGCTGCGGTCGGCCGAGCCGTGCGCGGCGAAGGTGTACACGCCGCACTCCTCGGTGGAGCAATCGACCTGGCGGCCATTCGAGGTGAAGACCTGCGCGATCCCGCTCAGTGTGGTGGTGAACGCGCCGTCCGCTCCGATCGTGCGCACCCACGCGACGCCCTGGAAGAGCGAAGCGGTGAGGTTCCAGGCCGGCTCGTTCGCGGCCGACTTGGGTCCGACGCCGACGTAGACGCCCGGCACGGCTCCGCCGGTCGCGGCGAAGCCCGCGCCCGTGACAGTGATGGATGCGCCGGCGGGGTCGAGCCCGGTGGCCGGGGCGACGGTGACGGAGGCGGAAGCGGGCGCGCCGACGGCGGTGACCGTCACGCTCACGGCCGAGGCGGTGGATACGGCGAAGGCGGTGGAGTCGGACGGGGCGAACGACGCGGCGATCGCGTGCGAGCCGACCGCGAGACCGCTCGTCGTGAGAGCCGCGGTGGCGCCGGAGACGGTCGCCGTCCCCAGCGTCGTCGCACCATCGGTGAAGGTGACGACGCCCGCGGCGGCCGGGCTGACCGTCGCCGTGACGGTCACGGGCGAGCCGTCCGTGACGCTGGCGGCGCTCGATGCCAGCGCGAGCGTGGTGGAGGCGGGCGGGGCGGGAGCGTAGACCAGCGGGGTAGTCGAGTTCTGGCTGGTGTCGCTCATCCCCTGGCCGTGGCCCTTGGACGTGTAGACCGCGTACGCCGGGATGGATGCGCTGGCGGCGGGGACGGTGACCGTGACGGAGAACGTTCCGTCCGCGTTCATCGGCGCTGTGCGGCCGGACGGGCTGGTGCCGTCGACGTTGCCCGGCGCGATCCAGACCGTCTCACTGCTGATCAGGCTGCTCGCTCCGAGGTAGAAGCCGGGCAGTCCGGCCGGGCCGACGCCCAGGTAGATGCCCTGCGTGCTCGGGGTGAAGCCGCTGCCGCTGAGCGTGATCGTGCCGCCCGCTGCCGGGACCTGCTGGGCGGAGATCGCCGGCCCAGCGGCGTGGGCCGGGGTGGCGACGGCGGTGACGCCGAGCGTCGCCAGGGCGGTCGCGACCAGGGCGGCGAGCAGACGCGTCCCGCGTGCTCTGGCCGATGCCGTGGCGGCTGTGGGCGGGGAACTCATCGATCTCATGGCGCTCCTGTGAGCGGGTCGGCACACCGCCGACCCGCTGGACTCTGAATGGTGTGGTTAGGTAAGGCTTAGCTAACTAAGCTTTGCCTAACCTAACAAGATCGCCGCTCCGAACGCAATCAAGCCCAGGGTTTTTCCTCGCAAGACGACGACGAAAAAGCCTGGGCTCGATGGATGCGCGGGGCGCGAGAGGACTACGGCACGCGGTACAGCCACTCCGGGGTGCCGAACTTCTCGGCGACCAGCTTCTCGGCGGCGGCGTACTCCTCCGGAGTGATGTCGCCGGGGGTGGCGCCGTAGAGCTGCGTGAAGGTCTGCTTCATGCGCTCGATGATCTCGGCGCGGGTCATGCCGGTCTGGCTGCGCAGGGGGTCGACGCGCTTCGCGGCGCTGGTGATGCCCTTGTCGCTGATCTTCTCGCGGCCGATGCGCAGCACCTCGGTCATCTTCTGGCCGTCCATGTCGTAGCTCATGGTCACGTGGTGCAGCACGGCGCCGGAGCCGAGACGCTTCTGCGCCGCCCCGCCGATCTTGCCCTTCGGACTCGTGATGTCGTTGAGCGGCTGATAGAACGCGTCGATGCCGAGCGACTTGAGGGCGACGATCGCCCACTCGTCGAGGAACGCGTAGCTGTCGGCGAAGCTCATCCCCTGCACCAGGTCGGCGGGCGCGTAGATCGAATAGGTGACCACCGAGCCGGCCTCCATGAACATCGCGCCCCCGCCGGAGATGCGGCGCACCACGTCGAAGCCGTACTTCTCGGCGTTCTCCGCATCCACTTCGTTCTTGACGGACTGGAAGCTGCCGATGACCACGGCGGGCTCGTCCCACTCCCAGATACGGAGGGTCGGACCACGGCGGCCCTCCCCCACCTCGGTGGCAAGCACCTCGTCGAGCGCCATCTGCATCACAGGAGGCACGGCCTTGGAGTGCACGATCTGCCAGTCGTAGTCGCGCCAGCTGGTCGCGCGGGCGAGCGAACGGCGCACGGCGACGGCGACACCCTCCGGCGAGAACCCGAGCAGCGTGGCGCCCTCGGGCAGCGCACCGCGGACGGCGGCGGCGATGGTCGCGGCGTCCGCCTCGGCGGGGAGGCCGTTCACCGCGTTGTCGATCGCCTCCAGCGCGGTGTCAGGTTCGAGGAAGAAGTCGCCGGCCAGGCGGAAGTTCGCGAGTCTGCCGTCGATCACATCCAGGTCGACGACGACGAGCTTGCCACCAGGAACCTTGTATTCACCGTGCATGACTACAGCCTAGATCGCCGCAGGGCCGATCGAGCGGCTACACCCGGGACGGGATGCGGGCATCCAGCCAGGCGGTCAGGTCGGCCATGACCTCCGCCTTGTTCGTCTCGTTGTAGATCTCGTGCCGGGCGCCCGGGTAGACGATGGTGGTCACGTCGGTGAGCCCCGACCGCTTCTGGTATGCCTGCTCGAGTCTGCGGGCGCTCGCCTCGCCGCCGAGCGGGTCGTCTCCACCCACCTGGATGAGCAGCGGCAGGTCGCGCGGGAACGAGCGGGCCGGGCGGCCGAGCAGCCGGGAGGCGTCGAGCAGGCCGAACAGCTTGGCCAGCGGGACGGACGTGGTCAGCGGGTCGTCGACGAAGGCCTGGGCGACCGCGGGGTCACGGCTCAGCCACTCGACGCCGGTGGTGCCGAGGTGGGCGTGCCGCTTGTTCAGGTCGCCGCTGTTCATCGAGCCGAGCACCCGGTATGCGGTGCCGGAGAGCACGGCGGCGTCGTAGTCGCTGCTGTGTTTGTTGAGGATCATCTGACCCATCAGCGAGCCCCAGCTGTGGCCGAAGAACACGAGTGGGAGGTCCGGGTTCTGGTCGCGGATGATCCCGGAGAAGGCGTGCAGCGCATCCACGGCGGCCCGCAGACCGCCGACCCCCAGGTGCCCAAGCTTCTCCGGGTCGTTCCACTGGGCCATGCCGGTGCGGCCGTGGCCGCGGTGGTCGTCGGCGTACACGGTGTACCCGTTGGCGTTGAGATGCGCGGCGAGCTCCCGGTATCGACCGGCGTGCTCGCCGACACCGTGGGCGACCTGGACCACCGCACGGGGGGAGTCGACCGGATACACGTCGTAGGTGATCGGGATGCCGGCGGCGTCGTCGTAGGTGGGCACGTCGCCATTCTGGCGCACGCCGCAGGCGAACGGGATTTATTTAGCGAGACTAATTTGTTAGGCTAACGATGTATGGCTCAGCGACTCTCCACCCACGACCTCAGCACCGCCGTCCGCATCGCGGTGGCGCGCCTGTCCCGTCGGCTGCGCGCGGAGAAGGCGGACGACGAGCTGAGCGACACGCAGACCTCGGCGCTCGCGTTCCTGGTGCGCGAAGGTTCGGGCACTATCGGGCAGCTCAGCGACCACGAGCGGGTCAAGCCGCCGTCGATGAACCGCACCATCAACTGCCTCGAAGAGGCGGGCTACGTGCGCCGCACCCCGGACGCCGACGACGGCCGCAAGGTGGTCGTCGTGCCCACGGAGCAGGGCCTCGCCCTCGTGGCGGAGACCAGGCGGCGACGGGATGCGTGGCTGCACAAGCGACTCCGCACCCTCACGCCGGAGCAGCGCGCGACACTGGCGGAAGCCGCATCCATCCTGCGTGAGCTGGCCGATTCGTGAGTGCGATGTTCCGTTCGCTCTCCGGGGTGAACTATCGCATCTGGGCCGGCGGCGCGATCGTCTCCAACGTCGGCACCTGGATGCAGCGCACCGCCCAGGACTGGATCGTCCTCACCCAGCTCACCCACAACAACGCGGCCGCCGTCGGCTTCGTCATGGCGCTGCAATTCGGGCCGCAGCTGCTTCTCCTGCCCGTCACGGGATGGGCGGCCGACCACCTCGACCGCCGCAAGCTGCTCATGGCCACACAGGGGATGATGGGCACGCTCGGCCTCGGGCTGGGCATCCTGACCGTGACCGGGGTGGTGCAGCTGTGGCACGTCTACGTCTTCGCGCTGCTGCTCGGCTGCGTCGCCGCCTTCGATGCGCCGGCCAGGCAGACGTTCGTGTCCGAACTGGTGGCAGGGCCGAACCTGTCCAATGCGGTGGCCCTCAACTCGGCGTCGTTCAACATGGCGCGACTGCTCGGTCCGGCCGTCGCCGGCCTGCTGGTGGCGGTGGTCGGCGCTGGATGGGTGTTCCTCATCAACGCGGCGACGTTCGGAGCCGTGCTGCTGTCGCTGAAGTTCCTGCGGGTGGAGAAGCTGTACCGGTCCGAGCGTGCGAAGAAGCAGCGCGGCGGCCTGGTCGAGGGCTTCCGGTACGTGCGCCGCCGCCCGGACATCATGGTGATCCTGGTGATGGTGTTCCTGATCGGCACTTTCGGCCTCAACTTCCCGATCTTCATCTCGACGATGTCGGTGTCGGTGTTCCACGCCGGAGCGGGCGAGTACGGCCTGCTGTCGTCGATCATGGCGATCGGCTCCGTGGTGGGTGCCCTGCTTTCCGCCCGCCGCGAGCGTCCCCGCGTCGCCCTGCTCTTCGCCGGGGCCGCGTTCTTCGGCTTCGGCTGCGCCCTCGCCGCCGTGATGCCCGACTTCTGGCTGTTCGCTGTGGCGCTCATCGTCATCGGCGTCTCCTCGCAGACCCTGATGACCACGGCCAACGGCGTGGTGCAGATGACCACGGACCCGAAACTCCGCGGCCGCGTGATGGCGATCTACATGGCGATCTTCATGGGCGGCACCCCGGTCGGCGCCCCGATCGTCGGCTGGGTGGCCGACACGCTCGGCCCGCGGTGGGCGATGGGCGTGGGGGCAGCATCCGGTTTCGCGGCGGCGATCGTCGGCGTGTTCTACCTCGTCAAGTACCGCCACCTGCGCCTCCGCTTCGCGGCCTGGCGCCCGCGCTTCACCCTCTCGCCTCGCGAGGTCGCCCGCGAGGACCTCGCCGACACCGAGGCCACCGCCGCCCGCGCCTCCTAACCCACGGCGCCCGCCGCGAGATGCCAGCAAATGTCGCGCATCCCGGGCCTTTCGCGACAGTTAGTGGTGTCTCGCGAAGGCGGGGGCGTACTCGACCGGGGCGTGCGTGCGCAGCACGAGGGCGCGCAGCGCCTCCAGCGAGCCGCTGACCAGGCCGTGCGCCCGCGCCTGCACCAGCACGTTGCCGATGGCGGTCGCCTCGACCGGACCGGCGAGCACCGGCACGCCGCAGCGGTCGGCGACCAGCTGGCAGAGCAGCCGGTTCCGCGCCCCTCCGCCCACGATGTGCACCACGTCCACCCGACGACCGGACAGCTCGGCGGCCGCCCGCACCGCCGCCGCGAACGCCTCGGCCAGGCTCTCCACGATGCTCCGCACGTACTCGACCGGCCCAGCCGGTGCGGCCACCCCGTGCTCGGCGCACCACTCCGCGATCCGCGCCGGCAGGTCTCCCGGCGCCAGGAACCGTGGGTCGTTCGCATCGAAGACCGGCACCGGCACACCGGCACCCAACGCCTCGGCACGCTCCAGCAGCTCCACCAGGTCCACGTCCAGCCCGGCGTCGCGCCAGCTCCGGATGCTTTCGCTCAGCAACCACAGTCCCATCACGTTGTGCAGGAACCTGACGCGCCCATCCACCCCGCCCTCGTTGGTGAAGTTGGCGTCGCGCGCAGCAGCAGTCAGCACCGGATGCTCCAGCTCCACGCCCACGAGCCCCCAGGTCCCGCAGGAGATGTACGCCGCGTTCGAGCTCCGCATCGGAACCGCCACCACCGCGGACGCCGTGTCGTGCGAGCCGACCGCGGTCACCACCGGGCCGCCACCGCCACGACCACCGCCATCACCACCATCCGGGATGCGCACCTCGCCCCGCACACTCGGCAGCAGCGGACCGAGCACGGTCCCCGCATCCACCACCGGCCGGAACACTCCCCGCGGAAGCCCCAGCGTCTCGATCAGCGCCGCGTTCCACGCGCCATCCACCCCCAGCAACCCGGTCGTCGACGCATTCGTGCGCTCGGCGACGCGTTCGCCGCTCAGCCAGTACGCGATCAGGTCCGGGATGAGCAGCATCGTGTCCACCCCGTCGAGCCGCCCGACCGCGCGGTCGACCGCCAGCTGGTACAGCGTGTTGAACGGCAGGTACTGCAGCCCGTTCTGCCGGTACAGCTCGTCGGAGGGCACGCGCGCGTGCACCGCAGCCACTCCCGCCGCCGTCCGCTCGTCGCGGTAGTGGTACGGGATGCCCTGCAGCACTCCGCCGCGCAGCAGTCCGTAGTCGACGGCCCACGCATCCACCCCCACACTGACGATGCCCGGCTCGGCGTGCAGCGCATCCCGCAGCCCGCCGATCACGTTGCGGTACAGCTCGGGGATGTTCCAGTGCAGCGCCGCCCTGTCGCCCTCCCAGAGGGTGACGGGCGTGTTCGGGAACCGTGCGGCCTCGGTCAGGTCGAGCGTGTCCTGCCCGACCCTGCCGATCATGACCCGCCCGCTGGTCGCGCCGAGGTCGACGGCCGCGACGGTCCCCGTTCCGTTCATCGCAGGAACGCCGCCGCCACGCCGGCGTCCACCGGGATGTGCAGTCCGGTCGTGTGATCGAGGTCGGACGAGCACAGCACGAACACCGCGTTCGCGACGTGCTCCGGCAGCACCTCCCGCTTGAGCAGGGTGCGCTGCGCGTAGTACTGCCCGAGCTCCTCCTCCGGAACCCCGTACACCGCGGCGCGTTTGGCGCCCCAGCCGCCCGCGAAGATCCCGGAGCCGCGCACGACGCCGTCCGGGTTGATCCCGTTGACGCGCACCCCGTGCTCGCCGAGCTCGGCCGCGAGCAGCCGCACCTGGTGCGCCTGGTCGGCCTTCGTCGCCGAGTACGCGATGTTGTTCGGTCCGGCGAAGATCGAGTTCTTGGACGAGATGTAGACGATATCGCCGCCGAGCTTCTGGTCGATCAGCACCCGCGCGGCGGCGCGGGACACCAGGAAGGAGCCCTTCGCCATCACGTCGTGCTGCAGCTCCCAGTCGGCCACGGTGGTTTCCAGCAGCGACTTCGACAGCGACAGCCCGGCGTTGTTGACCACCAGGTCGAGCCCGCCGAACGCCAGCAGGGACGCATCCACTGCTGCCTGCACCGCGCGCTCGTCCGTGACGTCCGCCTGCACCCCGACGGCCACATCCGTCCCGCCGATCGACGCGGCGGCATCCTGCGCCTTCGCGAGGTCGAGGTCGGCGATGACGACGCACGCACCCTCCGCCGCGAGCCGGGTGGCGATGGCCTTGCCGATGCCGGATGCCGCACCCGTCACGAGCGCGATCCGTCCGGCGAGCGGTTTCGGCTTCGGCATCCGCGCCAGCTTCGCCTCCTCCAGCGCCCAGTACTCGATGCGGAACTTCTCGGCTTCGTCGATCGGCGCGTAGGTCGACAGCGCCTCCGCTCCGCGCATCACGTTGATGGCGTTCACGTAGAACTCGCCGGCCACCCGCGCCGTCTGCTTGTTCGCGCCGTAGCTGAACATCCCGACGCCGGGGATGAGCACGATCGCCGGGTCAGCGCCGCGGATCGCGGGCGACTCGGCGGTGGCGTGCCGGTCGTAGTAGGCCTGGTAGTCGGCCCGGTACGCCTGGTGCAGTTCTTCGAGCCGCGCCACCGAGTCCTCCACGGACGCGTCGGCGGGCAGGTCGAGCACCAGCGGCTTGACCTTCGTGCGCAGGAAGTGGTCAGGGCAGGAGGTGCCGAGCGCCGCCAGCCGTGGATGCTCGGAGCGCGCCAGGAAGTCGAGCACCGTCTCCGAGTCGGTGAAGTGCCCGACCTGCACCCTGTCCGTCGACGCCAGCGCCCGCAGGTGCGGGGCGAGCGCCGCCGCCTTCGCGCGCCGTTCCGCCTCCGGCAGGGCGCTGTAACCGTCCAGGACGGTTCCGAACGGCTCGTCCCTCCCGTACTCCGCGATGTACGCGGCGGCGGTCTCGATGATCCACAGTGAGTTCGCCTCCGCCTCCTCCGAGGTCGCGCCCCACGCGGTGATGCCGTGACCGCCCAGGATGCAGCCGATCGCCTCCGGATGCGCTGCCTTCAGCTCCGCGATGTCGAGCCCGAGCTGGAAGCCGGGACGCCGCCACGGCACCCACAGCACCCGTCCTCCGAACGCCTCAGCGGTCAGCCGCTCACCGTCTGCGGCCGTCGCGAACGCGATCCCGGAGTCGGGATGCAGGTGGTCGACGTGCGCGGCATCCACCAGCCCGTGCATGGCCGTGTCGATCGACGGCGCTGCGCCGCCCTTTCCGTGGAGCGTGTAATCGAACGCGGCGACCATCTCGTCCTCGCGCTCGACACCGGGGTACACGCCCACCAGCGCGCGCAGCCGGTCGAGCCGCAGCACGGCCAGCCCCGCCTCGGTCAGTGTGCCCAGGTCTCCGCCCGAGCCTTTCACCCAGAGCAACTCGACAGGCTCTCCGGTGACGGGATCGGTGTCCGTGCCCTTCGCGGACGTGTTGCCGCCCGCGTAGTTGGTGTTGCGCGGGTCGGCGCCCAGCCGGTTCGACCGGGCGATCAGCGCCTCCGCCGCCTCGCTGGCCATCAGGCGCCCCATCCCGCCTGCACGCCGCCGACCCTGTCCGCCTCGATCCGCTCCTGGTACCCGGATGCCGCATACGCCCTCATCGGATCGGCGGGCAGCCCGCGGGACTCGCGCCACTCGGCGAGCGCCGGGCGCACATCCGTGTAGAACGCGTCCATCAGGATGCCGTTGGCGCCGAGCACGTCGCCGGCGGCTTGGGCGGCGGAGAGCGCCTCCCTGTCGATCAGCAGCGCGCGGGCGGTCATCTCCTGCACGTTGAGCACCGACCGGATCTGGCCCGGGATCTTCTTCTCGATGTTGTGGCACTGGTCGAGCATGAACGCCACATCCGGGTTGTTGAGCCCGCCGCCGCGCACCACCTCGGCGATGATGCGGAACAGCTGGAACGGGTCGGCGGCGCCCACGATCAGGTCGTCGTCGGCGTAGAACCGCGAGTTGAAGTCGAACGAGCCGAGCTTCCCGAGCCGCAGCAGCTGCGCCACGATGAACTCGATGTTCGTGCCGGGCGCGTGGTGCCCGGTGTCCAGGCAGACGTACGCCTTGTCGCCGAGCGCGACGGTGTGCGCGTAGCTGGTTCCCCAGTCCGGAACGTCGGTGTGATAGAACGCCGGCTCGAAGAACTTGTACTCGAGCACGAGCCTCTGGTCATCGCCGAGCCGCTCGTAGATCGCGGCCAGCGACTCGACGAGACGGTCCTGCCTGGCCCGGATGTCGTCCTGGCCCGGATAGTTCGTGCCGTCCGCGAGCCAGATCTTCAGATCGCGACTGCCGGTCTGGTCCATCACGTCGATGCAGCGGAAGTGGTGGTCGATCGCCTTCTGCCTGATCGCCGGATCGCTGTGGGTCACCGAGCCGAGCTTGTACGCGTCGTCCTGGAACGTGTTCGAGTTCACCGTGCCGAGCGACACCCCGTTGTCCTCCGCGTGCTTGCGCAGGTCGGAGTACGAATCGACCACATCCCACGGGATGTGCAGCGCCACCTTCGGGGCGAGCCCGGTGTGCTTGTGCACCTGCGCGGCGTCCGAGATCTTCTCGAACGGGTCGCGCGGGGTGCCTGGCGACCCGAACACCTTGAACCGGGTGCCCGAGTTGCCGAACGCCCAGGATGGGAGCTCGATCGCCTGGTCGGCGAGGTCCGCTGCGATGGCGGTGAGGTCAGTCATGGTGCCTGGTCATTTCTCTGAAGCGGTGGCTGCGGTGAGCGCAGGAGCAGCGAAGGGGACGGTCACGGAGACGGGGCCTCCGCTGAGCTGCCGGTCGTCCTGGCCGGGCAGGCGGAGCACGCCGTCCACTCCGGCCGGGAGCTCGGCGTCGACGGTGAGCTCGTCGCCGTCGACGGTCCAGTGCACGGCAACGCGGCCGTGTGGGGTGTCGAGCGTCGTCTCCGCCTCGGTGATGCCGCCTCCGGGCTGCGGGGCGACGAGCACCTTCGCGTATCCGGGGGCGAGCGGGGCGAGACCGCCGACGACCCTGTGCATCCAGTCGGCGACCGCGCCGAGCGCGTAGTGGTTGAACGAGGTCATCTCGCCCGGGTTGATGGTGCCGTCCGGCAGCATCGAGTCCCAGCGCTCCCAGATCGTGGTCGCGCCCATCGTCACCGGGTAGAGCCACGACGGGCACTCGCGTTCGAGCAGGAGCCGGTACGCCGCATCCAGGTGCCCGGTCTTCGTGAGCGCGTCGGTGATGAACGGGGTGCCGGCGAACCCGGTGGAGATGCGGTAGCCGGCCTCGGCGCTGAGCTCGGCGAGCCGGGCGCCGGCGGCGGCCTCGTCGGAGGCGTCGAGCAGGCCGAACACGATGGCCAGCGCGTACACCGTGGTGCAGTCGCTCTTCACGACGCCGTCGTTCACGTATTCACGGTTGAACGCCTCGCGCAGGCCGGTCGCGATCCGCTCGAACTCCGCCTGCTCCTCCGTGCGGCCGAGCAGCGCCGCCGTCTCTGCGACGATCCGCGCAGAGTGGTACGCGCACGCGGTGGCCACCACACCCTTGTCCGCCTTGGCCTTCGCGGGGTCCTCCGGCGGAGCATCCGGGTCGAGCCAGTCGCCGAACTGGAAGTTGCCGTCCCAGACGCCTGCGGGAGACAGGAGCGATTTCACCCGGCGCACGTGACTGGCCATCGAGTCGAACTGGCGGCCGAGCACATCCTGGTCGCCGTATGCCTGGTAGAGCGTCCAGGGCACCCAGACGGCCGCGTCGCTCCAGATCGCCGTGGAGTCGGCAGGGCCGAACTCGGTCGGGATCTCGCCGTCGGTGTACTTGAGCACATCCGGGATGACGAACCCGACGATGCCGTCGTGGTGCCGCTGCTCCGCATCGAGGTCGATCAGCCAGTCCGAGAGGAAGGAGTCGACGTCGAAGAGGAAGGCGGCCGTCGGCGCGAACGCGGCGATGTCGCCTGTCCAGCCGAGTCGTTCGTCGCGCTGCGGGCAGTCGGTCGGCACGTCGACGAAGTTGCCGCGCATCCCCCAGACCACGTTCTCGTGGAACTGGTTCAGCATCGGGTCGGAGCTGCGGAAGGTGCCGATGCGCTCCAGGTCGGAGCCGATGGCGACGGCGGTCAGGTCGTCCGCCGTCAGCTCGCCCGGCCATCCGGAGACCTCCGCGTAGCGGAAGCCGTGGAAGGTGAACGTCGGTTCGAACACGTCGTCGCCGCCGCTCAGGATGTAGCGGTCGGTGGCGAGCGCGGAGCGCAGCGGCCGGGTGCCCAGCTCGCCGTGCTCGAGCACCTCCGCGTGCCGGATGGTGACCTCGGCGCCCTCGGCGCCCCGGACGGAGACGCGCACCCAGCCGACGAGGTTCTGCCCGAAGTCCACCAGCGTCTTGCCCGACGGCGATGTGCTGATCTCCACGACCGGCAGCTCGTTCCAGCGGTGGACGCGCGGCCCGACGTACGGGGTCAGGATGGCCGTGTCGAAGTCCAGCGCGTGAACGCCCACCCAACCGTCGCCCGCGAAGCCGGCGGAAAGCCAGGAGTCGTCTCTGCGGCGGGCGTCGATGGTCTCCCCGTCGTAGAGGTCGTTGGCGAGCACCGGGCTCGGTCCTGCGGTCCATGCGCCGTCGGCGTCCGTCACGACCGTCTGCGTCGAGCCGTCGGCGAAGGTGACCTCCAGCTGCGCGAACGCGCCGAGCTCCGAGCCGTAGAAGCCGGAGCGTCCCGTCCAGCCGAGCCTGCCGCGGTACCAGCCGTTTCCGAGGGCGATGCCGAGCACGCCGACACCCTCCGCGCTCCCCGCGTCGCCGGCCAGCAGGTCTGTCACGTCGTACTCCGCATAGCGCAGGCGCCACTCGTAGCTGCTCCATCCGGGAGTCAGCAGGTCGTCGGAGACGGGGCGGCCGTTCAGCCACGCCTCCACCACGCCGAGCGCGCTCAGGGTGAGGGTCGCGGTCGTCACGGCGCCGTGGCTGCCGTCGATGTCGAACTCGCGGCGGAGCAGCGGTGCCCCGTCGAAGTCGTCGTCTGCGGCGATCATGCGAGCTTGCCAGTTCATTGATGTCACTCCAGTGTTCTCGTTCGTGGTCACGGTGATGTCAGCCCTTGACGGCGCCGCTGGTGATACCGGCGACGATCTGCCTGTTGAAGAAGATGTATGCGATGAGCGGCGGGATGGTGATGAGGAAGATGGCCATGAAGAGCAGGTTGTAGAAGCTCAGGTTCTGGCCGGAGAAGGTGTACAGCGCGAGCTGTACCGTCACGTTCTGGTCGCCGGGGAGGAAGTAGAGCGGTCCGGCGAAGTCGTTGAAGACGAACACCGACTGCACGACGATCACGGTCACCACGACCGGGCGCAGCAGCGGGAGCACCACCCGGAAGAAGAGCCGGATCGGGCCGGAACCGTCGAGCACCGCCGCCTCGTCCAGCTCCCTCGGGATGTTCCCGACGAACGCCCGGAACAGCAGGATGCAGAACGAGAGCCCGAAGGTCGCCTCGACCAGGATCATCCCGGGCATCGTGCCGAAGAGCTGCAGCCCCTGCAGTACCCAGATGGTCGGGACCACGGCGGGAGGCACGATCAGCCCGGCGAGCACGAAGAAGTTGACGACGGGGCCCCACTTGCTCTTCTTGCGGGCGAGAACGTACCCGGCCATCGCCGACAGCACCACCATGATCGCGACAGCGCCGATGGTGAGGATCGCGCTGTTGATGATGGCGCGCCAGATGACGCCGTCGTTGGAGTTCAGCGTCTCCCAGAAGTTCTGGAAGAACAGGAACTCCTTCGGCCAGGAGAACGCGAGGTTCGATGCCTCCGCAGGGGACTTCGCCGCCTGCAGCAGCACGAAGACGAACGGGACGAGGAAGACGACGACGGAGACGACGATCGCGATGATGCCGACGATCCAGGCCCTGGTGCGCTCGCGGCTCACAGCTCCACCTGCTTTCTGTTGAGGAAGTACGAGAGCGGCACCATGATCACCGTGACGACGAGGAACAGGACGACGTTGCCGGCGGTCGACAGACCGTAGAAGCCCGCCTGGTACTGCTTGTAGATCACGGAGGCGATCACGTCGCTGGTGAAGCCCGGGCCGCCTCCCGTGGTGGCCCAGATGATGTCGAACGACCGCAGGCCGCCGATCAGCGACAGGATGATGACGGTCGCCGTCGCGCCGCGGGTCAGCGGCATCGTGATCTGGCGCAGGATCTTCCAGGAGCTCGCCCCGTCGATCTTGGCCGCCTCGAAGTACTCGTTCGGGATGGCGACGATGCCCGCCATGAAGATCAGGGTCGCGATGCCGACACCCTTCCAGATGTCGACGCCGGCGATGGAGTAGAGCGCGAGGTTCGGGTCGGTGAACCAGCCGGGCTGCGGGAGCCCGAAGAATCCGAGGACGGCGTTGACCATCCCGTGGAAGGGGTCGAGCAGCGATTTCCACATGATGCCGACGCCGATGGTGGAGAGCAGCACGGGGAAGAAGACGACGGCCCTGAGGTAGCCGCGGCCGACGATCGGCCCGGTGAGCAGGATCGCGAGGAAGAAGCCGATGATGACCTTCGCACCCGACGTGATCACCGCGTAGATCAGGGTGTGGATGAAGCTCGTGTAGAGCTGAGGGTCACGGAAGAACTGGACGAAATTGTCGAAGCCGATGAACTGCGAGTCGAACAGCGACCAGCGGGTCAGCGAGAAATAGAACGACGAGAACGTCGGGATGGCGAAGAACACGACGTAGAGCGCGACCGCCGGGATGAAGAACCAGGTCGGGTAGTACGACTTGATCGGTCGCCGCTTCTTCGGTGGCGGCGCGATGTCCGCGATGATGTCGGCCGCTTGGATGGCGGTCGCTGGGTTGGCCGTCGACATGTTTTACTCCTCGTCGAGTTCAGTGCGATGGTGCTGTGGTGCTGTGCGGGGCCGACGGCCGTGGCCATCGGCCCCGCGGTGCTGCGCAGTGCTGCGTCGTCCCGGGTTACCAGCCCTTGAGGCCGAGCTGCTGCGCCTGCGCCTTCACATCGTTGTCGTAGAGCGCAGCGCCCGCCTTGGCATCCGTGATGCCGGAGCCGACCTGGATGAGGATCTTCTCCAGGTTCGGTCCCTTGATCGGGGAGAGGAACTCGAGCGCCAGCCCGGTCTGCTTGGCCTCCTGGTACTTCAGCTCGTCCGCGACGAGGGCGGGAGCGTCATCCGGGAGCTTGCAGCTGCTGATCGCGAACGGCCCGGCGGGGACACCGGCCGAGTTCTGCACGTCGCAGCCCTTCGGCGAGTTGATGAACGCCACCAGCTTCTTGGCCGCGGTCAGCTTGTCGCCCGTCGTCGACTTCGGGATGTACGCGCCGTTCGCCTCCCAGACCGTCGCCTGGCCTTCGCCGGAGTCGGCGGGCATCGCGAAGTAGCCGATGTCGTTGACCTGGTCGGGGTTGCTCTGCACCACGTTGCTGATCACCGCGGTGATCATCGGGTACTGCGCCGCTTCGCCGGTGGCGAGCAGCTTGAGCGCGTTCACGTTGGTCAGGGACGCGTAGTCCTTGTTCATCAGACCCTTGTCGAAGACCTCCTGCGTGTGCGTGAAGCCGGCGAGCGCGGGCGGGTCGACGTACTTGGCCTTGTTCTCGGTGTACTTCGTCGCCCACTCGGGATCCTGCTTGCTGATGTTGGCGAAGTCGGCGAGGACGAAGAGCTGGCTGGTCCAGGTGTCCCCGTACGACTGGAGCACCGGGATGATGCCCGCCGCCTTGATCTTCTCGCTGTTGCTGATGAACTCGGCCCAGGTCTTCGGCACGGTCAGACCGAGCTTCTCGTAGACCTTCTTGTTGTACATGATGCCGCCGTTGAAGGTCGTGCCCCACGGTGCGCCGTATGTCGCCTTCGACGTGCTGACGGTCTTCTTGAAGTCGGGGGTCAGTTCCTTCACCCATGCCTCGTCGGTGAGGGGCTGAAGCTGCGTGTCCGGGTTGAGCGCCTGGAACAGCGATCCGGAGTTGTAGAGGAAGACGTCGTCCATCGTGCGGGTGGAGAGCCTGGTCTTGATCAGGTTGTCGCCGTCCGTGCCGCCTGGCCGCGTGTTCACCTTGACCTTGATCGACGGGTTCTCCTTCATGAATCCGTCGGCGATCGACTTGGCGAACTTGGTCGCAGCTGGGTCGTTTCCGCCGGCCATGAGGGTGATGGACGATCCGCCGCCGCCGCTCGATGAGCAGGCGACGAGGGTGGCGGCCAGCACGGCTGTGCTGGCGACTGTGGCGGCAACGCGAGCTGCCGTCCTTCGAGAGAACATGAATACCTCCTTGTATTGGCGCTGCAGGTCCCAGAGTGCGCGCTGGGGTTCGCATTGAAACGCTTCATTTGAAGATAGGGGGCCGGTCGAGGGAGGTCAACACGCGATTGTAACGATTCAGTAACGAGCCGACGTTTGTTGTCTTTCCCGGCAATTCACACGGGATGCGGGGAAGGACTATGGTTCAACCCATCGGCAGCCAGCGCCGCCAGCGATTCGTCGCAGGGGCGACGCGCGTTAACGATTCAATGTCCTAAACTGCGATCGGGAGGGCGATCATGGCATCGGCGAGCGTGAAGGATGTGGCCGCACTGGCCCGCGTCTCCATCGGCACCGTCTCGAACGTGCTGAACCGCCCGGAGATCGTCTCCCCGGAGACGGTGGAGCGGGTCACCCTGGCGATGGAGAAGCTGTCATACGTGCGCAACGAGGCGGCCAGGCAGCTCCGCGTCGGCCACAGCAACGCGCTCGGCCTGATCACCCTGAGCGGCAGCAACCCGTTCTTCACCGAGCTGACCACCGCCGCAGAAGACGGCGCAGCCCTGGCCGGATACTCGGTCATCGCGGGCAACAGCGACGAGAAGAAGGAACGCGAGTCCGGCTACCTCACCCTGTTCGAGGAGCTGCGCGTCCGCGGCGTGCTCATCTCCCCGGTGGGCAACGTGGCGCCCAGGCTGCGCCGGATGCGCGACCGCGGCATCCCGTCGGTGCTCGTCGACCGGGTGAGCAAGGACGTGTCGATCAGCTCGGTTTCGGTGGACGACATCGCCGGCGGAGCGCTGGCCGCCCAGCACCTGATCGACACGGGCAGGCGACGGATCGCGTTCGTCGGAGGCCCGCTCGAGATCCGGCAGGTGAGTGACCGTCTGCAGGGCGCGCGGCAGGCCGTCGCCGCGCATCCGGGTGTCACCATCGAGGCGATCACACTCCCCGCGCTGACCGTGCAGGAGGGCCGCCGGGCGGGCGACGCCATCGTGGACCGCTCCCCCGCCGAGCGCCCGGACGCCGTCTTCGCCGCGAACGACCTCCTCGCGATCGGGCTGCTGCAGGCCCTGTTCATGCAGGGCAAGATCGCCATCCCAGATGAGATCGCGCTGGTCGGTTACGACGACATCCTGTTCGCGAGCGCATCGGTGGTCCCGCTCACCTCGATCCGTCAGCCGAGCCGCCTCATCGGCGAGACCGCCGTCGACATCCTGCTCGAAGAGGCGGACGACCCCGACCTCGAACCCCGTCAGATCCTGTACCAGCCGGAGCTGGTCGTCCGGGCGAGCAGCTCGGACTGACCCCGGCCGCCGTCGCCCCAGGCGCCATCACCGTCGTCCGCGCATTGAAGCGATTCACCCCGAATGGAGACCCACCGTTGCTGCACCATGACCAGGCCATCGAACGCTACCTCGCCCGCGAGACGGCACGGCCGGACACCGTCGCCGTCATCCTCACCGGCTCCGTCGCGCGCGGCACGGAGCGCGTCGACTCGGACGTCGACCTCTACCTCGTCGTGACCGAGGAGCGCTGGGCGGACGCCGACGCCGCCGACCTCCTGATGTACACCGAGGATGACGACATCGGCTACGACGGCGGCTACTTCGACGTCAAGCTCGCCACCCTGTCCTACCTCGACGATGCCGCCGACCGCGGCGACGACCCGGTGCGCGACTCCTTCGCCGCATCCCGGGTCGTCTTCAGCCGCGTCGACGACCTGGATGCACGCATCGCCCGCATCCACCCGTCGTCCCTCCCTGAGGCCGAGTGGGACGCCAAGGTGGCGTCGTTCCTCGCGCAGGCCAGGCTGTACGGAGGGTATTTCCTGCAGCAGGCGGCCGCGAGCGGCGATCAGCTGCTGTTGCGGCACGCGTCCGTGCACCTCGTCACCTCGGCCGCGCGGGCGCTGCTCGCGGCCAACCGCGTCGCGTTCCCCGGCCCCAAATACCTGACGAAGCTCGTCGCCGGGCTGGACAGCAAGCCCGACGGTTTCGACGCCCTGCTCACGGCCGTACTCGCCGATCCGACCCCCGCCACCGCCGACGCGCTCCTCGCCTCGCTGGAAGCCTTCACCGGAGACCTGCTCCCGCCCGCGCACACGCTCTCCCGTTTCGCCCGGGACAACGAGCTCGCCTGGCGCTACCGCACCGCGCCGCCCGAGTACTCCTGACGTTCACCGCGCACGCGCTCGCGCACCGCGCACCGCGCACCGGCCTCGATGCCCGAGAATAAGGGGATGAGCGAAGCCGGAGCAGCACGGGCGGAAGAGCTGCTGCTGGCAGCACAGGGCGGCCGCGTGCTGCTCGGGATCGCCGGCAGCCCCGGCTCAGGCAAGACGACGCTGGCCCGCACCATCGTCGAGCGGGTGAACGAGCGCGCGGGCGGCCGCCCGCTCGCCGCGCACCTCCCGATGGACGGCTTCCACCTGGCCAACACGACCCTGGATGCGCTGGGCCGCCACGACCGCAAGGGCGCGATCGACACGTTCGACGCCTGGGGTTTCGTCGCCACCCTCCACCGGGTCGCCGCCGAGCAGACGCACACCGTCTACGTGCCGGCGTTCGAGCGCGCCGTGGACGAGCCGGTCGCCGCCTCCATCGCCATCGAGCCGGAGACGCGGCTGGTGGTTGTGGAGGGCAACTACCTGCTGGCCGACGCCGAGCCGTGGTCGCGCATCCCGAGCCTGCTGGCGGAGAGCTGGTTCGTGTCGACGCCGGAGGACGTGCGGCTCGCGAGACTGATCGACCGGCACACCCGCCACGGCCGCACCCCGGAGGCGGCGGAGGCGTGGGCCCGCGAGGTCGACGGCGCCAACGCCGCCATCATCGAGCCCAGCCGGATGCGCGCGACCCGCCTCGTGGACGGCTCCCAGCCGGAAGCGCTTAGGCTCGATGAATGACTTCCGCTGAAACCTACGAAAAAGTGACCATGTTCGGCGCCGACTGGTGCCGCGACTGCATCCGCTCGAAGGCCCTCCTCGACCGCCTCGGCGCCGACTACGACTACGTCGACCTGGTCGCGACCCCGGAGAAGGCCGACGTTGCCCTCTCGATCAGCGGCCGCACGAACATCCCGGTCATCGTCTTCCCCGACGGTTCCCACCTGGTGGAGCCGACGGACCCGGAGCTGGAGGCGGCGCTCAGCCGCTAGGCCAACCGGTCCGGGGCTCCGTGCCCCGGGCACACCAGCCGCGGGCGACGGGATGCGATCAGCTCGGTCGTCGCCAGCGCCTGCGCTTTGTCGCTGATCAGCAGCCGCGGCATCTGCACGAGCCTGCCCTTCGAGACGCGCACGGCATCCCCGGCGAAGATCACGCCCCGCCACTCCACGACGACGTGGCCGTCGGTGTGCCCGGGAGCGGGGATGGCGACGAGGCCGGGCAGGATCTCCGTCTCGGCAGCATCCGGGAGTTCGTGCAGGTCGGCCGGCACCTCGGTCTTCGGGTAGACGCGGCCGAGGAACCTCCGGAAGCCGGTCGACGGCGGCGTCTCTCCGCGCAGCACGGCGGCGTCGGCGCGGCCGATCCAGACCCGGGCGCCCGTCTCGCGCTGCAGCGCGGCGGCCGATCCGGCGTGGTCGGGGTCGTAGTGCGTGAGGACGATGTCCGTCACCGGCGGCAGGCCGCGCGCCTCGCGGAGCTCGGCGGCCAGTTTCGCCGCACCGCCCGGGGTTCCGGTGTCGATGACGACAGCGGCGTCTCCGGTGTCGACGAGGTACGCGTTGGCGCCGGTGGCCTTCTGCAGGCGGTAGACGCCGTCGGTGAGGAGCTGCATGCGCTCAGCTTCGCACCGTCGCCCGGGAGGCGCATCCATTCAGTTGCCACCCTGCACAATGTCATCCACATCTCCTGTTGGACAGCTGACTCGGGCGGGCGGATGCTGACGGTATGGAGTACACACATCTGGGCCGGTCCGGCCTGAAAGTCTCTCGACTCGCACTCGGCACGATGAACTTCGGTCCGCAGACCAGCGAGGACGACTCGTTCGCCATCATGGATGCTGCGCACGGGTACGGCATCAACTATTTCGACACGGCCAACGTCTACGGGCAGCACCGCGGCAAGGGCGCGACGGAGTCGATCATCGGCGACTGGTTCGCGAAGGGTGACGGCCGCCGTGAGCGCACGGTGCTGGCCACCAAGCTCTACGGCGACATGGGCGACTGGCCCAACGACGGCAAGCTGTCCGCCCTGAACATCCGGCGCGCGCTGGACGCCAGCCTCAGCAGGCTGAAGACGGACTACATCGACATCTACCAGTTCCACCACGTCGACAGGGACACCCCGTGGGACGAGATCTGGCAGGCGATGGAGGTCGCCGTCGCGCAGGGCAAGATCCTGTACGCGGGTTCGAGCAACTTCGCCGGCTGGCACATCGCCACCGCGCAGGCGGAGGCCCGCAAGCGCAACTACACCGGCCTGGTCAGCGAGCAGTCGATCTACAACCTCCTGACCCGTCAGGTGGAGCTCGAAGTGCTGCCGGCCGCTCAGGCGAACGGTGTGGGCGTCATCGCCTGGTCGCCGCTTCACGGTGGCCTCCTCGGCGGGGTCGTGCGCAAGCAGAACGAGGGCAAGCGCCGCCTGGAAGGGCGCGCCGCGGAGACCCTCGAGAAGCACCGGGATGCTGTGGAGGCGTACGAGGCGTTCGCCGACGAGCTCGGCCACGAGCCGGGAGACATCGCGCTCGCCTGGCTGCTCGCGCAGCCGGCCGTGACGGCGCCGATCATCGGGCCGCGCACGATGGAGCAACTGGATGCGGCGGTCCGTGCCGTCGACGTCACCCTCGACGAGGCCGCACTTGCGCGCCTCGACGAGATCTTCCCTGGCCACAAGACAGCACCGGAGGACTACGCCTGGTGAGAACACGCAGAATCGCCGACGTCGAGGTGAGCGCGATCGGCCTGGGCGGCATGCCCATGTCGATCGAGGGCCGCCCGGACGAGGACCGCTCCATCGCCACCATCCACGCCGCGCTCGACGCGGGCGTCACCTTCATCGACACGGCGGACGCATACCATCTGCACGCCGACGAGGTCGGTCACAACGAGTCGCTGATCGCCGGTGCCGTGCGCAGCTGGGGCGGGGACGCATCCACTGTTCTGATCGCCACCAAGGGCGGCCACCTCCGTCCCGGCGACGGCAGCTGGTACGTCGACGGCCGCCCGGAGTACATCAAGGAGGCCGCGAAGGCGTCGCTCGCGCGGCTCGGCGGCGACGCGATCGGGCTGTACCAGTTCCACCGTCCGGACCCCGAGGTGCCGTACGAGGACTCGGTCGGCGCGATCCGCGACCTGCTCGACGACGGCGTGATCCGCCTCGCCGGGATCTCGAACGCGAACCCCGAGCAGATCCGTCAGGCGCAGGAGATCCTCGGCGGCCGTCTCGCGTCGGTGCAGAACCAGTTCTCGCCGGCCTTCCGGTCGAGCGAGCCCGAACTGGAGTTGGCCGACGAGCTGGGCATCGCGTTCCTGCCGTGGAGCCCGCTCGGCGGCATCACGTCCGCCGCGGCGCTCGGCGACCGGTTCGCGCCGTTCCAGCAGGTGGCGGATGCGCGTGGCGTCAGCCCGCAGGTCGTCGCGCTCGCCTGGCATCTCGCCAAGAGCCCGCACGTCATCCCGATCCCCGGAGCATCCCGCCCGGAGTCGATCCGTGACTCGGCGACGGCGGCCGACCTGACCCTCACACCCGAGGAGCTGGCGGCGCTCGACGTCGCCTGACCCGCGCCGCGTGACCCGCGCGGCACATTCGGGTCCGGCGTCATTCGCGACACCTCGGTGTCACCGGCGAGTGGCGTCGGGCTCGAGTGCTGCGTTTACGCGGCGGCTCCGACCGGCTGCAACTGCCGCAGGAAAGCGCCGGCCGCCGGGCTGGGCTCTTCGGCCACCGCCACCGCCACGTTCCAGGCCGGAACGTCGCCGCGCAGCCCGACCGCCTTCAGCTGCTCCGGACGTTTGCGAGCGAAGCTCGCGGGCACGATCGCGACGCCGAGGTTGTAGCCCACCAGGTCGAGCAGCGGATGCACGTCGTTGACCTCCATCGCCGCCCGGTAGTCGAACCCGGCAGCAGCGAACGCCCGCCGCGCGAGCGCCTGCGCACCCCAGCCTTCCTGGAAACCGATCAGCGCCTCTCCGCGCAGACTCTCCAACGGGATGCTCGACTCGGCCGCGAACCGGTGGTCGGGGTGGCAGAGCACCAGCATCTCCTGAGTGCTCAGCTGTCGCAGCTGCACACCGGCGGGCGTGTGGCCGGTGTCGACGACCAGGGCGACGTCGACGCGGCCCCCGGCGACCGCATCCACCAGCTCGACGGATCCGGAGTAGCGCAGCCGCACCTCCACGCCGGGGTTGGCCGTGCGGAACGACGCGAGCTCGGCGGGGAGGTCGACCGAGCCGAGGCACGGCTCAGCTCCGATGGTGAGACGGCCGCGCACCAGGCCGCGCACGGCGGCGACGGCGTTGCGGGCCGCTGCCGCGCTGGCGAGCGTGCGTACGGAGTCGGCGAGCAGCGCTTGTCCTGCGGTGGTCAGCTCCACGCGACGCGTGCTGCGGATGAACAGGGAGGTGCCGAGCTCCTGCTCAAGCGACCGGATGGACGCGGACAGTCCGGACTGCGAGATCTGCAGCAGTTCCGCCGCGCGTGTGAAGTGTCGTTCCTCCGCCACCGTGACGAAGTGCTCGAGCTGCCGGAGTTCCATTCAGCAATGGTACGACTGAATCGGGGGCGGCTTGACCGCATCCACTGATGGTTGCCGCCGCGCGGGACGATCGGCTAGGAATGACCCATGCTTACTGGCAGCACGGTGGGACTGAGGGCCCGGCACGAAGAGGACATCCCGATCTTGCTGAAGGAGATGTGGGACGACGTCGTCGTCGGCTCCCACGCGGAGGGCAGCCCGTGGCGTCCGATCTCTCCCGGTTCGGACGACCCCCGACTGAAGGCGGGCACGTCCGACGACGATGTGGTGCGGTTCTCGATCGTCGAATTGGCCGGAGGAACGCTGATCGGCGCTGCCACCCTCTGGGGCATCGACACGCACAACCGCTTCGCCCACATCGGGCTGGGCCTGACCCCCGCGGCGCGCGGGCACGGCTACGGCACAGACGTGGTGGCGGTGCTCACGCACTACGGTTTCGTGGTGCGCGGACTGCACCGGCTGCAGATCGAGACGCTGGCGGACAACACGGCCATGCTGCGGGCGGCGGAGAGCAACGGCTACGTCCGTGAGGGAACGACCCGCGCGTCTGCGTGGGTGCTCGGCGAGTTCATCGACGAGGTCATCCTGGGCCTGCTCGCCGCGGAATACGCGCCGCGGGCCTGAGCACCGTCAGCCCATGCCGATCACGCGTGCGCTGCGTGCGCCGCGTGCACGTGCACCGCGAAGGCGGCGATCTCGTCGGCGCGCGCCGCATCGTAGAAGAAGCTGAGCTTGCCGCCCTGGGTCGGTGCGATGGACACCATCTTCGTGCCGACCGTGATCGTCGGACGGAACGCGATGTGCATCCTCTGAACGTCCGGGAAGCCGAACACCTCCAGGATGCGCCCGTCGAACGCCAGCAGCGTCGACTCGCTCGCCCACGCCTCGACAATCTCAGTCACTCCGGTCGCCCCTTCCGCCTGCGGCACCTCGACCACCTCGGCCGCCTCTCCCTCGTCGCTCACACCCTCACCCGCGCAGCGATCTTCCGCATCGCCACCACCATCTCAGGCACGAGCGTCACGCTCCCCGCGCGCTCTGCCGCTTCGAGCGCATCCACCTGGTCGGCGTCGGCGGAGGTGAACCAGGAGGCGACGGTCACTCCGTGTCCCGGCCGCGACACGACCTCGATGCTGTCGCCCGCGCCGATGCTCCCGGACTTGACGATGCCCAGGTATGCGCCGGGCAGCCCCACCTCGGTGAAGCGTTTGACCCACTGCCGCTCCCCCATGCGCCGCTGGAACGTCGCGCAGGGCTCGCGCGGACAGGTCACCTCGACCACCAGCTCGTCGCCGATCCTCCACCGCTCGCCGATCTCGGCGCCGTTGACGTCGAGGCCCGCCGTTCGGAGGTTCTCGCCGAACAGCCCGGCAGGGATGTCGCGCCCGAGCGCATCCGCCCAGTACTCCGCGTCCTCCTGCGCATACGCGTAAAGCGCCTTGCTGAGGCCGCCGTGATGCTTGCGGTCGGCCTGCACGTCTCCGTAGAGCCCATACGGTCGCACCCGCAGCGAACCGGCGACGGGTCGCTTGTCGATCGCGGTCACCCCGATGCTGCCCGAATCCGGGATCAGCTTGTCCACCCTGCACAGTTCGAGCAACTCGGCCATGCGACCAGTCTGCTGCCTCACCGCACGCCGCGCATCATCTTCAGCACCCACGGGCTCATCACGGCCAGCACTACGCCGATCGCGATGGCCACCGCCCCGATGATCCCGAAGTAGACGCCCTCCGTCGCCGGCGAGTACAGCTTCGCGAGCTGGCCGGCCATCGCGGTGCCGAGCGCGACGGACAGGAAGTAGAGCGCCACCATCTGCGCACCGAACGCGTGCGGCGCCAGCTTCGTGGAGGCGGACAGCCCGACCGGCGAGATCAGCAACTCCGCGACCGTGAACACGAGCAGGATGCCCACCACGGCCAGCAGCGGCGTGCTGTTCTCTCCGCCGCCCGCCCAGAACAGGAACAGCCAGAACGCCAGCCCCATCACCACCGTGCCCGCCGCGAACTTGAGCGGCGTCGACGGCTGCTTGTCTCCCCACTTCGTCCAGATCGCCGCGAAGACACCGGACAGGACGATGACGAAGATCGGGTTGATCGACTGCACCCAGGAGACCGGGAAGTCCCAGCCGAACAGGTTGCGGTCGAGTCGCTTGTCCGAGTAGATCGTAATCACCGTGAACTGCTGCTGGTACAGAGACCAGAACGCCGCGTTCGTGATGAACAGCGGGATGAACGCGACGATCCTGCTGCGCTCCTCCGCGTTCACCAGCTTCGACGTGAGCAGCAGCGTGAAGTACGCGATGGCGGCGACGATCACCACGCCGATCACGATGAGCGCCAGGTTCTGCGCCGTGATCACGCCGAGGAGCACCAGCGCGACCACCACGATCACCCCGGCCACCGCGATCCCGATGACGAGCGGGCGACGGGATGCCGGCAGCGGGTTGGGCACGTCGTGCGCCTCCTCCGGCAGCCGCTTGCGCCCGAAGGAGTACTGGATGAGCCCGATCGCCATGCCGACCGCCGCCAGCCCGAAACCCCAGTGGAAGCCTAGCTCGGTCTGCAGCAGCCCGGTGAGGAGCGGCCCGAAGAACGCGCCGAGGTTGATGCCGAGGTAGAAGATCGAGAACCCGGCGTCCCTGCGCGAGTCGTGCTCCGAGTAGAGCGTGCCGACGATGCGGGTGGCGTTCGCCTTCAGCCCGCCACTGCCGAGCGCCACCAGCAGAAGGCCCACGATCACGCCGGACACACCCGGCAGCAGGGCGAGCGAGATGTGCCCGGCCATGATGACCACGGCGCTCCAGAACAGCACGCGTTCCGACCCGAACATCCGGTCGGCGAGCCACGCGCCGAGGATCGTCGAGAGGTACACCGCCCCTCCGTACGCGCCGACGATGCCGGCGGCCGTGGCCTGGTCGATGCCGAGGCCGCCGTCGGCGACGGAGTGATAGAGGTAGATGAGCAGGATGCCCTGCATCCCGTAGAACGAGAAGCGCTCCCACATCTCGACGCCGAAGATGTTCGCGAGCGAGCGGGGTTGCCCGAAGAACGTCTTGCCGCCGTCTGGCCGTTCAGGCGCCGTCGCCTGTGTGCTCGGATCACTCATGGCGCCCATGCTTCCACTCGGGAGCACACTGCGCGACGAAAAAACCTGAAGCTGTGGATAACTCCTGCGCTCACAGGCGAAAGCCGTCAGCGGGTGGACAACTCCTGCAGCACCGCCTCGAGCTGGTCGACCGCCCAGTCCAGGTCGGCGGGATCCACCACGATCGGGGGCGCCAACCGGATGGTCGACCCGTGCGTGTCCTTCGCCAGCAGCCCGCGCTCCATCAGCAGTTCGCAGACCTCCCTGCCCGTCGCGAGCGCCGGATCGATGTCGATCCCGGCCCACAACCCAGCCCCGCGCACCGCGAGCACGCCGTGCCCGACCAGCCGCGAGAGCCCGGCGTGCAGGCGCTTGCCGAGCAGCGCGGCGCGCTCCTGCGGTTCGCCGGTCGCGAGCATCCCGACCACGGCCCGCCCGACGGCGGCAGCGAGCGGGTTCCCACCGAACGTCGACCCGTGCTCCCCGGGGTTCAGCACCCCGAGCACATCACGGTTGCCGACGACAGCGGAGACCGGCACGATACCGCCGCCGAGCGCCTTGCCCAGGAGGTAGAGGTCGGGTACCACTCCCACCAGGTCGCACGCGAACGTCGCACCGGTGCGGCCGAGGCCGGACTGGATCTCGTCCGCGATCAGGAGCACGCGTCGTTCGTCGCAGAGCGCGCGCAGTTCGGGAAGGAAGGAGGCGGGCGGCACGACGATGCCGGCCTCGCCCTGGATCGGTTCGACGAGCACGGCGACGGTGTCGTCGTCGATGGCCTCCGCGACCGCGGCGGCGTCGCCGTACGGTACCGTGCGGAATCCTGGCGTGTACGGGCCGAACCCGTCACGCGCATCCGGATCGTCGGAGAAGCTGATGATCGTGGTCGTGCGCCCGTGGAAGTTGCCGGCCATCACGATGATGTTCGCCCGTCCGTCCTGCACACCCTTCACGCGGTACCCCCACGCGCGCGCCACCTTGATGCCGGACTCGACGGCCTCGGCTCCCGTGTTCATCGGCAGCACCATGTCTTTGCCCGCGAGCGCGGCGAGCGCCTCCACGAACGGGCCGAGCTGGTCGTTGTGGAACGCGCGGCTCGTCAGCGTGATGCGGTCGAGCTGGGCCCGCGCCGCATCCAGCAGCACGGGGTTGGAGTGGCCGAAGTTCACGGCCGAGTATGCGGCGAGGCAGTCCAGGTAGCGCCGGCCGTCCACGTCCGTGACCCAGGCGCCGTCCCCCTCCGCGACCACGACGGGCAGTGGATGGTAGTTGTGCGCCGTGTGCTCCTCTTCCCGCTCGATCGCCTCGGCCTGGCGCTCGGTCGGGGCGACGGTGCTGGGGTGGATGCGGTGGGCGACGGTGTCCGCCTGGGCGACGGTGTCGGCGCCGGTCGTGTCCGCGGGTGCGACCGTGTCTGTGTCGTTCATGCGCTGTCCTTTCAGCGTCGCAGTTCGAGGGTGCAGCACTTGACGCCGCCGCCGCCGAGCAGCAGCTCGGAGAGGTCGACGCCGATCGGGTTGTATCCGTGCTCGCGCAGCTGCCGCTCGAAATCGACGGCCCTGGATGCGATCACCACGTTGTATCCGTCGGAGAACGAGTTGAGTCCGAGCACGGCGGCGTCCTCGTCGTTGACGACGATCGCGTCGGGGAACCGCTCGGCGATGACGGCCCTGCTGGCGTCGTCGAACGCGGACGGCAGATAGGCGATGTGCTCCTGTCCCGGCGTGCCGTCGAGCACGGAGAGCGCCGTGTCCAGGTGGTAGAAGTTCGGGTCGATCAGCCGCAGCGAGACCACCTCGCGCCCGTACAGCTCGGCGAGCTCGCCGTGACTGGCGTCGGTGCTGCGGAAGCCGGTGCCCGCGAGGATCGTGTCGCCGACGAGGAGGAAGTCGCCTTCCCCCTCGTTGACGCTGCGCGGCTCAGCGACCTCGAACCCGTGGCTGCGGAACCAATCCATGTATGCCGGGCCTTCCGGCTGCCGCTCCGGGTATGTGAAGCTCGCGCCGTACGCCACGTTGTCGACCACGAACCCGCCGTTGGCCGCGTAGACCATGTCCGGCAGCCCTTCGATCGGCTCGATCAGCTGCACGTCGTAGCCGAGGTCGACGTAGGTGCGGTAGAGCACATCCCACTGCTGCACGGCCAGCGACGTATCGGTCGGCAGGGCGGGGTCCATCCACGGGTTGATCCGGTAGACGACCACGAAATGCTCGGGACGGCACATCAGCACCGACCGCCGCGTCGGGATCCGCGCCGGCCGGTCCGTCCGCGGCTCAGCGTCTTCGTGGGTGATCGACATGGGGATAGTGTCACACACGATTGTCGGCGAATGGATGCGTTCGGACGCACGTAATCGCCAGGATCGGGCCTCGCCGCGCAGAATGTTTGCGTGCCTGTTCGGCGAGAGCAGATCGTTATACAGCCCGCGCAACGATTCCGCGTAACACCAGGCGCTCACGCAACGATCCACCGTATGCTAGCGCTCGTGGACAACCTCGATCGCAGCATCCTCGACCTGCTCCGCCAGAATGCCCGCGCCGGATACGGAGATATCGGCTCCGTGGTCGGACTGTCCGCGTCCGCGGTGAAGCGCAGGGTCGACCGTCTGGTCTCCGACGGCGTGATCCGCGGTTTCACCATCCAGGTCGACCCGGCGATCGACGGGATGAGCACCGAGGCGTACGTCGAACTGTTCTGCCGGGGGACGGTCGCGCCCGACGAGCTGCTGCGCATCCTCTCCGCCGTGCCGGAGGTGGTGGATGCGGGAACCGTCACGGGCAGCGCGGACGCCATCGTGCACATCCGGTCGCGGGACATCCCGAGCCTGGAAGCGGCGCTCGAGAAGGTGCGGCTCGCGCCGAACGTGGACCACACGCGCTCCGCGATCGTGCTCTCCCGTCTGATCAGCCGCGGCAACGCCTGACCGGCACGCGTCGCATTTCTTCAAGCCATCCGCGCCTCCGAAGCGCACGATGGTGAGATGAGCGAGACAGCAGAGGCCACCGCCCTCATCCACGCCGACCGGGATGCGGTCTGGCACGCCATCACCGACCCCGACCTCATCGCGCAGTACCTCTACGGCACGCGCGTCGAGTCCGAGTGGACGGTCGGCAGCCCCATCGTCTACCGCGGGGAGTGGGAAGGGAAACCATACGAGGATCACGGCACCATCCTGGAATTCGTGCCGGGCGAACGCCTGGTGAGCAGCTATTACAGTCCGCTCAGCGGCAAGCCGGACGTGCCGGAGAGCTACCAGGACGTCGCGTACACCCTGGGCTCCGACGGCGACGACACCCGCGTCACCATCACCCAGAGTGGATGCGCCGACCGCGCGGAAGCCGACCGCATGAGCACCAACTGGGCCTCCACCCTGGAAGGGCTTCGCGCCGTCGTCGAGCGCTGATGCGCATCCGGATTTCCGTGACGACCTGCGAGAACCTACAGGAAACGCCACACCCGATCCGCCGCCATCGGAGCACGACCACGGGAATCGGTGGCACGATGTCAGCATGAAGCTGCTCGTTGTCGAAGACGATCCCGACATGGGAGGCCTCGTCGAACGCGGTCTCACGGCCGAAGGCTACGACGTGACCCTGGTCACGAACGGCGTCGACGCGCTCATCGCCCTGCGCGCCGAAGGCTATTCCGCCGCCGCGATCGACGTGATGCTGCCGGGGATGAGCGGCTTCGAGCTGTGCCGCCACATTCGCGAGGCCGCCAACCCGATGCCGATCCTGCTGCTCACCGCACGGGACGCCATCGAGGACCGCGTTCACGGCCTGGATTCGGGAGCGGACGACTACCTCACCAAGCCGTTCGCGTTCGCCGAGCTCGCCGCGCGGGTGCGCGCCCTGCTGCGGCGCGAGCCGTCCGGGATGCGCCCCCAGGTGACGGTCGGACGCCTCACCATCGACTCGCACGAGCACCGCGCCCTGGTGTCCGGCCACGAGATGCCGCTCAGCCGCCGCGAGTTCACGCTGCTGCGCCTGTTCGCCACGAACCCGGACAAGACGCTCGCCCGCTCCGACATCCTCGAGACAGTGTGGGGCACCACGGAGAACATCGGCACGAACGTCATCGACCAGTACGTGTCCTACCTGCGCAAGAAGCTGGAACTGGCCGGCGCCGGGCTCGCCATCGTCACCGAGCGCGGCCGCGGATACCGGCTGGACGCCAAGAACGCCGAGGTCCCGACCCCGTGACGCGCGCGGCGGTCGGCGCTGTTCCGGGTTCCGGCTCCGGCTTCGGATGCGCGGATCGCGCGTGACCAGCCCATGAACCGTCTCAGACGCCTCTCGATCACTGCCCGCATCACCATCGGCAGTCTCATCGTGGCGACCCTGTTCGGCCTGGTCGCTGTCGAGGTGGTGCGCTTCGGCGTCGCCTCCATCCTGCACAACGCCACGGTCACCCTCCTCGACAACGACGTCGCCGCGCCCGCCGCGGCTCTCGGCAACAACCCGTCCGGCCCGTTCGATCTGCCGGGAGGCGGCCAGGAGCTCGCGATCGTCGACGCGTCGGGCGCGGTGCTCGCATCCACTCTCCCCGGCTCGCTGGAGGCCGACATCGGCGGGCTGCTGCGGCTGGGCGAGCAGGCGACGAGCGTCAAAGTCGGCGACGACCAGTATCTGGTGCTGGTGCGCGCGGTCTCCACCAGGAACGGCGTGATGCACGTGGTCGCCGCCCGCAACAACGAGACCACCGACCTCATCCTGGACAGGCTCACCGGCGCCCTCGCGATCGGCGCCGTGCTGCTGGTGATCGGCTTCGGCGCGGCATCCTGGCTGCTGACGCGTGCAGCACTGCGCCCGGTGAGCCGGATGCGGGAGCAGGCGGAACGCATCGCCGATGTGCAGTCGACGGGCCTGCTGACGGTGAACCCGGCTCGCGACGAGCTGGCCGAACTCGCCGGGACGCTGAACGAACTCATCCGCAGGCTGCGCGCGTCGGCGGAACGCGAACGCCAGATGGTGTCCGACGCCAGCCACGAGCTGCGAACGCCACTTGCTGTCCTCCGCGGCCAGCTGGAACTCGCGGAGCTGGATGCCGGAGACGCGGAGGCACTGCTCGCGGACATCCGCTCCTCCCGCAGCACCGCCCTCCGCCTCGGCCAGCTGGCGAACAACCTGCTCGAACTGTCGCGCATCGAGGCGGGCCCGGCGAGCGGCCGCACCGACTGGCGCACCCTCACGGATGAACTGGCCGACGCCATCGACCGCGCCCGCCTCCTGGCCGCGAGCCCGGAAGAGAACACCCCGCCGATCTCGATCGACTTCGACTACAACCCGCGCAAGACCCCACCGGGCGACGGCCTGGTCGGCCTCTCCCCCACCGACTTCGGCCGCATCCTGGACAACCTGATCGGCAACGCGATCACCGCGATCGCGGGCGCGAGTGGGGGCGCGGGTGACGCGCCAGCGGGCGCGGGTGACGCGCCAGCGGACGCGGGTGACGCGGCGGCCGACGCGGCGACGGAAGCCGAGACAGGCGCCACCACCCCACCCGACCC
>NZ_NCSR01000012.1:0-135674 GCF_002105485.1 Leifsonia sp. NCR5
ACATTGCGCGCCGGCCGCCCGAGCTGGGCGGACACGGTCGCGATGTCCTAGTCGGTCACTGCATCGAAGGGCGGGGTGGTCATCACTTGCCGCCAGGGGTCGAGGTGGGGGTGGGAGTGCTCGCCGGGGCCGTGCCGCCGAGCTGCGACGGTGTCGCGTCGCTGAGGCCGGCGCCCATGAACGAGCCGAACAGGGAGCCGAGCCAGTCGGTCTCGGTCTTCTGCAGCTTCGAGCTGACCGGCGCATCCTTGGTCTGGGCCGCAGGGGGCCTGTCGTCGATCACCAGGTAGCTGACCTCGCCGGGCATCACGTAGTAGAGCCGGTCGCGGGCCTGCGCCCTGATGTAGCTGGGGTCGTTCCAGCGGGCGCGCTGCTCCTTGAGGTCGGAGACCTGGCCGGACAGCGCATCCACCGCCTTCTGCTGGTCGGCGATCTGCTGCCGCTGCGAGATGAGGCTCTGCGCGGTGGGCGCGAGCACGACGACGGCGAGGATGAGGAGCCCCATCATCACCAGCGAGAAGCCGGAGAAGTGCAACCCGCGCAGCCAGCGTCCCGTGGCCGATCCCGACGACATGGCGACAGGGACCCGGCGTGTACGAGGCGCAACCACAAGCCCTCCCAACGCACACGACCAAGATCGGGGCCGACGGTCCCCGCTCGACAATCGTAAGCCACCCACCCGCGCGCTCCCTGTGCTCCCCCGCCGCGCGTCCCGTGATTGCCGATGGTCCGTTCGGCGAGGTCGCCGCGGGATGCGAAAGGCCCCCGGATCGGCGATCCGGGGGCCTTTGTGCGCGTGCTGTTACGCCGTGAAGCGCGGGAAGGCGCTGCGGCCGGCGTAGACGGCTGCCTCGCCGAGCTCCTCCTCGATGCGGAGGAGCTGGTTGTACTTGGCGACGCGCTCGGAGCGGGCCGGGGCACCGGTCTTGATCTGGCCGGCGTCCGTGGCGACGGCGAGGTCGGCGATGGTGGTGTCCTCCGTCTCACCCGAACGGTGGGAGAGCACGGCGGTCATGCCGTTGCGCTGGGCCAGCGAGACCGCATCCAGGGTCTCGGTCAGGGTGCCGATCTGGTTGACCTTGACCAGGATGCTGTTGGCCGCCTTGAGCTCGATGCCCTTGGCGAGACGCTTCGGGTTGGTGACGAACAGGTCGTCGCCGACGAGCTGCAGCTTGCCGCCCAGCTCGGAGTTGAGGTGCGCCCAGCCCTCCCAGTCGTCCTCGGCCAGCGGGTCCTCGATGGAGACCAGCGGGTAGTTCGCGGCGAGCTCCGCGTAGTACGCAGACATCTCTGCTGCGGTGCGGTCCTGGCCCTCGAAGCGGTACACGCCGTTCTCGAAGAACTCGGTGGAGGCGACGTCGAGGCCGAGCGCGATGTCGCGGCCGACGGTGAAGCCGGCGTTCTGGATGGCCTCGGAGATGAGGTCGAGGGCGGCACGGTTGTGCTCGAGCTCGGGCGCGAAGCCGCCCTCGTCGCCGAGGCCGGTGCTGAGCCCGCGCTGCTTGAGCAGCGACTTGAGCGAGTGGTAGGTCTCGACGCCCCAGCGGAGGGCCTCGGAGAAGGTCTCCGCACCGATCGGCAGGACCATGAACTCCTGGATGTCGACGCCGGTGTCCGCGTGCGCTCCACCGTTGATGATGTTCATCATGGGCACGGGCAGGGTGTGCGCGTTCGGTCCGCCGATGTAGCGGAACAGCGGCAGGTCTGCGGAGTCGGCGGCGGCCTTGGCGACGGCGAGAGAGACGCCGAGGATGGCGTTCGCGCCGAGGCGCTTCTTGTTTTCCGTGCCGTCGAGCTCGATCATGGCGGAGTCGACGAGGCGCTGGTCTGCGGCCTCGAAGCCCTCGATGGCCGGGCCGATCTCGTCGAGAACCGCGTCGACGGCCTTCTGCACGCCCTTGCCGAGGTAGCGGTCCTTGTCGCCGTCACGAAGCTCGTACGCCTCGAACGCACCGGTCGACGCGCCGGACGGCACGGCGGCACGGCTGACCGTGCCGTCTTCGAGAAGCACCTCGACCTCGACGGTCGGGTTTCCGCGCGAGTCGAGAATCTCGCGAGCGCCTACAGCTTCGATCTGAGCCACAACAGTCTCCTTGTTTCACATGTGTGTGGGGGTGGGTTAAATCAGCGGTGATCCGCTCGCCAGTCTACTGACGTCCGCGTGCGGCACCGACCGGGGTGCACCGGGGTGGACCGGGGGCCCGGCCGCGCCGAGGTCAGCCGAGCGGCTTGAGCTCCAGCGCCGCCGCATCCGGAGTGTCGGCGTTCACGAACGCGAAGGAGCGGAAGCCGGACGCCTCCGCACGGTCGAGCACGGCCTTCAGGTTCTTGGCACGGCGGTCGAGGCGCACCCGGCGGCCGGAGGCGATCAGCTCCGCCTTGATGGCGAGCAGACGGTTCAGCGGCACGGTCTGGTCGTAGACGAGCACGACGGAGTCCGCCGCTGCGTCTTCCGGGGTCTCGATGAGGTCGACCACGCGCTCGAAGCCGATCGAGAACCCGCAGGCCGGCACGTGCGTGCCGAGGAAGCGTCCGATCATCCCGTCGTAGCGGCCGCCGCCGCCCACCGAGCTGCCGGAGCCGGGGTGCGCGATCTCGAAGATGGTGCCGGTGTAGTACCCCATGCCGCGCACCAGCGTCGGGTCGAAGCGCAGGGAGACGCCGGACGGCAGGGCGTCGAGCGCGTGCGCGAGCGATTCCAGGGCGGCGATGGCGTCGGTGTCGATCCCGTCCGGGAGGATGCCGGTGATCGCCTCGACGGTCATGGCGACGCCGCCCTCCGCGATGTGCGGCTCCAGCTGCTCCAGGATGCCGCCGAGCACCGCCGCGGAGTCTGCACCGTCGGCGCTCAGCTCCTTCACCACGCCCTCCGCGCCGATCTTGTCGAGCTTGTCGATCGAGATCAGCACCTGCGGCCAGCGCGCCTCCGCGAAACCGCAGAACTCAAGCAGCCCGTTCAGGATGCGCCGGTCGTTGATCCGGATCGTGCAGTTCTCGAGGCCCAGCGCATCCAGTGCCGCCGCGGTCGCCGTGATCAGCTCGACCTCCGCCAGCTGGCCCGCCTCGCCGATGATGTCGATGTCGCACTGCACGAACTGGCGGTACCTGCCCTTCTGCGGGCGCTCCGCGCGCCAGACCGGCGCGATCTGGATCGACCGGAACACCGGAGGCAGCTCCGCGCGGTGCGTCGCATAGAAGCGGGCGAGCGGGACCGTCAGGTCGAACCGGAGACCCAGGTCGGTGAGGCTGAGGAGGTCGCCCGAGTCCATCGCGGCCTGCAGGTCGTCCGCGTCCAGGCCGCGCTTGAGGACGCTGAACGCCAGCTTCTCGTTGTCGCCGCCGAGGCCGGAGTGCAGCCGGGCGACGTCCTCCACCACCGGCGTCTCGATCTCGTCGAACCCGTGGGCTGCGAAGCTCTTCCTGATCACGCCGAGCGCATGCTCCCTGCGGGCCTTGTCTGCCGGGAGGAAGTCGCGCATGCCACGAGGCGGGGTGATCGGAGAAGCCATGCGAACGATTCTTCCATGTAGCGTGGCGGGGATGAGCATCGACGAGTTCCGCATCCAGCTTCCAGACGACCTCCTCGACGACCTGCGTGCGCGGCTCACGGCCACCCGCTTCGTGCAGCCGGTCGGGTCGTCGCCGTGGGAGGGCGGCGCGGGCGGCCCCGTGCTGCACGATCTGGTGGAGTCGTGGCTGGCGTTCGACTGGCGGGCCCAGGAGGAGCGCCTGAACGCCTACGACCAGTACCTCGCCGATGTGGGAGGGCACCGCATCCACTTCGTGCGGGTGCCCGCCGCGGGATCGGCCGAGACGCGCATCCCGTTGCTGCTGCTGCACGGCTGGCCGAGCGCGTACACCGAGTACCTTCCGCTGGCCGAGCGCCTCGCCAACCCTGCGGGCTCCGGATCGGATGCGCGGATCGCGTTCGACGTGATCGTGCCGTCACTGCCCGGCTTCGTCTTCTCCGAGCTGCCCGACCGGCCGCTGACCAGGCAGGCCATCGCCGACGACCTGCACGAGCTGATGACGACCGTGCTCGGCTACGACCGGTACGCGGCGTTCGGCGGAGACATCGGCGGAGGAGCGGCGACCTGGCTCGGCGCTGAGCACGCCGACCGCCTCATCGGCGTGCAGCTCATCCACGCGCCGTTCCCCGCCGACGACGAACCGCAGAGCGACGACGAGCGCGCATACCTGGCGGCGGTGGATGCGTACGACGCGACGGACGGCGGGTACAGCGAGATCATGGCCACCCGTCCAGACACCATCGCCGCGGCCCTCGGCGACTCCCCCGCCGGGCTGCTCGCCTGGATCGCGGACAAGTGGCACGACTGGGTCGACGGCGACCTCGACAGCGTGGTGCCACGGGATGCGCTGCTCACCATCGCCACGCTCTACTGGGCTACCGGGAGCATCGGCACCTCGTTCCGCCAGTACTTCGATTACGAGGCGAACCCGCCCCGGCCGCCCATCGTCGCCCCGCTCGGCGTGCTGCTCAGCAGGGAGCCGGTGATGGACGGGTTCCCCCGGTCGCTCGCCGAGCGTGCGGCCGACGACCTGCGCTCGTTCGAGGTGGCGCCGCGGGGCGGCCACTTCCTCGGCCTGGAGCAGCCCGACCTCGCCGCCGACCGCATCCGGAGCTTCTTCGCGTCGATCTCCTGACCGGCGTAGGATGAGCGCGTTGCCACCCTCATGGTCGTGCCCTGCGACTTCGGTGGTGTCCCGATGGACCTGACATGAGTCGCATCCGTCCGACCACGGGTAGATGCTCGCTGTCAGACACAGGCCGACAACGTGCCCGTCAGCCATCCAGGAGAGTCGAATCCGCGGATCGCGGACCTCTCACCCGAATGGCGGGCTGACAGCGCCTAGCGGGCACGCTGCCGGTCACCGGGATGCGCGAGAGCGCCCCGCCGCCGTCACTCCCCGAGCGTGTGGTGCCTGCCGAGCGGGACGACGAGCGGCGTGCCGGTCACCGGATCCGGTGCGATGACGGAGTCGACGCCGAACACCTCCCGCACCAGCTCGGCCGTGACCACCTCCGCCGGCGTCCCCGCCGCCACGATGGCTCCGGCGCGCATGGCGATCAGGTGGTCGGCGTATCGCGCGGCCAGGTTGAGGTCGTGCAGCACCATGACCACGGTGGTCCCGCGCTCGGCGTTGAGGTCGAGCAGGAGGTCGAGCACGTCGATCTGGTGGCTGATGTCGAGGAACGTGGTGGGCTCGTCGAGCAGCAGGATGTCGGTCTGCTGGGCGAGCGCCATCGCGATCCACACCCGCTGGCGCTGCCCGCCGGAGAGTTCGTCGATCGCCCGCGCGGCCAGGTCGGCCACCCCGGTGGACACCATCGCGGACGCGACCGCCTCGTCGTCCTCCGCCGTCCAGCGGCGGAACCAGCCCTGGTGCGGATACCGTCCGCGGCCGACCAGGTCGGCAACGGTGATCCCGTCCGGCGCCGTCGGCGTCTGCGGCAGCAGGCCGAGCATCGTCGCCACCTGCTTGGTCGGCAGCGAGTGGATGTCCGTCCCGTCCAGCAGCACGGCCCCGGATGCGGGAGCCAGCAGCCGCGACAGGCCGCGCAACAGCGTCGACTTGCCGCAGGCGTTCGGTCCGACGATCGCGGTGACCGTGCCGGGCGGCACCTCCAGGTCGAGGCCGTCGACGACCACCCTGCCGTCGTAGGACAGGGTGAGTTCGCGCGCGGCGAGGTGATGGTTGTCGGTCATGCTCAGCCTCCCCGGCCGATTCGGTTGGTCCTGGTGAGGAGCCACAGCAGATACGGTGCACCGACGATGCCGGTGACGACGCCGACCGGGAACGCCACGTCCGGCACAGCGAACTGCGCCACGATGTCGGAGATCACCAGCACGAGCGCGCCGACGAGCGCCGACGGCACCAGCGCGAGCGATCCGCGTCCGACCAGCCGCCGGGCGATGGGCGCCGAGAGGAACGCGACGAACGCGATCGGTCCAGCCACGGACACCGCGACCGCCGCGAGTGCGACGGCCACCAGCACCACGAGCAGCCGCGTCCGCTCCACCCGCACGCCGACCGCCGCCGCGGTGTCGTCGCCCAGGCCGAGCGCCGCGAGCGGGCGACCGAGCAGCAGCGCGCACGGCACGAGCACCACGGCGCTCGCCGCGAGCACGGTCAGCGCGACAGGGTCGACGCTGTTGATGCTGCCGGTGAGCCAGACCAGCGCCTGCTGCACATCCGTGAGGTCGGCGGTGGTGAGCACGTAGGACACGACGCCACCGGCGACGGCGGCGAAGCCGATGCCGATCAGGACGAACCGGTAGCCGCTGATGCCGCCACGCCAGGCCAGCAGGTAGATCAGCAGCGCGGCGACCAGCGTTCCCGCCACGACGGTGCCGGACAGCGCCAGGCCGGTCAGCCCGAACCAGACCAGTGCGATGGCGCCGGTCGCGCTCGCGCTCGCCGTGATGCCGATGATGTCCGGGCTCGCCAGCGGGTTGCGCGCAATGGACTGGATGAGCGCTCCGGAGAGCCCGAGGCAGCCGCCCACCAGCACGGCGGCGAGCAGGCGCGGCAGCCGCAGCTCCAGGATCACGAACTGGGTCAGCCTGTCCGCCCGCCCGACGAGCGCGGCGAGGACGTCGGCCGGCGCGACGGCGGCGGCGCCGAGACTCAGCGACACGGCGGACACCAGCAGGATGAGCACGCCGAGCACGACGGACACGGTGACGACCCGGGATGCGCGCGAGCGGCGGTCGGCGCCGGCCGCCCGCGCCGCATCCACGGTCACAGGCTCACCAGCTTGCGACGGCGCACCAGCGCGATGAACACGGGGGCACCGACGAACGCCGTGACGACGCCCACCTGCAGCTCGCCCGGCCACGCGACGAGCCGGCCGATCACATCGCAGGCGATGAGCATCGTCGGGGCGATCACGGCGGAGAACGCGAGGATCCAGCGGTAGTCGGCCCCGACCACCCAGCGGGCCACGTGCGGGATCACCAGGCCGACGAACGCGATCGGCCCGACGGCCGCCGTGGCGGAGCCGCAGAGCAGCACGACGGCGACGGCCGAGAAGCCCCTGGACAGCCCGACGCGCTGGCCGAGACCGCGGGCGACGTCGTCGCCGAGCGCGAGCCCGTTGAGCGCGCGGCCCAGGGCGAGCGCGATGACGGCTCCGATCACGATGGTCGGCAGCACCTGCCAGAACACGCCGAAGTTGCGGCCGGCGAGCGAGCCGACCTGCCAGAACCGCAGCGCATCGAGCGACACCCTGCTGGTGAGGAGCACCGCGGTGATGAGCGACCCGAGCGCTGCGGAGACCGCCGCCCCCGCGAGGGCGAGCTTGATCGGGGTCGCCCCCTCCCGTCCGGCGGACGCCACCGCGTAGACGACCACCGAGGCGAGCGCCGCCCCGGCGAAGGCGAACCACAGGTAGCCGCCGGGCGTCGTGATCCCGAACACGGCGATGGCGACCACGACCGCGAGCGACGCGCCGAAGTTGACCCCCAGGATGCCCGGGTCGGCCAGCGGGTTGCGGGACAGCCCCTGCATCACCGTTCCCGCTAGCCCTAGCGCGAGTCCGGCGCCCAGCCCGAGCAGGGTGCGCGGCAGCCTGCTGTCCACCACGATCAGCGACGCCTCATCGGACTTCCGGTAGTGCAGGAGGGCGTTGAACACCGAGGCGGGATTGATCGGGTTGGAGCCGAGCATCAGGCTCAGGATGCACACCACCAGCAGGGCGACGACCGCCGCGCCGAACCCGTATGCCAGCCGACGCCGCCGGCGGGCAGTGGATGTGCGCCCCTGGTGCGCGATCCCCTGCCCGCCGTCCGCCGTCGCTGTGACGCTCCTGGCCATCCGCCTGTGCTACTTGACCTTCTCGGCGGCTGCCGCGAGCTCCGGGACGTAGCGGTCGAGCATCCACGGGATGCTCAGCACGCTGGGCGCGCTCGACGCCATCACGAACGACTCGCCGACGATCGGCGCGAAGCGGCCTTCCTTGACGGCGGGCATGGCGGCGACCAGCGGCTCGGCCGTGAAGGTGTCGACGGCGGACTGCTTGTCGAAGTACATCACCAGCAGGTCGGTGTCGATTTTGGAGAGGTTCTCGTAGCTGACCTGGAAGAAGAAGCTGTCCGGGTCCTTCTTCGTGTCGAGCGCGTCGATGCTGGCCGAGTTCTTCAGGCCGAGCTCGTTGAGCAGCAGCACGCGCGAGTCCGTCGCCTTGTAGACGTTGATCACGCCCGGCTCGTTGGCGGCGGCGTAGACGAACGTCTTGTCCTTCAGCACCGGGTACTTCGCGGCGAGCTTCGCCACGTCGTCCTCGGTCTTGGTCTTCAGCGCCGTCGCCTCCGCGGACAGGCCGAGCGCCTTGCCGACGATGTCGGTCTGGTCCTGCCAGCTGGTGCCCCACGGCACCTTCGGGTAGGCGACCACCGGGGCGATCTTGCTGAGCTTCGCGTACTCGTCCTTGGTGAGGCCGGAGAGCGGGGCGAGGATCACGTCCGGCTTCGCCTTCACGTACTCCTCGAACGGCACCTCGCCGGTGTCGACGCCCGCGATGAGCTGCGGCGTCTTCGCCTTGAGCTCCTTCAGTTTGTCGGCCACCCAGGGCAGCACGCCGTCCGCGTTGCCGCCGTAGGTCATCTTCGGCATGGCGACCGGAACGACGCCGAGGGCGAGCGCCACGTCGGCCGCTCCCCAGCCCCAGACGGCGACCCGCTCCGGCTTCTTCTCGATGGTGACGGGGCCGAGCGCGCTCTTGATCGTGACCGGGAAGGCACCGGATGCGCTGGTCGAGCTGCTCTCGTCGCCGGGCGTGCCGGCGCTGCAGCCGGTGAGGATGAGGGCGGCGGTCGCGACGATCGCCGATGCGATCACAGCGACACGCGACCGGCGGCGTGGAACGGACTCGAACATGCTTCTCCTTCGAGACGACTAGGGGGTTTAGGCAAGCCTAACCTAACCGTCTCGCGGGTGCCACTCAGTCGGTGGATGCGGTGGGCAGGCCGATGATTCCGGCGTCCGCCGCATCCTGCTCCTGTTCGCGGATCTCCGACTGCAGGTCGCGCAGCGTCGAACGGAGGGCGCGCTCCGCATCCAGCCCCTGCGCCTTGGCCGACGCGACGATGGCCAGCAGCAGCGGACCCAGCTCGTCCTCCGACTCGACCTGCACTCCCCCGGCCTCGCGCAGATCCAGCAGCCCCACCTTCTCCGCGCGGCCGAGCAGCTTGTCGGCGAGCGCCAGCGACGGCATTCCCTGCGGGATGCCGTCGAGCACGCTGGTGCGCGACGGCTTCTCCCGCTTCTTGAGGTCGTCCCAGAACTCGACGACGTCGTCCGCGGTCTCCGCCGTGCGGTCTCCACCGAACACGTGCGGGTGCCTGCCGACCATCTTCGCGGTCATCTGTGCGGCCACATCCTGGATGTCGAAGTCCTCGCCGGGCGTGTGCGCGGCGATGTCGGCGTGGAACAGCACCTGGTAGAGCACGTCGCCGAGCTCCTCGATCAGGTCGTCCCTGTTGCCGGTCTCGATCGCCTCGACCAGCTCGTACGTCTCCTCGATCAGGTACTGCACGAGCGACTCGTGCGTCTGGTCGGCGTCCCACGGGCATCCACCCGGGCCGCGCAACCGCTCCATCACGGCCACCAGCTCGTCCAGCTTGGTCGCCTGGCCGGACGCGGGAGCGGAAGAGAAGCTCAGCTCGGTCATCGTGGATGCCTTCCTCGATCGCGGGCGTGCGACTGCGTGCCCTCCTCCATCCTCCCCCATCCTCCGGGCTCCGGCGCCTGCCGCCCGGTAGACTGGGCGACTGGTGTGCCGGGAAGTCTGGTCGGCGGGTGGCGCGAGCGCGCCGCTCCCGCATCCGACCGCGCTGCGAAGACAGCGCGAGATGGGCGAGACCGTATGAGCATCATCCGATCCGAGCGAACAGCCGCTGGACTCCTGCTGGGCGCCGCGGCGCTGGGCCTCCTGCTCGCGAACACCGCGGCAGGTCCTGCACTCCTCGACCTGCAGCACGCCTCCATCGGCATCGGCGGGCTCCGGATGAGCGTCGGCCACTGGATCAGCGACGGCCTGCTGGCGATCTTCTTCTTCATCGTCGCCGTCGAGTTGAAGCACGAGCTGGTGGCCGGCGAGCTGAACAGCGTGAAGAAGGCCGTGCATCCCGCCATCGCTGCGGTCGCCGGGGTGATCGTTCCCGCCGGGATCTACCTCGCGTTCACCGCGGGCAGCGGCCTGGAACAGGGCTGGCCGATCCCGACCGCCACCGACATCGCCTTCGCCCTCGGGGTGCTCGCCGTGTTCGGTCGCGGCCTGCCCAACCGGCTGCGGGTGTTCCTGCTCGCGTTGGCCGTGCTGGACGACCTCATCGCGATCGTGATCATCGCGGTGTTCTTCACCACGGACCCGAACCTCGTCGAACTCGTCCTGGCCGCGGTCGCCGTCGCCGCGTTCGGCCTGCTCAGCCGCCTGCTGAAAGGCCGGATGCGCGTGCCGGTCGGCGTGCTGATGGTCCTGATCGCCTGCCTGGCCTGGTGGCTCGTCTGGGACTCGGGGGTGCACGCGACGATCGCCGGTGTCGCGCTCGGCCTGGTGATGGCGCGCCGGCCGGCCGGACGGGTGACGCACGCCATCGAACCGTGGTCGAACGGCCTCATCCTGCCGCTGTTCGCGTTCTCGGCCGCCCTGGTCGCGATCCCGCAGGTGTCGCCGTCGCAACTGCAGCCCGCGTTCTGGGGCATCCTGGTCGCCCTGCCGGTGGGCAAGGTGATCGGCATCACGCTCGGCGGCTGGCTGGGCTCGTTCACCCGCAGCAAGGCCGAGCGCGCCAAGATCCCGCTGTTCGGCCTGGTGACCATCGGCGTGCTCGGCGGCATCGGCTTCACCGTGTCGCTCCTGATGAACGAGCTGGCGTTCGCCGGCGACGAGCTGGTCAGGGCGGAGGGAACGCTCGCCGTCCTCCTGGGCTCGGCGGTCTCCATCGTCGCCGCCGGCTTCTGCGTCACCGTGCTCGCGCGCCGCTACCGCGCGCAGCACCCGCACCGGCAGCCGCAGCCGAGCCGGCAGCCCTGAGCGACCGGGCTCAGGACGCCGCCTCTGCCACCGGCTCCGGCACGGGGAAGAGCGCGCCGAGCAGCGTCGCCACCCAGGAGATCAGGTCGGCGTCGTCGAGCGGCTCGCCGTTGATGCGCGGCATCGGCACCGTGACCACCTTGGGCGCAGCGTGGTACTTGGCGCCCGGGTACATGCGCTGCAACCGCACCTGCAGCGAGTCCGGCAGGATCGCCGGGGCCAGCCGCAGGTTGGAGCCCATCGCGACCACCTCGCCGAGGCCGGCCCGCTGGGCGGCACGCCGCAGCCGGGACACCGCGATGAGGTTCGAGACCGCGAGCGGCGGCTCGCCGTACCGGTCGGTCAGCTCCTCGATCACCTGGTCGATCTGGTCGTCCTTCGCCGCGGGCGAGCTGGCCGTCGACAGCTTCTGGTACGCCTCCAGCCGCAGGCGCTCGCTGTCCACGTACTCCTCCGGGATGTGCGCATCCACCGGCAGCTCCAGCCGCAGCTCGGTCTGCCCCTCCGCGACCTCGCCGCGGAACGTGCTCACCGCCTCGCCGATCATGCGCAGGTAGAGGTCGAAGCCGACACCGGCGATGTGACCGGACTGCTCGCCGCCGAGCAGGTTGCCCGCTCCGCGGATCTCCAGGTCTTTCAGCGCCACCTGCATCCCGCTGCCGAGATCGTTGTTGGCGGCGATGGTCGAGAGCCTGTCGTGTGCCGTCTCGCTGAGCGGTTTGTTCTCGTCCCAGAGGAAGTACGCGTACGCGCGCTCGCGGCCACGGCCGACGCGGCCGCGCAGCTGGTGCAGCTGGCTCAGGCCGTACTTGTCGGCGCGGTCGATGATGATCGTGTTCGCGTTGGCGATGTCGAGGCCTGTCTCGATGATCGTGGTCGACACGAGCACGTCGAACTTGCGCTCCCAGAAGTCGACGACCACCTGTTCGAGCGCCCGCTCGTTCATCTTGCCGTGCGCCACCGCGATGCGCGCCTCCGGCACCAGCTCGGCCAGCTTCGCCGCCTGGCTGGTGATGCTGCCGACCCGGTTGTGCACGAAGAACACCTGGCCCTCGCGCAGCAGCTCGCGCCGGATGGCCGCGGCCACCTGCTTGTCCGAGTACGGCCCGACGAAGGTCAGGATGGGGTGCCTGTCCTCCGGAGGGGTGGCCAGCGTCGACATCTCCCTGATGCCGGTGACCGCCATCTCCAGCGTGCGCGGGATGGGCGTCGCGCTCATCGCCAGGATGTCCACGTTGGTCTTGAGCTTCTTCAGCGCGTCCTTGTGCTCGACGCCGAACCGCTGCTCCTCGTCGATGATGACGAGGCCGAGGTCTTTGAGCACGATGTTGTCGGCGAGGAGCCTGTGGGTGCCGATGACCACATCCACGGTGCCGTCCGCCATGCCGTCGATCGTCTCCTTCGCCTCCTTGTCGGTTTGGAACCGGCTGAGGGCGCGCAGGTGGATGGGGAACCCGGCGAAGCGCTCCTGGAACGTCTCGAAGTGCTGCTTCACGAGCAGCGTGGTCGGCACGAGCATCACGACCTGCTTGCCGTCCTGGACCGCCTTGAACGCCGCACGCACCGCGATCTCGGTCTTGCCGAAGCCGACATCGCCCGAGATGAGCCTGTCCATCGGGATGGGCCGCTCCATGTCGGCCTTCACCTCGTCGATGGTCTGCAACTGGTCGTGCGTCTCTGCGAACGGGAACGCCTCCTCCAGCTCGCGCTGCCACGGGGTGTCCGGCCCGAACGCGTGGCCCTTGCTCGCCATCCGCGCGGAGTACAGCTTGACCAGCTCGACCGCGATGTCGCGCACCGCCTTGCGGGCGCGGCCCTTCGCCGCCGACCAGTCGCTTCCGCCCATCTTGCTGAGCGCGGGAGCCTCACCGCCCACATACCGGGTCAGCAGATCCAGCTGGTCGGTGGGCACGAAGAGTTTGTCGCCCGGGTACCCGCGCTTCGACGGCGCGTACTCGAGCACGAGGTATTCGCGCTTGGACTTGACCGCGTTGCGGCCGCCGCTCGACACCTCGCGCTGGGTCAGCTCGACGAACCGGCCGATGCCGTGGGTCTGGTGCACGACGTAGTCGCCCGGCTTCAGCGCGAGAGGGTCGACCACGTTCTTGCGCCGGGTGGCGAGCTTCTTCACCTGGCGGGAGTCGTAGCCGACCGTCCTGCCGTAGAACTCGCTCTCGCTGAGCAGCGCCAGCTTGGTCTCGCCGACCTCGAAGCCGTGCTCGACCGTTGCCCGCAGCAGATAGGCGATGCCGGGCTCAGGATCGGCGGGGAACTCCTCGACGTGCCGGGCGGGCAGCTCGGCCTCTGACAGCACGTCGGCCGCGCGCTCCACGAGCCCGGCGCCCTCCGCGACGATGGCGACGGTCCAGCCGTCCTTCAGCCTGGCCCCGATGTGCTCGATGGCGCCGGTGACGTTGCCCTGGAAGCTCGGGACGGCCTCCGCCGCGATCCGCAGCTGCAGGTGCTCCTCGATCTCGCGCTCCTCCGGCAGGACCTCGTCTGCCTGGAACCCGCTCATCGTCCACCACGGGTGGTTCGGCGCCTTCTCTCCCGGCTTGCTGAACGTGACGGAGTCGCGCAGCTTCTGCAGGGTGAGGAAGTCTCCAGCGGCCAGGTCGATCGGGGCGGCGGCGCCGACGGTGGCGGCGCTCCACGCCGCCGACAGGAACTCGCGGTTGGTCTCGGCCAGGCTGACGGCACGGCTCGCGACGCGCTCCGGCGAGAGCACGGCAACGGCCGCGCCATCCGGAAGGTAGTGCGTGAGCGGCACGAGTCGGTCGACGAGCGCCGGCGCGAGCGACTCCATGCCCTCGACCGGGATGCCCTCGCCGATCTTGGCGAGCATCGCCGACATGCTCGGGAACTCGTGCTCCATCTCCCTGGCGCGCTGGCGCACGGACTCGCTCAGCAGCAGCTCGCGGCTGGGCGGCAGCGAGACGGACGCGATGGGCTCGGGCAGCGAGCGCTGGTCGGCCACGGAGAACGCGCGGATCTGGTCCACCTCGTCCCCGAAGAAGTCGACGCGGTACGGGTGGTCGCCGTTCGGCGGGAAGACGTCCAGGATGCCGCCGCGCACGGCGAACTCGCCGCGGCGGGTGACCATGTCGACGCGCGCGTACGCCAGGTCGACCAGCTGCATCGCGAGGCCGGACAGGTCGAAGCCCCGTGCGCCGGTCGCCAGGTCGACGGCCGCGTAGTCGGTGAGGTTGTCCGCGAGGGGCTGCAGGGCGGCGCGCACGGAGGCGACCAGGACGATCGGCCTCGACCGGTCCCCCGCATCCCAGTCGGCGAGGCGGCGGAGGGCGGTGAGCCGCTTGCCCACGATCTCGGCGCTCGGGCTGAGACGCTCGTGCGGCAGGGTCTCCCAGGCCGGGAACTCGACGATCTCCGCATCCGGCATCACACAGCCGAGCGCACCGCGGACGGACTCGGACTCGCGCCCGGTGGCGGTGATCACGAGCAGGGCCTGGGATGCGCCTGCGGCAGCTCTGCGCTGCATCAACCCGGCGAGCAGCGGTGCCCGCAACCCGTCGGTGAGAGAGAAGTCGGCGTCACGGGCCGCGCAGGCCAGGGCGTCATCGAACGTGGAGGCGCGCGAAAGCGCTGCGATCAAGCCCTGCAGTATCACTCGCCCAAGTCTACGGACTCCCGCCGACACTCGGGGCGGGATGCGCGGATCCGGCTGCTGGACCCAGCTGGACCCAGCCGCTAGACCCAGCCGTCGAGTGCCCGCATGAACCCCGCGTGGTCGTCGCGGTGCACGGTGTGACCGGCCCCGCGCACGGTGCGCACGACGAATCCGGCCTCGCCCAGCCGCTCGGCCGCCCGCGGGCTCACCAGTTGCGACCGCCCGGCCAGGACGACGAGCGACGGCACCTGCATCGTCACGGGCGCCCGCAGCGAACCGCGGCCCACCAGCACCGGCACCACGCCCTGGTCGAAGGCGCGCAGGGTCTCCAGCTCTATCGCCACGTCGAGCGGGTCCCAGCGCGGGTTGCGCTTCGCGATCCGCTCGGCGGTCGCGCTCGCCAGGGAGCGGAAGAACGCCGGGGCGAGCTTGCGCTGCCACCACGGCACGTTCGGCCCGAACGCCGGATCGACGTAGACGACCCGCTGCGGCTGCAGCTCCTCGACCGCGAGGCTCACGGTGAGGCCGCCGAGCGAGTGCCCGATGACCAGCTCGGGATGCGCGGGAACGGTCTCGACCACATCCCGGGCGAGCAGCTCAGCCGTGTACTCGATGGCGCGGGGGCTTCTGCCGTGCCCACGGAGGTCGACGGCGACGACGTGGTAGCCCAGCTCGGCGAGCGCCGGTCCGACCCTGCGCCAGTTGCGCGAGTCCGACATCGCCCCGTGCACCAGGACGGCGTACCTGGTGCCGGTTCCCCACTCCCGGGTGAAGAGTTTCATGACCGAACCATACGAGCCCATCCTGCGGATGGCATCCGGGTGCGCTGGGCGTCGGTGCAGTGGATGCTGAACGCCGGCCGTGCGCGCCCGTCCCGGGCGGCACGGCAGACGTTCAACGTCACTTTGTCGTGACGACGGTGAAGGAAACGACAGGCTTTCCGTTCACCTTCTTCAGCACAAGAGATGCCTTCGTGTGCTCCTTCTTGTTGGTCAGCGTGTACGTCCTGACCAGCGTCGAGGAACTCGATGCGACTTGAGTGAAGCCATTGTCCTTGAGTTCCGCGACCGCCGCTTTCTGCGCGGCCTCATCGGCGACGGCGAGGTCGAAGGACCACTGGCCCTTCGAAGTGACTGCGTTGCTCACTGTGCCGTCGACGACGCTGATCGAGTCCGGCAGCCCCTTCGGCAGTCCGCGGTCCGTTTCGTCGGTCTGCGTGCATCCGCTCAACGCGATGGCCGCTCCCAGCACCCCCGCCACGACGATGGCGCGTACACGTTTCTTCATCCTTGTCCTTTCGTGGCGCGCGAATCTCAGCGATTCGCACCCCCCGGAACATTACAAGAGATGACGAAGAATATCTATGCTTGCATTTTAATTTCAGCGAGCGGTGTGGAACCGGAGCTGAGCGGCGGTCAGACCATCCGCCGCGATCTGCTCGACCGCGTCCGCCGCATCGGCGACGAGATTCGGGAGTGTCTTCCTCTCGGTGCTGCTGAAGCCTTTGAGGACGTGATCGGCGGCCGCGGACGAGCCGGGCGGGCGGCCGACGCCGACGCGCACGCGCGTGAAGTCGCCCGTGTCGATGGCGGAGATGACGTCGCGGACGCCGTTGTGGCCGCCGTGCCCTCCGCCGAACTTGAGCTTGAGGGTGTCGAACGGGATGTCGAGCTCGTCGTGGACGACGATCAGCTGCGACGGTTCGAGGGAGTAGAAGCGCAGCAACTGCGCGACCGGCCCGCCGGACACGTTCATGAACGTGTTCGGCTTGGCCAGGATGTACCGCGGTCCGCCGGGGGCGATGCGCCCCTCGGCGACCGTGGCGTTCGTCTTGTGCGACTTGAAGGTGAGACGGCCGCGCTCGGCGAGCTCGTCCAGCACCATCTGCCCCACGTTGTGACGCGTGGCGGCGTAGCCGGGCCCGGGGTTACCGAGCCCGACTACGAGCCAGGGTGAATCCATCGAGCTGGTTACTCGGCGTCCGACTCGGCAGCGGCAGCGGCCGATGCGGCGGAAGCGGCCTCTGCGACAGCGGCGTCGGCCTCTTCGTCCGCACGCGAGGACGCGGGGACGATGACGTTGAGGATGAGCAGCTCGGGGTCTTCCGCCAGAGCGGCGCCCTTCGGGAGGACGAAGTCCTTCGCGTGGAACTGGGTGCCCTCTTCCGCGTCGGTGACATCGAGGACGATGCGCTCCGGGATGTGGGTCGCTTCGACCTCGAGGCGGAGCGTCGGGACGTCGAGCATCGCGATGGTGCCCGGGTAGGTGTCGCCCTCGACGTGCACGGGGACCTCGACGGAGACCTTCTCGCCGCTGCGGATGACGATGAGGTCGAGGTGCTCGATGATCTGCAGCACCGGGTCCTTCTGAACGTCCTTGACGAGGACGAGCTGGCTCTTGCCAGCGATGTCGAGGTCGAGGACCGCGTTCGCCTTGCGGAGCAGGAGGCCGACCTGGTGGGCCGGGACCGTCACGTGGATGGGGTCGGTGCCGTGTCCGTAGACGACGGCGGGGATCTTGCCTGCCGCGCGGATCTTGCGCGCAGCGCCCTTGCCGAAGCTCTCGCGTGCCTCGGTAACGACCTTGTTGGACTCGTCAGCCATGATTGTCTCCATGCCGGCGGGGGCCGGCTGTCGGGCGAGCGCTGCTCGCAGTGTCTGGTTGTGTTCGACTCGAACGCATCGATCTGATGAAAGACGTGTGAGGAAAGACTGCGAAGCCCTGCTCCACCGCGTCGATTACGGACTGCGCGCGTGACCGCGTGCATCCCTCGCCGAAGTTCAATCAGCAAGTCTAGCCGATCGCGGGGCGGTGGCGGCACACGGCCGCCGTATGCGATATTGATGCTTTATCAGGGACCAGGGGGACGTGGATGCGCGCGACAGGATTCGGCACGGCCGCGGCGGCTGCCGCCGTCGTCCTCGCCGCACTCACCGGATGCACGCCCGCCTCCGACACCGCGAAGACCTCCTCCCCTGCCTCGCCGACCAGGCCTGCGCCCCAGAAGACCGCGAGCGCCATCCCGGTCGACCCGGCGAACGTGTCGGCCTGGCTCGTCACCTGGGCGGGGATGGGCCCGCTCACCATCGGCGGGGACGTGAAGGCGCAGACGTCCGCGGTCCCGGGATTCTCGAAGAGCATCGACGAAGACGGCTGCATCGGCTACGAACTCGAGACGAAGCAGTCCGGCTCGACGCCGGACGGCGCCCAGCCGACGGTGACCGCCGTCGCGCGGGACGGCAGCGCGACGACCGCGGTGCGCATCCGGGTGGCTGACGCCTCTGGTCTCGACCAGGCGGTGTCCCCGACGCCGAAGACCAGCGCGGGCATCGGCCTCGGTTCGACCCTGGATGCGCTGCGAGCGGCATACCCGGACCTCGAACGCAGCAACAGCGTCTCCGGCGGGCAGCGGGCGTACGCGCTCGGCGACGGAAACGGCCGGTACGTCGATTTCGTGGTCAACGGCGACGACGTCGTCACGGCCATCGTGGTGGGCGGGGACGACAGCGTCTCGTCCGACCTCTGCGACTGAGCACTCCGGCTGACCTCCGCAGCGCGGAGCTTGGTAGGCTGGTCGAGTCTGCTCGACGCACGCCACCAGCGCCAGTCGGAGCGCGAACGATGGTCTCCGGTCCGGATCTGGACGTTTCGGCCGCACGCGATCTCGCGTCCCCCCTCTCACACTCAAGGCGGCCGTCCGCCGCATCCGAAGGAGCGTTCTGTGTCCAACGAAGCATCAGCCAACATCGGTGTCGTGGGTCTGGCGGTGATGGGCTCGAACCTGGCCCGCAACCTCGCCTCCCGTGAAGGCAACACGGTCGCCGTGTTCAACCGCACGTACGCGCGCACCGACGAGCTCATCACCGAGCATCCCGAAGCCGGGTTCGTCGCGTCGGAGCGCATCGACGACTTCGTGGCGTCGCTGGCGAAGCCGCGCACCGCGATCATCATGGTGCAGGCCGGTAAGGGCACGGACGCCGTGATCGACCAGCTGGTGGAGCGGTTCGAGCCGGGCGACATCATCGTCGACGGCGGCAACGCGAACTTCCAGGACACCATCGAGCGGGAGAAGCGCATCTCCCCCACGGGCATCCACTTCGTCGGCACCGGCATCTCCGGCGGCGAGGAGGGCGCGCTGAAGGGCCCGTCGATCATGCCGGGCGGTTCGGAGGAGTCCTACAAGACGCTCGGGCCGATCCTCGCCTCGATCGCCGCGGTCGCCGAGGGCGAGCCCTGCGTCACGCACGTCGGCACCGACGGAGCAGGCCACTTCGTGAAGATGATCCACAACGGCATCGAGTACGCCGACATGCAGCTCATCGCCGAGGCGTACGACCTGCTGCGCACCGTCGGCGGCCTGGAGCCGGCCGCGATCGCCGACGTGTTCACCGAGTGGAACAAGGGCTACCTCGAGTCCTACCTGATCGAGATCACCGCCGAGGTGCTCCGCCAGGTGGATGCGGAGACCGGCAAGCCGTTCGTCGACATCGTCCTCGACCAGGCCGGGTCGAAGGGCACCGGCGTCTGGACCGTGCAGAACGCCCTGGACCTCGGCGTCCCGGTCGGCGGCATCGCGGAAGCCGTGTTCGCCCGCGCCGTGTCGTCCAAGCCGGCGCAGCGCGCCGCCGTGCAGTCCGTCGTGACCTCGCGCCCCGAGGTGCAGACGGTGGACGCGTCGTTCGCGGACGACGTCTCGAAGGCGCTCTACGCCTCCAAGGTCGTCGCATACGCGCAGGGCTTCGACGCGATCATCGCCGGCGCCGAGAAGTACGGCTGGAACATCAATAAGGACAAGATCGCCAAGATCTGGCGCGGCGGCTGCATCATCCGCGCCCAGTTCCTCAACCGCATCGCCGACGCCTACGACGAGAACCCGGACATCGCCACGCTGCTCGAGGCCCCGTACTTCGCCGACGCCGTCGCCGAGGGCGAGGCGGCCTGGCGCCGTGTCGTCGCCACCGCAGCCCTCTCCGGAGTGCCGATCCCCGGCTTCGGCGCAGCGCTCTCGTACTACGACTCGCTCGCGGTGAAGCGCCTGCCCGCCGCCCTGGTGCAGGGCCAGCGCGACTTCTTCGGCGCCCACACCTACAAGCGCGTCGACAAGGACGGCACCTTCCACACCCTCTGGTCCGGCGACCGCACCGAGATCGAGACCGAGGGCTCCAGCCACTGACCCCTCCCGGGCTCACGCACCAAGCGATCGAGGCCGGACGCGGGTTGCGGTTCGCCCGCGTTCGGCTGAGACTCGAGGGGTGACGTTTGACGAGCATCCCGAGCTGGTGGGCTACGAGCCGGAGGACGAGCGGCCGCTACGCGGGCGCCGTGCGATGATCGCCACGCGCATCGTGGTGGTCGTCGGGCTCGTGGCGCTGGTGCTGCCCGGCGTACTCGTCACCATCAGCATCGCGACCGAGACCGCCACGCAGACCTGTGCCGTGTACGTCGGCCGCTACGAGCCGGATGCGCGGAGCTCGTCAGCGCGCTTCGAATTGTTCGCGCCTGCCGGCCCTGGCTGGCAGTGCTACGCGCTCAACACCGAGGGGGATGCCACGTTCGTGGCTCCCCTCGGGCTGATCCCGTCGACCCCGCACGCGCTTCCCTAGGAAACACTCGCAGGGGGCGGAGAACTGTTGGCTAGGCCGCCCCGTCGAACATCGAGGTGACGGAGCCGTCGGTGAAGACCTGCTGGATCGCGTTCGCCAGGAGCGGGGCGATGGGCAGGATGGTGAGCTTGTCCCAGCGCTTGTGCTCGGGGAGCGGGAGCGTGTCCGTGACGACGACCGAGTCGATCGCGTCGCTCTGCAGCAGCTCGACGGCCGGGTCGCTGAACACGGCGTGGGTGGCGGCGACGACCACGCCGATCGCGCCGTTCGCCTTGAGCGCCTCCGCGGCCTTGACGATGGTGCGGCCGGTGTCGATCAGGTCGTCCACCAGCAGGCACACGCGGCCCTCGACAGCACCGACGATCTCGTGCACGGAGACCTGGTTGGGCACCAGCGGGTCGCGGCGCTTGTGGATGATCGCGAGCGGCACACCGAGCTTGTCGCTCCAGATGTCGGCGACGCGCACGCGGCCCATGTCCGGGGAGACGACCGTGGTGACCGCGGGGTCGAGCTCGCGCTTCATGTGCTCGAGCAGCACGGGCATGGCGAAGAGGTGGTCGACGGGGCCGTCGAAGAAGCCCTGGATCTGCGCGGCGTGCAGGTCGACCGACATGATGCGGTCGGCTCCCGCGGCCTTGAACAGGTCGGCGACGAGGCGGGCGGAGATCGGCTCGCGGCCGCGGCCCTTCTTGTCCTGGCGGGCGTACGGGTAGAACGGGGCGACGACGGTGATGCGCTTCGCGGAGGCCCGCTTGAGCGCATCCACCATGATCAGCTGCTCCATGAGCCACTCGTTGATCGGCGAGGTGTGCGACTGGATGACGAATGCGTCCGAGCCGCGCACGCTCTCATCGAAGCGCGCGTAGATCTCGCCGTTGGCGAAGGTGCGTGCGTCGGTGGGGACGAGGTCGCTGCCCAGGCACTCCGCGATCTCTTCTGCAAGCTGGGGATGCGCCCGCCCAGAAATCAGAACTAGTCGCTTCTGGCCGGTGGTGGTGATCCCTGACACTTACTCTCCGCTCTCTTCCGCAGCTGTGGCGGCGTCGGTGCCCGGCCGCTTCTGCGCGACCCAACCTTCGATGTTGCGTTGCGGAGCCACCGTGAGGGCGAGCGCTCCAGCAGGTACGTCCTTGCGGACGATGGTTCCCGCTCCCGTGTACGCTCCGTCACCCATCCTAACGGGCGCGACGAACACCGTGTTCGTGCTGGCACGAACGTGCGAGCCGATCTCGGTGCGGTGCTTGTTGACGCCGTCGTAGTTGGCGGTGATGACGCCGGCGCCCAGGTTCGACTTCTCGCCGACCGTCGCATCCCCGACGTAGTTGAAGTGGGCGAGCTTGGTGCCTGCGCCGATGACGGCGTTCTTGGTCTCGACGAAGGTGCCGATCTTGCCGTCGGCGCCGAGGATGGTGCCCGCGCGCAGGTAGGCGAACGGGCCGACCGTCGCGCCCGCGCCGATCACGGCGAGTGTGCCGTCCGTGCGCTTCACGGTCGCTTTCTCGCCGACCTCGCAGTCGAGCAGGGTGGTGTCCGGGCCGACGACGGCGCCGGTCTCCACCACGGTCGCGCCGCGCAGCTGGGTTCCCGGCAGGACGGTGACGTCGGGGGCCAGCCTGGTCTTCACGTCGATCCAGGTGGTCGCCGGGTCCTGGATGGTGACCCCGGCCAGCTGCCAGGTGCGCACGATCAGGGCGTTCAGCTTGGCGGCGGCCTCGCTGAGCTGGGCACGGTCGTTGATGCCCTCGACCAGCCACGACTCGGAGACGGGGAGCGCATCCACGTCGAAGCCCGCATTGCGCAGCAGCCCGATGACGTCGGTGAGGTACTTCTCTCCCTGCGCGTTGTCCGTGGTCAGCGCGGCGAGCTGGTCGCGCAGCTGAGAAAGGCCGAAGAGGTAGATGCCCGCGTTGATCTCGCCGATCTCGCGCTCGGCCTCGGTCGCGTCCTTGTGCTCGACGATGCGGTCGAGGTGACCGCTCTCTGTGCGCACGATGCGGCCGTATCCGGTGGCGTCCGCGGGGAACGACGACAGGATGGTCGCTGCTGCTCCTCCGGCCCGGTGCTTCTCGATCAGCTCGCGCAGCGTGCCGGCGTCGAGCAGGGGGACGTCTCCGTTGACCACGAGCACGTCGCCCGAGAAGTCGGCGGGGAGGGCATCGACGGCCAGTTCGACGGCGCGGCCGGTGCCCGGCACGTCGTCCTGGTCGACGATCACGCTCTCCGGCAGGTCGACGGAGATGACCTCGACGAGACGGTCGCGCTCGTGCCGCACGACGGAGACGACGTGCGCGGCGTCGAGCTGCTTCGCCGTGGCGAGGACGTGCCCGATGATCGGCAGGCCGGCCAGTGGATGCAGGAGCTTGGGGGTGGCGGACTTCATCCGCGTCCCCTGTCCTGCCGCGAGCACGACGATGGCAAGATTCTGGTCGGTCATATCACTCCAGGGGATCGGACGATCGGTTCCGCTCCGCCTCCAGGATTCGAACCTAGACCTAACAGCTCCAAAGGCTGTCGTGCTGCCATTACACCAAGGCGGACCGCGCTGTGCGCACAACACAGTTTGCCAGACCATCGAGCGACCGCCCGACGAAATAGCATGGGGAGATGCCTGATCCACGGACGCCTGACGCACGCGACGAAGTCGACCGCATCGTGGACTCCTGGCTGCGCGAACGTCCGGACCTGGACTTCTCGCCGCTGCAGGTGCTCTCCCGCGTCGCCCGGCTGTCCCGCCACCTGGACAGGGCCCGCCGCACCGCGTTCGACCGCTCCGACCTGGAGTCGTGGGAGTTCGACGTGCTCGCGGCGCTCCGCCGTGCCGGTGCGCCGTACCAGCTGAGCCCGAAGGCGCTGCTGCAGCAGACGCTCGTGTCGAGCGGCACCATGACGAACCGCATCGACAGGCTCGTCTCCCGCGAGCTCGTCGAGCGGCGCACCGATCCCAACGACGGCCGCGGCATCCTGGTGCAGATGACGGCGCAGGGCCTCACCAGGGTGGATGCGGCGATCACCCGCCTCGTGGACGCCGAGTCGGACATCCTGGTCGGCCTCTCCCCCACCGAGCAGGAACGGCTCGCCTCGCTGCTCCGCAAACTCTCCCTCGGCTTCGACGAAGAATCCTGACATCCAGAGCGGACGCATCGGCCGCTCTCAGGAGACTGTTATGCCCCTCTCATAAAATCGGGGGCGATGAGACTCTCCCGCCTGAAACGCCTGCCCTCCCGGGTCAAGCGCGCCGCCCGTTTCGAGATCCACGCGCACTGGCGTCGGCAGCCGCTCGTGATCGGCTCGGTGTTCTACGAGTCCTTCTCCGGCAACGGGATGCTCGACAACCCGGAAGCCATCTTCCGTGAGCTCCTGGCCGCCCCCGACCTCGCCCACCTCACCCACGTCTGGGCGCTCTCCGACCTGACCCAGTATCGCGCAGCCGTCGAGGAGTTCGCCGGGAACCCGCGGGTCAGCTTCGTCAAGTACGGCTCCGCCGCGTACTACCGCGCCCTCGCCACCAGCCAATACCTGGTCAACAACGCTACGTTCCCTCCCGACTTCGGCAAGCGCGACGGGCAGGTCTACCTCAACACCTGGCACGGCACGCCGCTCAAGCGCATGGGCTACGACATCGAAGACGGTGCGCTCGGCACGGCGAACATCGTGCGCAACTTCGTGCAGGCCGACTACCTGCTCGCCGCCAACCCCTTCATGGCCGAGCAGATGTACGAGACCGGATACAAGCTGACCGGGATCTACCGCGGCACGCTGGTCGAGGAGGGCTACCCGCGCATCGACAGGCAGTTCCTCGACGACGCGGGCCGCGCGTCCGTCCGCCGTCAGCTGACCGAGGCGGGCATCCCGCTCGGCGACAGGAAGATCGTGCTGTACGCGCCCACCTGGAAGGGCGCGTCGTTCGGGCGGCCCACCGACGACATCGACGAGATCCTCGCGCACGTCGCCGCGATCGAGGAGCGCATCGACACCAGCAGGTACGTGGTGCTGCTGAAGACGCACCAGAGCGTGCACAAGCTCGCCAGGCACCGGCCGGAGCTGAAGCGGATGCTCGTGCCGAACGAACTGCCGACGAACGCCGTGCTCGGAGCGACCGACGCCCTCATCACGGACTACTCGAGCATCTACTTCGACTTCCTGCAGACCGGCAGGCCCATCCTGTTCTTCACGCCGGACATCGCGGACTACGCGGGCACCCGCGGCCTCTACTTCGAGCCGGACGAGTGGCCGGGCCCTGCGCGCATGTCCGCACGCGAGATCGGCGACGACCTCGCCGCCATCGCCGAGAACGGGGATGCGGTGCCGGAGGAGTGGCGCGAGCGCTACCTCGCCGCGCAGCGCAGGTTCACTCCCTACGAGGACGGCGCCGCGTCGAAGCGCGTCGTCGACATCGTCTTCCGCGGCGTGCGCGACGGCTACCGGCTGCGCACCGACCTCGCCGACGACGGACGCGTCAAGCTCCTCCTCTACCTGGGCGGGATGCGTCCGAACGGCATCACCACGTCGGCCCTCAACCTGCTCAACAACCTCGACCACGACCGCTACGACGTGTCGGCGTTCTTCGCGCAGAGCAGGTCGAAGGCCACGATCGGCAAGCAGAAGCAGATCCACCCCGCCGTGCGGCAGTTCCCGCGGGTCGGCGGCATGAACGGCGCCAAGCTGCGCCACCTCGCCCGCCACCTCGACTTCCGCCGCGGACGCATCGCCGAGCACGCGAACATCCCGTCGCAGAACCGGCTGTGGAACGACGAGTGGTCGCGCTGCTTCGGCGAGAGCCGCTTCGACTACGTCGTCGACTTCTCCGGCTACGGGCCGTTCTGGGCGACCCTGCTGCTGCACTCCCCCGAGGCGGAGCGCTCGATCTGGCTGCACAACGACCTGGCGTCGGATGCGCACCGCGAGGTCGGCGGCGAGAAGAAGATGCTGCACAGCCTCACGCAGCTGTTCACCCTCTACGAGCAGTACGACCACCTCGTGTCGGTGTCTCCGACGCTGTCGGACATCAACAGGGACGGCCTGGCGGAGTACGCGCGGCCGGAGAAGTTCACGTACGCGCTGAACACGGTCGACGCCGAGCACATCCTGGAGAACGCGCAGGCCGACCTGCACGAGCTCACCTTCGACGAGGAGACCGGCGCGAACCCGGCCTGGGCGAACGCGCTGCTCGCGCACGACGACGGGGTGACCACATTCGTCAACGTCGGCAGGCTGTCCCCGGAGAAGAACCAGGCGCGGCTGATCAGGGCGTTCGCGGAGGTGCACGCCGCGCATCCGGCCACCCGGCTCGTCATCGTCGGCGCCGGACCGTTGTTCGACGACCTCACCGCGCTCGTCGAGAGCCTGGGGCTCACCGACTCGGTGTTCCTGACCGGGATGCAGCGCAATCCGCACGCGATCATGGCGGCGGCGGACTGCTTCGTGCTGTCGAGCGACTACGAGGGCCAGCCGATGGTGATCCTCGAGGCACTGGTGCTCGGGCTGCCGATCGTCACCGTCGAGTTCGCCTCGGCCAAGAACGCGCTGCCGGCCGGCAGCGGGCTCGTCGTGCCGCAGTCGGACGCCGGTGTCGCCCAGGGGCTCACCGCGTTCCTCGCCGGAGAGGTGCCCGCGAGCACGTTCGACTACGTGGCGTACAACCGCAAGGCCGTAGGGCAGTTCTACGCGGCCATCGGGGCGGAGTAGCGGCGGGGGGTCCCCGTTTCCGGTCGGGTCAGGCGCGCGCGATGAGCGCGGGAATGGCCGACCGGGCCGCTGACGGCAGTTCGCCGTAGAGCGCTCCGCGGCCGTCGCCGAGGCGAGCGTCGACGAAGGCGGCGCCGATCCCGTCCGGCGCGTGACGCAGCAGCAGCGACGCCTGCAGGGCCAGCGCCAGGGACGCGACGAGCGGCCGGACGGCGGCCTGCGCATCCCGAGGGTCGGTGCCCGCCAGGCCGGCGACGGTCGCGCGCACCGCATCGTGGTGGGCGTCGAACGCGGGATGCACGCCACGCGCCGCGGCGAGCTCGGCGTCGAAGGCATCGAGAGAGTCCGGCTCGCGCTGCAGTGCGCGCAGCACATCCAGCGCGATCACGTTGCCAGAGCCCTCCCAGATCGCCATCACCGGCTGCTCGCGGTAGCGGCGCGCGAGCGGGAACGCCTCCGTGTACCCGTTGCCGCCGAGACACTCCAGAGCCTCGTACGCATGCCCGGGCCCGCGCTTGCAGACCCAGTACTTGGTCACGGCGGTCGCGAGGCGGCGGAAGGCGCGGTCGTCGTCCGACGCGTCGGCGTCGTGAGCGCGCGCCAGCCGCAGGGCGACCGCTGTCGCCGCCTCCGACTCGAGAGCGAGGTCCGCGATCACGGCGGTCATCGCCGGCTGGTCGATCAGGTGAGCGCCGAACGCCGACCGGTGCCTGGCGTGCCAGGCCGCTTCGGCGACCGCCTGCCGCATCCCGGCCGCGCTGCCCAGGATGCAGTCCACCCTGGTGCGGGTCACCATCTCCAGGATGGTGCGCACTCCCCTGCCCTCCTCGCCGAGCAGGTGCCCGACCGTGCCGTCGAACTCGACCTCGCTGGAGGCGTTCGAGCGGTTGCCGAGCTTGTCCTTGAGCCGCTGGATGGCGAAGACGTTGCGGGTGCCGTCGTCGAGCATCCTGGGCACGAGGAAGCAGCTGAGTCTCGACTCGCCGTGGCCGGACGGCGTCTGCGCGAGCACCAGGAACGCGTCGGACATCGGGGCCGAGCAGAACCACTTGTGCCCGGTGAGCACGTGTCGGCCGTCGCCGTCCGGGACGGCCGTGGTGGTGTTGGCCCGCACATCCGAGCCGCCCTGCTTCTCGGTCATGGCCATCCCGAACAGCGCCGAGCGTTTGCCTGCCGAGAGGGCGGGGTCGTACGAGCGGCTGAGCAGGCGAGGCAGCCAGGCTGCACTCAGCGTGTCGGAGGCCGCGAGCGCAGGGACGGCCGCGTGGGTCATCGACACCGGGCAGGCGTGTCCTGGCTCGATCTGCGCGAACAGCATGAACGTGGCGGCGCGGGCGACGTTCGCGCCCGGCCGTGGTTTTGCCCAGGCCGAGGTGTGGGCGCCGGCGGCGACGGCCTCGCCGAGGATGCGGTGGTACGACGGGTCGTACTCGACCTCATCGATCCTGGTGCCCCAGCGGTCGAAGGCGCGCAGCTCGGGTTCGTGCACGTTCGCTCGCTCAGCGTCGTGCTGGAACCGTGCGCTGCCGACCAGCCGGCCGACGGCGGCCAGGTCGGAGGTCGCCCATCCGGCGTCGTGGCGTTCGACCGCCTCGGCGAGGGGGACGTTCGCGGCGAACTCGTCCAGGTCGACGCGAGGCGGCGGCTGGTTGGTGACGGCGTGCGTTGCCATGCGGCGAGCCTAGCCGCGCAGGATGCGTCAGCCTTCGAGCTGCTCGGAGAGTTCCAGCCAGCGAGTTTCCAGGGTGGCGATCTCGTCTTCCAGGGCGCGAAGCTCGGCGGAGATGACTCCGATGCCCTCGTAGTCGCTCTGGTCGTGCTGGGCGAGGCGTTCGTGCGTCGCCGCCACCTGGTCGGCCAGCTTGCCGAGGCGACGGTCGATGGAGGTGACCTCCTTCTCGGCCGCGCGCAGGGCGGCGCCGGTGAGCGCGGGGGCGGCCCCGGATGCTCGGGATGCGCGGGATGCCGCCGCTCCGGACGCGGGCACGGCCGCCGCGGTCGCCGCCGGTCCCCCGCTCGCCAGCTGGCTCTTCCGCAGCCGCAGGTACTCGTCCACTCCTCCCGGCAGGTGCCGGAGGGACGCATCCATCACCGCGTACTGCTGGTCGGTGACGCGCTCGATGAGGTAGCGGTCGTGCGAGACGACGATGAGGGTGCCCGGCCAGGAGTCGAGCAGATCCTCCATCGCGGCGAGCATGTCGGTGTCGAGGTCGTTGGTCGGCTCGTCGAGGATGAGCACGTTCGGCTCGTCGAGCAGGATGAGCAGCAGCTGCAGACGCCGCTTCTGGCCGCCGGAGAGGTCCTTGACCGGCGTGGACAGCTGGGCGTTGGTGAAGCCGAGGCGTTCGAGGAGCTGGCCGGGCGTCATCTCCTTGCCGCCCGCGAGGTAGGTGGTGCGCTTGCCGGCGATGACGGCGCTGACCCGCTCGTCCATCACGTCGTCCAGCTCGGACAGCTGCTGGGTGAGGGTGGCGATCTGCACGGTCTTGCCGCGCTTGACCCGGCCGGAGGTCGGCTCGACGGTGCCCGCGATGAGCCCGAGCAGCGTGGACTTGCCCGCGCCGTTCACGCCGAGGATGCCGGTGCGCTCCCCCGGCGCGATGCGCCACTCGATGTCGCGCAGCACCGTCTTCGGCGGGTAGATCACGGTGGTGTCGAGCAGGTCGACCACGTCTTTGCCGAGCCGGGCCGTGGCCATCTGGCTGAGCTCGACGGGGTTGCGCACGGGCGGCTCGTCCGCGATCAGCTCGGCGGCGGCATCCATCCGGAACTTGGGCTTGGAGGTGCGGGCCGGGGCTCCGCGGCGCAGCCAGGCGAGTTCTTTGCGCATCAGGTTCTGGCGCTTGCCCTCGACCACCGCCGCCATCCTGTCGCGCTCGACGCGCTGCAGGATGTACGCGGCGTATCCGCCCTCGAACGGCTCGATCAGGCGGTCGTGCACCTCCCACGTAGCCGTGGAGACCTCGTCGAGGAACCACCGGTCGTGGGTCACCACCACGAGCCCGCCCGCCGTGGCGGGCCAGCGGGTCTTCAGGTGCGCGGCCAGCCAGGCGACGCCCTCGATGTCCAGGTGGTTGGTCGGCTCGTCCAGGAACAGGATGTCGTGGTCGTGCACCAGCAGCGCGGCGAGCGCGACGCGGCGGCGCTGGCCGCCGGAGAGCTCGCCGATCGTCGCCTCCCAGCGGATATCGGAGACGAGCCCGGCCAGCACGTCCCTGACGCGCGCATCCCCGGCCCAGAGGTGTTCCTCCTGGTCGCCGACGATGGCCTGGCCGACCGTGAGGGCCGGGTCGAGCTCATCGCCCTGGTCGAGCATCCCGACGCTGACGTCGCGGCGGCGGGTGACGCGTCCGGAGTCCGGTTCGATGCGCCCGGCGAGCAGGGAGAGCAGCGTGGACTTGCCGTCGCCGTTGCGGCCGACGATGCCGATGCGGTCGCCCTCGTTGATGCCGATCGTGACGCTGTCGAAGATCACGCGCGTCGGGTATTCCAGGTGCAGCGACTCAGCGCCGAGGAGGTGTGCCATGAGGGTTTCCAGCCTACCGGCCGGTCGTTCGCCCCCAGGACGGGGGAATCCGGGCCGCCCGATGGTGTGCGAAGATCGCTGAGACCGGTCCGTCTCCCGAATACCCGCACGGCGTACGGCCGGTCGGGATGGGGAACCAACGTGACCGACGAGGCCTCGAACCCGGATGCGAAGCCGCTGTTCGGCCGCGACAGGGAACGCGAGACGATGCTGCTCGTCGCCCATCGTGCACTCGGCAAGGGCGGCGCCCTGCTGGTCACCGGAGAGGCGGGGCTCGGCAAGACCGCGCTGCTCGCCGACGTGGCGGAACGCCTCGACGGCTGGACCGTGCTGCGGGTGCACGCCGACTCGTTCGAATCCGACCTCAGCTACGCGACGGTGGAGACCCTGGTGCGCGGGCTCAACGCGGTCAGCGGGACGCGCATCCGGCCGCCGGAGCCGTCGGACGACCCTCTGACGGTCGGGCGCCTGCTGCTCGACGCCGTCGACGGGGTCGGCAAGCCGGTCTGCCTGATCGTCGACGACGCGCAGTGGGTCGACGAGGCGTCGGCCAGGGCTCTGCGGTTCGTGGTGCGGCGGCTGTCCGATCAGGGCTTCCTGTTCACCGCGGCGACCAGGCCGCTCCCCGGCAGCGTGGTCTCGCTGTTCGAGGACGTCGCCGCGTCGACGGTCAACCACGCCAGGGTGGAGCTCGCCCCGTTCTCCGTCGCCGACACCCAGGACCTCGCCCAGCACATCCTGGGTCACGCGGTCTCGCGGCGCACGGCCACCAGACTCACCGAGGCGACGCAGGGGTCTCCCCTGTTGCTCAGCGTGCTGCTCGGGCAGCTCCGGGACACCTTCGCCGCGGCCCTGCACCCGGCGGGCTGGGACCTTCCCGCCGCCGCGATCACCCCGCTCTCCACGGCGGTCGGCTCTGCGCTCGAAGGGGCAGACCCGTCCGTGCGCGAAGCGGCCGAGATCATCGCCGTGCTCCGCGACCCGCTTCCGCTGCCCGTCTTCGGCACCATCGCCGCCCGGCTCGGCAGCCGGGTGGATGCGGCTGGCGCCGTCTCCCGCGGGCTCGTGCTCTCCTCCGAGCGCGACGGCGTCGTCTGGGTGGAGCCCGCGCACGCCATCCTCGCCGATGCCCTCAGTGGCGACTTGACCCTGGAGCGCAGGGTCGCCATCCACCGGGTCGCCGCCGAGGTGCTGACCGGGCACCGCGCGCTCCGCCACCGGGTGGAGGCGGCCGACGTCGCAGACCCGACTCTCGTGGCCGAACTGCTCGAAGCGAGCAGGGTGGCGGCCGACCGCAACCAGGCGGACCAGGCGATGAGCTACGCCCGCTCGGCCGTGCACCTCGCGGCACCGGGGGCGGAGCACGACCGCGCCCTGCTGGAGATCGGGCTGCTCGCGCTGCGCACCAGGATGCACGAGCGCATCTTCGACCTGGCGCCCGCCATCGAGGCGCTGCCCGCTTCCCAGGCGCGCGATCTCGTCGTGCTCGAACTGCGCACGCTCACCGGGGACATCCCGGGTGCGCTCGGCATCGCGCTCACGCTCGAAGCGAGCCCGGCGACCACGGCGGACGAGCGGGCGATCCGCGCGCACGTCGCAGAGGCGCTGCCGAAGGTCCTGATGGCGACGCGCGACTTCCCGGGAGTCTTCGACCACCTCGACACCGGCCGTCGCCTCATCGCCGAAGCGCCGACCGACCCGGACGAGATCGCCGACCCCGCCCTGCGCTGGCTCGCCCAGCCCCGCGACTACCTGCTGCGGCTGCTCGGCTGGGCGCTCACCGCCGCCGGACACGTGCGGCCCGCTGTGGTCGGTGAGCTCGTCGCGGAACTCGACGACCTCCTCGCCGCCGCATCGACGCCGTCCACCGTCTCCCCCTCCGTCGTCGACGCGTTCATCTCCCGCGCCCGCGTCTTCGTCCTCAGCGGCGACATCGACCGTGCCCGCGACGACCTGGCGCAGGCCAACGAGCTGCTGCGCCGGTTCCCGTCGAGTTGGACGGCGGGGTTCGGACGCACGATCTACGCCCACGTCCTGTTCCTCCTCGGCGAGTGGGACGAGTCCGTCACCCTCGCGGACGCCTCCGTCGCGCTCGCCCTCGACGAGACGGACCTGTCCGGCTGGCCGATCGCCCTCTGGGCGTCGACGCTGGTCCGCGCGGGGCGCGGAGAGGCGGCGGCCGTGGAGGAGCGCCTCCGCTCCGCCGCCCAGGCGAAGCTCAGCATCGCCGGGTCGTACGACAGCGACCTCCCGTTCATCGCGCGCGCCGAACTCGCCCGCGCCCTCGGCGACCGCGCGACCCAGCTCGCCGCGACGGAGGAGGCGGAGGCGGTGGCGACCCGCGCATCCACTCTCGGCTGGCTGACCCACCGGGTGGATGCGCTGGCGGCACTCGGCCGGGCGGCGGACGCGCGCGCCGCGTTCGCCCTCTGCCAGGCGCCCGGGATGTGGCGACCGTACTACGGCTCGCTCGGCTGGCTGGAGGGCCGCGTGCTCGAAGCCGAGGGTGCCCGGCAGGAAGCGCTGGACGCGTACCTCGCGTCGCTCGACGACCCGTCTGCTGCTCGGTTCCCGTTCCCGCAGGCTGTGGCGGCGGCCGACGCCGGGCGGCTGCTGGCCGAACTCGGCACGGACCGGCCGCGCGCGACGGCGCTGCTCGAACAGGCGGCCGACACGTTCCGCCGGGTCGGCGCATCCGGGTACCTGTCCCGCTGCGCCCGGCTGCTGGAGGAACTGAGCGCGAGCGGCAGAGGGGCGGACGACGCGCAGACGGACCCGTTCGCGCCGCTCACCACGAGGGAGCGGCAGGTCGCGTACGCGCTCGCGGCCGGCATGACCAACAAGGAGATCGCGGAGCGGCTGTATGTGTCGGTGACCACCGTCAACTTCCACGTGCGGAACATCCTGGCGAAGCTGGAACTGTCGTCGCGGCGTGATCTGCGGAAGCTCAGCATCGCCTCCCGCAGCGTGCGCGCGACCCGTGCCAGGCACCGCCCCGTCAATACTTGACGGTTTTCCTCCCACGGTTATGAGCCCACCTGACGGCCTCGGTATTTTGGGATCACACCCCGGGATGCCCGCCCGCTGGGACGCTTGGATACGATGCTCAACGAATCGTCTCAACACCCGACTTGCGTCTGCGCGCTGGGCATCCCTGGGTAGAAAACCAGGGTAGAAAAACCTCTCCCTTCGCGATTCTCAGAGACTTCTTGCCGCCGTCCCGACATGCTGGGGAGCGCACACTGAATCGAGAGGCGGTCGGATGAACCTGCTGCAAGCCCTGATCCTCGGCATCGTCGAAGGCATCGCGGAATTCCTTCCCGTGTCGAGCACCGGCCACCTGACCATCGTCGAGAAACTCCTCGGACTGCAGATCGACGACCAGGGTGTCACAGCGTTCACCGCGATCATCCAGGTCGGCGCCATCCTCGCGGCGATCATCTACTTCTGGAAAGACATCGTCCGCATCGTCGTCGCCTGGGCGCGCGGCCTGTTCAACCGGGATGCGCGCGGCCACGACTACCGGATGGGCTGGTACGTGATCATCGGCTCCATCCCGATCGCGATCGTCGGCCTGGTGGCCAAAGACCTCATCTCGGGCGGCCTGCGCAACCTGTGGGTGGTGGTCGCCGCCCTCATCCTGTGGAGCATCGTCATGTGGGCGGCGGAGCGCGTCGGGAAACAGGACCGGCACGAGGAGTCGACCACCGTGCTCGACGCGGTCGCCATCGGCGTCTTCCAGGTGATCGCCCTCATCCCCGGCGTCTCCCGCTCGGGCGCGACGATCAGCGCCGGCCTGTTCCGCGGCCTCGACCGCGTGGCGGCGACCCGGCTGTCGTTCTTCCTCGCCATCCCGGCGCTCGTCGCGGCGGGCGGATACGAGGGCATCACGCAGGCGAGCGCGATCAGCTCCAGCGTCGGCTGGCTGCCCACCATCGTGGCCACGATCGTGAGCCTCGTCGTGGCCTACGTGAGCATCGCCTGGCTGCTGCGGCTGGTCACCAAGCACCCGATCACGGTCTTCATCTGGTACCGCATCGGCCTCGCGGTGGTCGTCGCGATCCTCCTCCTCACCGGAGTCATCACCGCCACCTGACCGCCGCGCTAGTCGTTGAGGATGCGCGCCCCGTGCACGGGGCCCGTCGCCCGCACCGCGGTCAGCCGGGCGGCGCTCAGCGCGATCTGCAGGTCGAGCGCGCTGTCGAGGTCGGCCGTCAGGAAGGCGACCGTCGGGCCGGAACCGGAGACGATGCCGGCGAGCGCGCCGTTCATCTCCCCCAGCTCGATGACGGCGCCGATCTCCGGCGCCAAGTGGATGGCCGGGGCCTGCAGGTCGTTCGTCAGCGACTCGGCGAGCATGGCCGGGTCTCCCGCCCGCAGCGCCTGCAGCACGGCCGTGTCGACCGTCGGGGTGAACTGCGCCGGCGCGATGTCGCGGGAGTGGCGTTCGCGGTGCCGGTCGAGCTCGCTGTAGACCGCCGGCGTGCTCAGCTGGCTGTCCGGCAGCGCGAGCACCCAGTGGAACTGGCCGGTCGCGAGCGCCGGGCTCAGCCTGTCCCCCCTGCCGGTTCCGATGGCCGTTCCGCCGACCAGGGCGAACGGCACGTCGGCGCCGAGCCGGGCGGCGATGGCGTGCAGGTCCTCCTTGCTCGCCTCCGTGCCCCAGAGCGCGTCACAGGCGACGAGGGTGGCCGCCGCGTCCGCGGAGCCTCCGCCCATCCCGCCCGCGATGGGAACATGCTTGTCGATCTCGAGGCGGACGCCGCCAGTGTATCCGGTCTTCCCGGCGAGCATCCTGGCCGCTTTGATGGCGAGGTTGCTGCCGTCGGTCGGCAGGTCGCTGGTGTCGATCGAGCCGCCGAACGTCACCGAGAAGTCGTCAGCCGGATACGCGCGCACATCCTCGTAGAGCGAGACCGCCTGGTAGGCCGTCGCGACGTCGTGGTATCCGTCGTCCATCACCGCCCCGACGCGCATGAACACGTTGATCTTGCCGGGTGCTCGCACGTGAACTGCGTCAATGGCCGGAGTGGTCATAGTCCCAACCTACAGGCGGATGAGCCGGGCGCTAGACCCGAGCCGTTGCGAGCCGGACGAAGTCGGCGATGCCGAGCTGCTCGCCCCGAAGCGTCGGCGCGATCCCGGCCGCCTCCAGGGCCGTGGATGCGGTGGCCGCGTCGCCGTAGACGGGCGCGAGCGCCTGCCGCAGCATCTTCCTGCGCTGCTGGAACGCCGCATCCACCAGTTCGAAAGTGCGCAGCCGCAGCGTCTCGTCTCCCGGCTCGTCGTCGTGGCGTTCGAACGCGACGAGCACCGAGTCGACGTTCGGCACCGGCCAGAACACCTGGCGGCTGACCGTGCCCGCCGTGCGCCAGCTGCCGTACCAGGCCGCCTTCACGCTCGGGGCGCCGTAGACCTTCGAGCCCGGCTCGGCGGCGACCCGGAAACCGACCTCCGCCTGCACCATCACCACTCCGCTCCGAATGCCCGGGAAGTGCTCGAGGAAGTGCAGCAGCACCGGAACGGAGACGTTGTACGGCAGGTTGGCGACCAGCCGCGTCGGCGAGAGCGGCAGCTCGGTGACGTGCAGCGCGTCCTTGTGCACGACGGTGAGCCTGTCCGCCGCCTCCTCCGCCATCGTGCGCACCGTGATCGGCAGCTGCTCGGCGAGCCGTCCGTCGATCTCGACGGCGACCACGGTCGCGTCCGCTTCGAGCAGCCCGAGGGTCAGCGAGCCGAGCCCGGGGCCGACCTCGACCACCACGTCGCCCGGCTGCACCTTGGCGACGCGCACGATCCTGCGCACGGTGTTGCCGTCGATGACGAAGTTCTGGCCGAGCTTCTTGGTGGGGGTGACGTCGAGCAGGTCGGCCAGGTCGCGGATCTCGGCGGGGCCGAGGAGTCGCAGCGCGGTCACGCGATGATCCCGATCGGGGTGGTCGGCGGCGACGCGACGGGCTCGGCGTCCCAGCGTCCGTAGACCAGCTCGGTGTTGGAGCAGATCTGCGCGGCCAGGGTGGAGGCGTCCGTGCCGATGGTCTCGGCCATCGCGCGCAGCGTGTGCGGGATGAGGTACGGCGCGTTCGGCCGGCCGCGGAACGGCGTCGGCGTGAGGAACGGCGCATCCGTCTCGACCATGATCAGCGAGCGAGGGGCCGCGCGCAGCGCCTCGCGCAGGTTCTCCGCGTTCTTGAACGTGACGTTGCCGGCGAACGACATGTACCAGCCGTTGTCCGCGCAGATCTGCGCGAGCTCGGCGTCGCCGGAGAAGCAGTGGAAGACGGTGCGCTCCGGAGCGCCCACCCGCTTGAGGGTCGCGATCACGTCGGCGTGCGCATCCCGGTCGTGGATCTGCATGGCGAGGTCGTTCTGCTTGGCGATCTCGATGTGCGCCTCGAACGAGCGGAACTGCGCCTCCCGCCGCGGGCCGGCCTCGGTGCGGAAGAAGTCGAGCCCCGTCTCGCCGATCGCACGGACGCGCGGTCGCGTTGCCAGCTCGGCGATCACCGCGAGCGCGTCGTCGAGTTCCCCGCGCTCCGCGTAGTCGGGGGCGTCGTTGGGGTGCAGGGCGACGGCGGCGAGCATCCGGGGCTCGATGGCGGCCATGTCGGCCGACCAGCGCGAGGTCTCCACGTCGTTTCCGACCTGCACGACACCGCGCACGCCGACACTGGATGCACGGTCCAGCTGCTCCCGGTAGTCCATCGGCTCGTCGCCGTCGGAGATCTCCAGGTGCGTGTGGTTGTCGTAGACGGGGACGACCAGCGCCTCCGGAAGCGGCGGGTACTCCAGGTCACGCCCGTCGGTGACGTGACGCTGCCGGATGAACGCCGGGTCCGTCATGCGCCGGGCACCGCGTCCGCGTCGATCCGGGGGAACAGCGCCTCGAGTCCGTTGACCGTGGTGCCGGCGGGAAGCTGGCCCCACTCCCCCGCGGTGCGCAGCGGCTGGTCGTCGAGGTCGCCGAGCTCGTCCTCCGCTCCGAGCGCCACCCACAGCTTGAGGGTGGCCTTCGGGATGACGGGAGACAGCAGCACGGCGAGCGCGCGCAGCCCCTCCGCCGCGGTGTAGAGCACGGTGGCGAGACGTTCGCGCTGTGCCTCGTCCTTCGCGAGCGACCACGGCTCCTGGGCCGTGATGTAGCCGTTCAGCTCGTCGACGATGGTCCAGATGGCGGTGATGGCGTCGTGGATGGCCAGCTTCTCGATGGCGGCGTCGGCCGCCGTCGCCGCGTCGGCGACGGTCTGGCGCACGGCGAAGTCGGCATCCTCGTAGCGCCCGGCCTGCGGCACGACGCCCTCGAAGTATCTGGTGACCATCGCGACGACCCTGGATGCGAGGTTGCCGAACCCGTTGGCGAGCTCCGCCTGGTAGCGGGCGGACAGGTCTTCCCAGCTGAACGAGCCGTCCTGGCCGAAGCTGATGGCGCGCATGAAGTAGTAGCGGAACGCGTCAGACCCGAACGTGTCGGTGATCTGCGTGGGCGCGATGCCGGTCAGCTTGGACTTGGACATCTTCTCGCCGCCGACGAGGAGCCAGCCGTGACCGTAGACCTGGTGGGGCACATCCACCCCTGCCGCCATCAGCATGGCGGGCCAGATCACGGCGTGGAAGCGCAGGATGTCTTTGCCGACGATGTGGGTGGCCGGCCAGCGCCTGGCGAAGTTCTGCTCGTCCTGGCCGTAGCCGACGGCGGTGGCGTAGTTGAGCAGCGCGTCGAACCACACGTAGACGACGTGCGACTCGTCCCACGGCACCTTGATGCCCCAGTCGAAGCTCGACCGGGAGATGGACAGGTCGCTGAGGCCCTGGCGCACGAACGAGACGACCTCGTTGCGGGCGGACTCCGGCTGCACGAACTCCGGGCGCTCCTCGTAGAGCGCGAGGAGCTGGTCGGCGAACTGACTCATCCGGAAGAAGTAGTTCTTCTCCTGCAGCAGTTCCAGCGGCTTCGAGTGGATGGCGCACACCTTCTGGCCCTCGTACTCGCCCGTGCCGTCCACGATCTCGCTCTGCGGCTTGAACTCCTCGCAGCCGACGCAGTAGAGCGCCTCGTACTCGCCCGCGTAGATGAAGCCGTCGTCGTAGAGCTTCTGCAGGAACTTCTGCACGTTCTTCTCGTGGCGCTCGTCCGTGGTGCGGATGAAGTCGTCATTGGCGATGTCGATGGTCTTCAGCAGAGGAAGCCACTCGTTGGTGACGAGACGGTCCGCCCACTCCTGCGGGGTGGTGCCGTTCGCGGTGGCTGTGCGCAGGATCTTCTGCCCGTGCTCGTCCGTGCCGGTCAGCAGCCAGGTGTCGTCACCGGCCTGCCTGTGCCAGCGCGCGAGAACGTCGGCGGCGACCTCCGTGTATGCGTGCCCGATGTGCGGGACATCATTCACGTAGAAGATCGGCGTGGTGATGTAGAACGAAGAGCCGTCGGACATGGTGACTATCCTACGGGCGCGCCGGGGCGCATCCTGGCGTATTACCGTCGGGGGTCACTTCCGGTCGAGTGCGGCCTGGTAGAGGTCGCGCTTGCCGAGGCCGGTCGCCTCCGCGACCTCGCCCGCCGCGTCTTTGAGCCGCACGCCGCCCGCGACCAGCGCGAGCACCTGTGTTACGCCGGTCTCCAGGTCGACCGTGCGCGCCTCCGCCCCGGCGACCACGATCGCGATCTCGCCGCGCACGCCCTCCGCCGCCCAGGCCGCGAGCTCGGCCGCCGTGCCCCGCTTGACCTCCTCGAACAGCTTGGTGAGTTCGCGGCAGACCACCACGCGCCGGTCGTCGCCGAGCACCGTCGCGAGGTCGGCGATGGAGGCGGCGAGCCGGTTCGGCGACTCGAAGAACACCATCGTGCGCCGCTCGGAGGCCAGCGCGCGGAAGGTGCTCAGGCGTTCGCCCTGCTTGCGCGGCAGGAAGCCCTCGAAGGTGAACCGGTCGGTGGGCAGGCCGGACACGGCGAGCGCCGTCACCACGGCGCTCGGGCCGGGGAGGGCGGTGACGCCGACCCCGGCGGTCGCCGCGGCCTCGACGAGGTGGAAGCCAGGGTCGGACACGGTCGGCATCCCGGCGTCGGACAGAACGACCACATCCTGGTCCTTCGCCAGCTCGACCAGCTCGGCCGCCTTGTCCCGCTCGTTGTGGTCGTGCAGGGCGATCAGACGCGGGCGGTTCTCGATGCCCAGGCCGGCGAGCAGCCGCTGCGTCACCCTGGTGTCCTCCGCGGCGACGACGGTGGCGGAGCCGAGCACCTCGATCAGCCGGAGCGAGGCGTCCTTGAGATTGCCGATGGGAGTGGCCGCGAGGATGATCATGCATCGAGTCTGTCACCCGGAGACGCACCCTCTAGCATGATCTGGTGACCTCGACACCCGCCATCGGCCTCCCGATCGCGCCTCCTCCGGCGGAGCCGACGGGCAGCAGGCTCGACGACTGGTGGGCCAGGATGCTCCGCACCCCGCTGCGGATGAAGCTCTGGTACTGGGGCGCCCCTGTCGCCGTCACGCTGCTCGCCGCGATCCTGCGGCTCTGGAACCTGGGGTACCCGCACGCGCTGGTGTTCGACGAGACCTTCTACGTGAAGGACGCGTACTCGCTGATGCACCTCGGCTACGAGGGCAGCTGGCCGGACAAGGCGGACGCCCAGTTCGCGGGCGGCAACACGAACATCTTCACGTCCGATCCGTCGTTCGTGGCGCATCCACCGCTCGGCAAGTGGATGATCGCGGCCGGGCTTGCTGCGTTCGGCGCCGGCGACGCGTTCGGCTGGCGCATCTCGACGGCCGTGGTCGGCATCCTGGCCGTTCTCGTCGTGTTCCTGATCGCGCGGAAGCTGTTCGCGTCGACGCTGCTGGCGACGATCGCCGGGTTCCTGCTGGCCATCGACGGTCACGCGATCGTGATGAGCAGGGTGGCGCTGCTCGACAACTCTGTGATGTTCCTGGCGCTCCTGGCCTTCTGGTGCATCCTGCTGGACAGGCAATGGCACGCCACCCGGCTCGCCGAGCGGGTGCACGCAGCGTGGGCGGCCGGCCGCGACCCGGCCTGGGGTCCCGTGCTGTGGTGGCGGCCCTGGCTGCTCGCCGCCGGTCTGCTCTGCGGGCTCTGCGCCGGCGTGAAGTGGAGCGGGTTCTACTTCCTGGCGTTCTTCGCCGTGTACACGGTGGTCGTCGACATCGTCGCGCGCCGCAGGGTCGGGCTCCCCTTCTACATCAGCGGGGCGATCCTGAAGCAGGCTCCGGCGACGTTCGTGCTGATGGTGCCGATCGCGTTCGTCAGCTACCTCGTCACCTGGACCGGCTGGATCGTCACGAAAGGCGGCTACTACCGGCACTGGGCGGAGTCGACGCACATGCAGTGGAGCGGCGGGCTCTCCAGGGTGCCGCTCTGGCTGCAGAACCTCTGGCACTACCAGACCGAGATGTACAACTACAGCATCAACCTGCACGTCTCGCACCCGTACCAGGCCAACCCGCTGACCTGGCTGTTCATGATCCGGCCGACCAGCATGTACTACGTCGGCTCCAACCTCGGCGAGAACGGATGCACGGCCAACGCCTGCTCGTCGGCGATCACCTCGCTCGGCAACCCGCTCATCTGGTGGGCGGCGGCCGCGGCGGTGTTCTACCTGGTCTACCGCGTCATCCGGTACAGGGAGTGGCAGGTCGGGCTGATCCTCACCGGGCTCGCCGCCGGCTATCTGCCGTGGCTGCTCTACATCAACCGCACGATCTTCGAGTTCTACGCCATCGCGTTCGAGCCGTACCTGATCCTCGGGCTGACGGCGGTGATCGGGATCGTGCTCGGCAAACGCAGCGACCCCTCCCCGCGTCGCACGCGCGGGATCATCTGGGTCGGGCTGTTCCTTCTGGTCGCGACGGCGGTGAGCATCTTCTTCTGGCCGCTCTGGACGGCCCAGCAGGTGCCGTTCTGGTACTGGCAGATCCACATGTGGCTGCCCAGCTGGGTCTGACCGGCAGGCCTGTCGCCCGTCGGTGGCGGGTGGTAGACCGTGGGGTATGGATGCGAACCAGCCGATCGACCTCGTCCCCCTCCCCGGCAGCGAACGGCCGGAGACGCCCGGCGTCACCTCCCACGCCGCCATCGACCCGGCCAGCACGGTCGAGGCGACCCTCGTGCTCCGGCGGCAGGCCGACCTGCCGGACGACGCCCTGACCACACCGGTCAGCAGGGCGGACTTCGCCGAGACGTACGGCGCATCCACGGCCGACCTGGACCTCGTCACGTCGACCATGACCCAGCTCGGCCTCACCGTCCTCGACGCGAGCGCCGCCGAGCGCCGGGTGCGCGTGTCCGGGACGGCCGCCCAGCTCGGCCGCGTCTTCGGCACCGACCTCGACCAGGCGACGGCCCGGGATGCGGCGGACCGTGAGTTCACGCACCGCAGCCGCACGGGCGGGCTGAGCATCCCGGCCGCCCTCGACGGCGTGGTCACCGCCGTGCTCGGCCTCGACGACCGCCCGCAGGCGCGGGCCCTGTTCCGGGTCGCCCGCCCCCGGGCGGTGAGCACGAGCTACACGCCGCTCGAACTGGGCGCGATCTACCGCTTCCCAGCTGGCACAGACGGCAGCGGGCAGACCATCGCGATCATCGAACTCGGCGGAGGCTACGAGCAGAAGGACCTCGACAGCTACTTCTCCGGCCTCGGCGTCACCGGGCCGACCGTGACCGCCGTCGGCGTCGACGGCGGCTCCAACCAGCCGGGCTCCGACCCGAACGGTGCGGACGGTGAGGTCATGCTCGACATCGAGGTGGCCGGCGCCCTCGCCCCTGGCTCCGACATTGTCGTGTACTTCGCACCCAACACCGACGCCGGATTCGTGGATGCGGTGACGACCGCGGCACACGCCGACCCGACCCCCGCGGCGATCAGCATCAGCTGGGGCCAGTCGGAGGACGCCTGGACGGCGCAGGCGCGCACGGCGTTCGATCAGGCGCTCGTCGACGCCGCCGCCCTCGGCGTCACCGTGACGGCGGCCGCGGGAGACGACGGCAGCAGCGACAGGGCCGGAGACGGGAAGGCGCACGTCGACTTCCCCGCGTCGTCGCCGCACGCACTCGCCTGCGGAGGCACCCGGCTGAGCGCCGACGCCTCCACCGGGGTCGTGCAGTCGGAGACGGTGTGGAACAACGGCTCGGGCGGCGGAGCGACGGGAGGGGGCGTCAGCGCCGCCTTCGCCCAGCCTTCGTGGCAGAAGAACGTGGGCGTCCCGGTCGGAGCCGGAGGCGTGGATGCGGGAGGCAGCGCGAACGGACCGAGCGGCCGCGGCGTGCCGGACGTGTCGGCGGTGGCCGACCCGCAGACCGGATACCGGGTGCTGGTGGACGGGAAAGAACTGGTGATCGGTGGCACGAGCGCGGTCGCCCCGCTCTGGGCCGCTCTGGTGGCCCGGCTGGTGCAGTCGACGGGGAAACCCCTCGGGCTCGCCCAGCCCGCCCTCTACGACTCGGTGAAGAAAGGGCAGGTGGCCCCGGGCTTCCGCGACATCACGACCGGCGACAACGGAGCGTTCACGGCGACGGCGGGCTGGGACGCCTGCACCGGCCTGGGCGTGCCGGACGGGACGGCGCTGCTCGCGGCGCTGTGAGGCGTTCGGGAGCGTTCGGGAGCGGGAAGGCATATACCCCGATAAGGGCATAGTGATGTGGACCGGCTGACCGGTACGCTCAGCCCGTGACCCACACTCGGCGCCCCGCGCGCTCCCTCAGAAACCTGCTCATCGGAGCAGTAGCCGCGACGGTCGCCGTCGCCGGGCTTACCCTCGCCCCGACCGCTGCGACGGCCGCCTCCACATACACCGTCAGCGGAACCGTGAGCTACGACGTCGCTGGCGGTGGCACGACGACGAACAAGACCTCGTACGTGCTCCTTCAGCCACTCACGGGTAGCACTCCCCGGCAGCCGCTGTCCGGGAATGCCGTGAACGGCACCTGGAGCGTTCCCGGCGTCGCGCCGGGCCGCTACCGCGTCCAGTTCCGCCCGAGCGATGACGGCGCGAACGCCGGAACGTGGATCGGCAGCACCTTCGAGGACTCCGCGACGGTGGTCACGGTCACCACCGCGAACGTCTCCGGACTCACCGCCACCCAGCCGGTCGCCGGTTCCATCAGCGGAACGGTCACCGGGGCGACGGTCGCGGGCGGAATCCGCGCATACCGGGTCAACCCGACGACGATGCTGCTGGAGGGCTTCAACGAGGCACCGACCACTCTCGGCCTCGGCGGTGTGTACTCCATCGGCGGACTGGCCCCCGGCGAATACAGGGTGCGGTTCGCCGACGCCAACGCCGACCAGCCCAACTTCTCGACGAGCTACTACGACAACGCCGACTCTCTCGGAAGTTCGACCCCGATCACCGTCACCGCCGGTCAGCAGGTGACGGGAATCAACGGCTCGGTCGGCGCCTGGTCCTGGTACGGCGGCCGCATCGCGGGCGCCGACCGGTTCGACACCTCGGTGCAGATCGCGCTCGGCGCGTACTCCGCCGGTCAGGCGAGCGTCGTCTACGTCGCGAACGGCGTGAACTTCCCCGACGCGCTCGGCGCGAGCGCCGCGGCGGCGCGCGCCGGCGGGCCTCTGTTGATGACGCGCCAGGACTTCGTGCCGGCCAGCGTCGTCAACGCGATCAAGACCCTCGCACCGCCCAAGATCGTGGTCGTCGGCGGCCTCGCGGCCGTCGGAGCGTCCGCGTTCGCGCAACTGCAGAAGCTCGCCCCGACCGTCACGCGGGTCTCCGGTGACGACCGCTTCGCCACCTCACGAGCGGTTGCCGGCGCATTCACCGGCCAGCACGTCAACAGCGTCTTCATCGCGACAGGCAACAGCTTCCCCGACGCCCTCGTCGCCGGTTCGGCGGCTGGCTACCAGGGCGGACCGCTCCTCCTGGTCAACGGCTGGTCGAGCTCGCTCGACGCGGCGACGAAATCGCTCATCACCTCGTTGTCTCCGCTGCGCATCTACATCGCGGGCGGCGTGAACTCGGTGTCCAGCGGCATCCAGCGCGACCTGCAGAACCTCGGTGTCCCCACCGTTCTCCGCCTCGCGGGCAACGACAGGTTCGGCACGGCGCAGGCCGTCAACAACGAGATCTTCCCGCTCGCCGACACCGCGTTCGTCGCGAGCGGGCTCGGATTCCCTGACGCCCTGTCGATCTCCGCGATCGCCGGTGCCATCGGGGCGCCGCTGCTCCTCGCCGTTCCGGAGTGCATCCCGTACGGCGAATTCCGAGACGCGACCCTCCAGGGCGTCGCGACGTACTGGGCTGTGGGAGGCACGAGCGTTCTGAGCTTCGACATCGAGCACCAGATCACATACTGCCAACCCGGGCTGTACGGATCGAGCGCCGGTCTCGGCTCCGCCTCGGCGGAGACGTCGAAGCCCGTCACGCCGATCACGCTCGACCCGAAGAAGCTGAACGCCGCCATCACGGCAGGGCGGGACAAGCACTAGGCCCCGTTCGGCCACAATAGGAGGAATGCAGAGTCCGTCGGCCGCCACCCGCACCCCACCCCGGTGGGTCCCAGGGGTGGCGGCCGCCGCTCTTGCCGCCCTCGTCGCGTGGGGCATCCACTGGCTGGTCCCCGCCGTTCCGCTGCTGACCGCGGCCGTGGTGCTCGGGATCGTGGTCGGGCAGCTGCCGTTCGCACGCCCGGCCGTGACCGGCGCGCTCTCCCCCGGACTGTCTGTCGCGGCCAAGCGGCTGATGCGGATCGGCGTCGTATTACTCGGGCTGAAGCTCAGCCTCGGTGACATCGCGGACCTGGGCTGGGTGACCATCCTGAGCACGGTCGCCATCGTGCTCGTGACGTTCGTCGGCACGATGTGGCTGGGGCGGCTGTTCCGGCTGCCCGGGCATCAGCCGCTGCTGATCGCGACCGGCTTCTCGATCTGCGGCGCGTCGGCGATCGGCGCGATGAGCGGCGTCGTCAAGTCGAAGGACGAGGAGACGGCGACGCCGGTCGCGCTGGTGACGCTGTGCGGGACGCTCGCGATCTTCGTGCTGCCGGTGCTGTGGCATCCACTGGGCCTCAGCTCGCTGCAGTTCGGGCACTGGGTGGGCGCCGGCGTGCACGACGTCGGCCAGGTGGTCGCCACCGCGCAGCTCGCCGGTCCGGCCGCGCTCGCCGTCGCCGTCGTCGTGAAGCTGACGCGCGTGCTGATGCTGGCGCCGATGGTCGCGGTCGCGTCCGTCGTCGAGCGCCGCCGTCACGTCGAGGGCGACCCGGCGGCCAAGCGCCCGCCGATCGTGCCGCTGTTCGTGGCCGGGTTCATCCTGGCGGTGCTGGTGGCGTCGTTCATCCCGCTGCCCGAAGTGGTGCGGTCCGGGGCGGACACGCTGCAGACCGCGCTGCTCGCGATGGCCCTGTTCGGCCTCGGCACCGCCGTGCGCCTGCGCACCCTCCTCGGCACGGGCTGGCGCGCGCTGGCGGTCGGGCTGCTCTCCTGGGCGATCATCGCCGCCCTTGCCCTCGCCGCCGTCCACCTCTCCTGACCACCGGCTGCCGACCGCCGACCGCCCTGGAATCAGTGGGCGGAGGTGAGCTTGAGGCCGACGATACAGCCGACGAGGCCGACGATGAGCAACGCGCGGACGAGGGAGAAGCCCTCTCCGCCGAAGAGCATGGCGTAGACGACGGTGAGCGCTGCGCCGATGCCCACCCAGACCGCGTACGCGGTGCCGGTCGAGATGTCGCGCATGGCGTAGGCCAGCCCACCCATGGATGCGACGAGCGCGACCCCGAAGATCACCGACGGCCAGAGCTTGGTGAAGCCCTCCGAGCGCCCGAGCGCTGTGGCCCACACGGCCTCGAGGACACCGGAGACGACGAGCACGATCCACGACATGATTCACTCCCGTTGGCCAGTCTTGTCGCGCACCGGGTACTGATCCGTCGTCCGGGATCGCGAATCACGCGATCTAGCACAACTGTACCACAAGGCCCGGTTGCGGTCTGTTACGACGGCGGAGGGATGCGCCTCCCGCGCTCCGGTAGCGTGGCCGCATGGCAGATCGCGAATACGGCTTCCGCACGCGTGCGATTCACGCGGGCAACATCCCCGATCCGGTGACCGGCGCCCGCGCCCTCCCGATCTACCAGACCAGCGCGTTCGTCTTCGACGACACCGCGGACGCCGCCGCCCGCTTCGCCCTGCAGAAGTACGGCAACATCTACTCGCGCCTGGCCAACCCGACCGTCGCATCGTTCGAGGAGCGCGTCGCCAGCCTGGAGGGCGGCCTCGGCGCCGTCGCCACCGCCAGCGGCCTGAGCGCGCAGTACATCACCTTCGCCTCACTCGCCGGCGCGGGAGACCACATCGTGGCGTCCGCCAACCTCTACGGCGGCTCGATCACCCAGCTCGACGTCACCCTGCGCCGCTTCGGCGTCGAGACCACGTTCGTCCAGAGCGCCGACCCGGCGGACTACGCCGCGGCGATCACCGACAAGACCAAGCTGCTCTTCGCGGAGACCATCGCGAACCCGTCCGGCGAGATCGCCGACATCGAAGGCCTCGCCGAGGTGGCGCACGCGGCGGGGATCCCGCTCATCATCGACTCGACCATCGCGACGCCGTACCTCAACCGGCCGATCGAGTGGGGTGCCGACATCGTCATCCACTCGGCCACCAAGTTCCTCGGCGGCCACGGGACCACCCTCGGCGGCGTGGTCGTGGAGAGCGGACGCTTCGACTGGCACAGCGAGAAGTTCCCGCTGTTCGGCCAGCCCGTCCCCTCGTACGGCGGGCTCGAATGGTCGGGCAACTTCGCCGAATACGCCTTCCTCACCCGCCTCCGTGCCGAGCAGCTGCGCGACATCGGGCCCTCGCTCGCCCCGCACTCCGCCTTCCTGCTCGCGCAGGGCGTCGAGACCCTGCCGTACCGCATCCAGGCGCACGTGGACAACGCCCGCGCCGTGGCCGAATGGCTGGACGCCGACCCGCGCATCGAGTCGGTGTTCTGGGCGGGCCTCCCCGCGCATCCTCACCACGACCGGGCGCAGAAGTACCTACCGAAGGGCGCCGGCAGCGTGTTCAGCTTCGTCGTCAAGGGCGGTCGCGCCGTCGGCCAGACGTTCATCGAATCGGTCAACCTGGCCAGCCACCTCGCCAACATCGGCGACGCCAAGACCCTCGTCATCCACCCGGCCTCCACCACCCACGCGCAGCTCACCGAGCAGCAGCTGCTGGATGCGGGGGTGCTGCCCGGCGTCGTGCGCATCAGCGTCGGGATCGAAGACGTGGACGACATCATCTACGATCTGGATCAGGCCCTCACCATCGCCGTGAAGGAGACGAACGCATGACGATCGCAGACACCGCTGCCGGATCCGGCGCATCCGGCGGCACCGAGCAGGTGCAGCTGGCCAACGGGCTGAGCTGCGCCGTCCCCGCCTCCTCCCCGCTGGCGAAGCTGCTCAAGTCGCAGCGCACCTGGGTCGGTCCGGACGCCAAGGAACGGCTGCGCATCCTGCGCTCGGCGAAGTCGGTCGCGATCGTCGGCGCATCGCCCAACCCCGCGCGCTCCAGCTACTTCGTCGGCACATACCTGCAGCAGTCGACCGACTTCCGGGTCTACTTCGTCAACCCGAACGCCGACACCATCCTGGGCGAGAAGGCATACCCCGACCTGGCGTCGCTGCCCGAGGTGCCAGACATCGTGGATGTGTTCCGCAAGCCGAGCGACCTGCCCGCCGTGATCGACGAGGTGCTGGCGGTCGGCTCCCCCACCATCTGGGTGCAGCTCGGCATCTGGAACCAGGAGGCCGCGGAGTATGGAGAGTCCAAGGGGCTCACGGTCGTGATGGACCGCTGCATCAAGATCGAGCACGCCCGCTTCCACGGCGGCCTGCACCTCCTCGGTTTCGACACCGGCCAGATCACCGCCCGCAAAACCCTCCGCTGACGCCCTCGCGTCCCCGCGTCGCCCCGTCAGGCGCGGGCGACGACGTGGAAGACGTGCCAGTGCTTGGGGCCCTCGAACGACATGCCGCGGCGGTCCTCCTCGGCCAGGTGCAGCGTTTCGAGGCCGGTGAGCATGCCCTCCACACCCGCGCGGTCGTGGAAGTTCATCCGGGGGCGGCCGAACCATTCGTCGTGCGGGCCGAAGAACTCGCCCGCGAAGATCGCGCCCGGGCGCAGCGCATCCCGGATGTCCGCCCACAGATACGGGAAGTGCGTCGCATCGCAGAACGGCAGCGCGAACCCGGCGTAGACGAAGTCGCTCGCCGGGAGCGCCCCGAGCGTCTCGAAGCCGGTGCTGCGCACCTCGACGAGGTCGGCGGACTCCGGCCCGACCGCCGCGGTGACGCGCTCCTCGACGCCGGGGTCCGCATCCACCGCCAGCACGCGCCAGCCGCGCTCGGCGAGATAGGCGGTCTCGATGCCGTCGCCGCAGCCGAGGTCGACGGCGTCGCCGGGCGCATCCCCCTGCCAGGCGTCGAGGCCGCTGAGGAACGTGCCCCGCACACCCCGTCCGCCCTGGGCGGTGTAGAACTCAGACCAGTCGAACGCCATGATCCTCCTTCGCCTTCGCCCTGAGCCTACGCGCGGGTGGGGCTCGCCGTCGGCTGCGCTCGCTACTATCGGCAGGTGGAGTCTCGGCCGTCGTCCCCCCGGATCGCGATCCTCGGCCCCGTGCTGGTCGAGGACAGGTCCGGTGCACTCGCCGAACCCTCCGGCGTGCTCGGGAAGAGCCTGATCGTCGCGCTCGTGCTCGCGCGCGGTTCGCTGTCCGTGCCGTCGCTCGTCTCCGACCTGTGGGACGACACCCCTCCGCGGCAGGAGCGGGCAGCACTGCAGACGCTCGTCTCCCGGGTGCGCACGGTCACCGCCGACGGGCTGCTGGAGTCCACGCCGAGCGGGTACGCCCTCGGGGTGGACGACGCCGCCACCGACCTCGGGCTCGCCCGCCGTCACCTGGAGCGGGCGCGCCAGGCGGACAGGGACGGGGATGCGGCGACCATCGCCGCCGAGACGGCCGCCGCTCTCGCACTCTGGCGCGGAGAGCCCGGCGGAGAACTCGGCGGCACTCCCCTGGCCGACGCGCTGGGCAGGACGGCCGCGGAACTCCACGACGAATTACTGCTCCTGCGGGCGAGGGCGGCCAGACTGCTCGGCGACCCGGAAGCGGCCCTGGACGACCTGCGCCGCCTCGCCGAGGCCGCCCCGCTGAACGAACAGCTCCACCTCGAACGGATGCGCGCCCTCGACGCCGCCGGCCGACGCTCCGACGCCCTCCACGTGTTCGCCGAGGTGAAGGAGACGCTGCTCGACCGGCTGGGCACCCGCCCCGGCCCCGAGCTGGTCGCGTACAACGCCGCCCTGCTGGTCGAGGACGATGCGCCGGCCGCCCCGCCGGCACCGTCGCGGCTGCGCATCGGCCTGCGCGCGGCACCCAACGCGCTGATCGGCCGCGAGTACGACCTGGATGCGCTCGAAGACCTGATCGCGACCTCCCGGCTCACCACGATCCTCGGCGCGGGCGGGCTCGGCAAGACGCGGCTCGCGCAGGAGGTCGGTCACCGGGCTCTGCGCATCCCGTCGGTGGTGTTCGTGGAGCTTGCGAGCGTGCGCAACGGCGACGACGTGACGCTCGCCATCGCCTCCACCCTCGGCATCCGGGAGGCCAACGCCACCCGCCCGGGCGATCCGGGCGCGCGCGTCGACCTGCGCTCGCGCATCCTGGGCGTGCTCGGCGAGCGGGAGACGCTGCTGATCGTCGACAACTGCGAGCACGTGGTGGATGCGGCGGCGGCGTGGATCGCGGACATCCTGGAATCCGTGACGACCGTGCGGGTGCTCGCCACCAGCAGGGCGCCGCTCGCGATCGGCGCCGAGCACGTCTACCCGCTGGACTCGCTGCCGAGCACGGCCCGGGATGCCGGAGGGGCCGACTCCGTGCGCGGTCCGGCCGTCGACCTGTTCGTGGAGCGGGCGCGCGCGGCCAGGCCCGGCGTCGTCCTGCCGCTCGACACCGTCGCCGAGCTATGCGAGCGGCTCGACGGCCTCCCGCTCGCGATCGAGCTCGCGGCAGCACGCACGCGGTCGATGTCGGTGGACGAGATCGCCCGCCGCCTCGGCAACCGCTTCGCGCTGCTCACCGGCGGCGAGCGCACCGCCCCGGAGCGGCACCGCACCCTGCTGGCCGTCATCGACTGGAGCTGGAACCTGCTCGGCTCGTCGGAGCGCGCTCTGCTGCGGCGGCTGTCGCGGTTCCCGGACGGGTTCAGCTCGACCGCCGCAGAGGCGGTGTCCGGCGAGGACGCCTCCCGCGTGCTCGACGACCTGGATGCGCTGGTCAGCCAGTCGCTCGTCACCGTCACCGAGGACGAGACCGGCGTCGTGCGCTACCACCAGCTAGAGACGGTGCGCGAGTTCGGAGACCTCGCCCTCGCGGAGGCCGGGGAGACCGAGCTCGTGCAGCAGCGGATGGCCGCGTGGGCGCGCACGTTCGCCCGGGATGCGCTCGGCAGCATGAGCGGGCGCGACCAGGTTCCGCAGTTCCGGCGGGTGACGGTGGAACAGGACAACCTCGTCGCGATCCTGCGCGTCGCGCTCGAACACCGGGATGCTCCGACCATTGTCGCCGTGTTCGCGACGCTCGCGTACTACTGGTCGCTGCGCAGCGCGCACACCGAGGTGGTCGGGTTCAGTCCCGTGGTGATGGAGGCGCTGGCCGGCTGGGAGCCGGAGGGCGAGGACGAACGCATCGACGCCGTCGCCGCGTACACGATCCTCGGCGGGACGTTCCTGTTCACCGAGCACCGCACCGCGCTCCGTGCGATCAGCCGGCTGAAGCGGGCACGCGGCACCGCCGCCCTCCGCGACGACCGCCTCGACGCGCTGGCCGACGCGGTCTCCCTCGGCGGCAGGATCGCTCAGACGATGGCGCTCCTCGAACGGCTCAGGGCGTCCCAGGACCCCGGCCTCGCCGCGATGGGCGAGCTGCTGCTCGCCCAGTTCGCCGAGAACGCGGGCGACCTCGACGGCGCCAGCGAGAGCGCCCAGCGCGCCTGGGAGAAGGCGCTGGCCGCGGAGGACACCTGGACCACCGCATCCGCCGCCCAGGCGCTCGCGCAGGTGCACAGCGAGCTGGCGCATCCGGCCGAGGCCATCCTGTGGGCCGACCGCGCCCAGTTCGGTTTCGGGCAGCTGCAGGCGATGGGCGACGTGCGTCAGATCGACTGGATCGTGGCGATCAACTCGGTGACGCTCGGCGAACTCGACCGCGGCCGCTACCTTCTCGAACGCTACCTGCGCGACCAGGACGACACGGGCTTCGACTACGTCGACTACCTCGGCGTCGCATACGCCGGCCTCGCCGAGATCGCGCTCCTGGAGGACGACGACGCGGAAGGCGTCCGGCTCTTCCTCGAATCGGTCGGCGTGTTCGGCCGGTCGGACGCGATCACCAACCCGTGGCTGGTGATCCTCGCCGGGGCGGCACTGCTCGCCCTGCAGCGGGTCGGCCACCGGTCCCCCGACGTGGTCGGGCCCGAGCGGGTCGCCGAGCTGGCCAGGGAGCTGCGCACACGGATGCTGGTCAGCCACCGCTTCCAGTCGTCGTACGTGGACAAGCCCGTGGTCGGCAGCGGCCTGCTCGGCCTGGCCGGATGGATGCTCGAACCGTCGAACGAGCGAGCCGCCGACCCGGCCTGGCTGGACGCCGGCTTCCGGATGTACGGGCTGGCCACCCGGATGAACGCCCGCCAAGACCTCCCCAGCCTCAACCGGGTCCTGCTGCGCGACGAGCTCGTCGCCGCCCACGGCGCCGAGCGGGTGGACGCGGCGGTCGCCGCTGCCGCCGAGATTCCGCGCGACGAGGCGACGACGGCCGGATACGCGCTGCTGCAGTCGCTGCGCTACTGAGGGCGGACAGCGCCCCTGCGCGCTCCGCTCGCGCGGAGAAAGCACGACGCGCCGCCCGGATCTCCGTAGGAACGGAGACGCGGACGGCGCGTCGTGCCGATGTTCCGCCTGAGCGGAGGCGGCGGGTTACGCCTTGCGCATGTACGCGCGGACAGTGAGCGGCGCGAACACCGCGACGATGACCGCCGCGCCGAGGAGGGCGATCAGACCGTCGGACCCGAACGTGCCGTCGTTCGCGAGGTTGCGCACCGCCGTCACCAGGTGCGAGACCGGGTTGATGTTGACGAACCACTGCAGCCATTCGGGCAGCTTGTCCACCGGCACGTATGCGTTCGAGAGGAACGTCAGCGGGAACAGCACCATGAACGAGATGCCCTGCACGCTGCTGGCCGTGCGGGCGATCACGCCGAAGAACGCGAAGATCCAGCTGATCGCCCAGCTGCACACGATCACCAGCAGACCGGCGAGGATCACGAAGCCCAGGCCGCCTTCCGGTCGGTAGCCCATCGCGAAGCCGACGACGAACGTGATGGTCGTCGCGATGGCGTAGCGGAGCGTGTCGGCGAGGAGCGCACCGGCGAGCGGCGCGATGCGCGCGATCGGCAGGGATTTGAAGCGGTCGAACACGCCCTTGTCCATGTCCTCGCGCAGCTGCACGCCCGTCACGACCGACGTCGTGATGACGGTCTGCACCAGGATGCCCGGGATGAGGAGCGGGAGGTATCCCGCCACGTTCCCGGCGATGGCGCCGCCGAACAGGTTCGCGAACATCAGCGTGAAGATGATCGGCTGCAGCGTCACGTCGAACAGCTGTTCCGGGGTCCGCTTGATCTTCAGGAGACCGCGGTACGCCATCGTCAGCGAGTTCGCGACGCTCTGGGAGAGGCTGACGTGGTTCTTCAGCCGCCGCTCGGACGGCGGGGTGATGACAGTGAGGGCGCTCATGCGTCGACCCTTTCCGATTCGGGGGCCTCGGCGGAGTCGGACTTCTCGTCTTCGACGCCGTGGCCGGTGAGGGTGAGGAAGACCTCGTCGAGGGTCGGCTTCTGCACCGACATCTCGGTGAGGTGGATGCCCGCCTCGCGGAACGTCACGAACAGGTCGGTGACGGCATCCGCGTTGCGCATCGGCGCGGTGATCCGCGTGCCTTCCGGCGAGATGACCGCATCCACGCCGAGCACGGTGGCGATGGCGCGACGCGCGTCCTCCATGTCGGCGGTGTCCGCCAGGCGCAGCTGCAGCGACGACTCGCCGACCGAGGCCTTGAGCTCGTCGGCCGTGCCCTCCGCGACGACACGTCCGGTGTCGATCACGGCGATGCGGTCGGCCAGCTGGTCGGCCTCATCCAGGTACTGGGTGGTGAGCAGCACCGTCGAGCCGGTGGCGACCAGGCGCCGGATGGTGTCCCACATCTGAGCGCGGGTGCGCGGGTCGAGGCCGGTGGTCGGCTCGTCGAGGAAGATCAGCGGCGGTTGCGCGATCAGGCTGGCAGCGAGGTCGAGGCGACGGCGCATCCCGCCGGAGAACTTGGAGATGGGACGCTTGGCGGCGTCGGTCAAGCCGAACTCTTCGAGGAGTTCCGCGGACTTCCGCTTCGCCTCCGACCGGCTCAGACCGAGCAGGCGGGAGAAGATGACGAGGTTCTCCGTGGCGGAGAGCCGCTCATCCACCGACGCGAACTGCGCCGTCACGCCGATGAGCTGGCGGACGACCTGCTGCTCCCTGCGGATGTCGTGGCCGAAGATGGTGGCCTCGCCGGCGTCCGGCTTGAGCAGGGTGGCGAGCATGGAGATGGTGGTGGTCTTGCCTGCGCCGTTCGGGCCGAGCACACCGTAGACGGTTCCGGCGCGGACGCTGAGGTCGACGCCGTCGACCGCGCGGTTGTCGCCGAAGACCTTGACGAGCCCGTGGGCTTCGACCGCCCATTCTGAGCTGGTGGTCATGGTGATCCTTCCTGATGGATGGGATTCGAGTTGATGCTGACGATGTTTCCTGGGCGCGCTTACACGGCGCTTACGTGGCGCTTACAGCGGAGAGGAGGCGGTGTAAGTGGGGCTTTCTCACGCCGCGGGGCGCAGCACGGCGGCGAGCAGGGTCGCCCTGTCGATGCCCGCGATGGCGATCGCCCGCGGAACCGTGCCGAGCTCGATCGTGAGGATGCCGGCGAGCAGGTCGGCCTCCGCCGTGCGCCCGTCGCGGTCGCGGCCATGCCCACGACCCGCGATGTTGTGCGCCCTGACCAGCGCATCCCGGGCCGAAGCACCCCAGCGCGGCCGGGCGATACGCGGCGCAGCGGTCAGCCGTTCCTCCGGCACCGGCTCGACGCCCGCAGCGCGCAGGCTCGCGTCTCGTTCGGCGCGAAGGGCCGCCTCGATGCCCGCGTGGTCGAGGCCGGAGGCGGCGAGGGCGCGCTGGGCGCTGGTTCCCTTGGCGGCGGCGAGGGCGAGCAGCAGGTGCTCCGCCTCGACGAGGGATGCGCCGCGACGGCGGGCCTCCTCGACGGCCCGGATGACCGTGGCGCGCAGGGAGCGGGACAGGCGGCGGTCGTCGCGGGTCTCGTCGCGCTCGATCGGGTCCTGAGGCTCGATCGGGTCGTCGTGTTCTGGTGTGCTGTTCTCAGGCATTGCGCCTCCTCAGTTCGATGCCTGCTGCCGCGACCCGGCGCAGGTGCTTCTTGTGCACGGCCTGCCTGGTGACGCCGAGGGCGTCGGCGATCTGGCTCCAGGTCCAGCCGTCGCGGAGTGCCCGCTCGACCTCGGCGTCTTCGAGTCGGTCGGCGAGTTCGCGGAGGGCGACGACGGAGGCGAGTCCGTCCGCCGCTCCGCCGATGGGTGCTGGTGTCTGTGTTGGTCCCATGTGAGCAACTTAGGTTGCTTAGACCGAATTGTCAACCTTGGTTGCTAAAATCGCGACGACGTTTCCGTGCGCGGAAGAGCGCCACGACGCAGCAATCGTGCACGTCTGCCGACGTAGACTGATGAAGTGACAGCGTACGTCTCGGCCTTCGACCTTTTCTCCGTCGGCATCGGCCCCTCGAGTTCGCACACCGTCGGCCCCCTCCGAGCAGCGCGCGCCTTCTCCGAGCGCCTCGTCACCGACGGTCTCCTCCACCGCGTCAGCCAGGTCACCTGCACCTTGTACGGCTCCCTCGGCTCCACCGGCATCGGCCACGGGACCCCGGATGCCGTGCTCGCCGGCCTGGCGGGGCTCGAACCGGAGACCTGCCGTCCGGAAGACGTCCGCGGCGTCTGGGCGGGGCTCGGTCCGGGGTCGACCCTGCTGCTCGCCGGCCGCCGCGCCATCCCGATCAGCGGCGACGACATCGCCTTCGAACCGCGCACCCGCCTCCCCGGCCACCCGAACGCCCTCACCATCACGGCCTGGGGTTCCAGCGACGACGGTGCCGTGGATGTGCTCCCTCTGCTCGAAGAGACCTACTACTCGATCGGCGGCGGCTTCATCCGGCGCGACGGCGAGGAGGCGGACCTGGCCGCGCGCGCCGCGCATCCACTGCCGTACGACTCGGCGGAGGAACTGCTGCGGCTGTGCGCGACCCTGGACATCCCGATCTGCGAGGTGGCACGCCGCAATGAGGCGGCGATCCACGGCGAAGAGGCGACGCGCGAACGCCTCGACCTGATCTGGTCGGCGATGGCGGAGTGCGTGGCCAACGGCCTCGCCGGGGACGGCACGCTGCCCGGCGGCCTCGGCGTCCGGCGCCGCGCGGCCGCGATGCGCGAGCACCTCGAGTGCGTCGGCGAGGAACCGGGCCGCGACACGTCCATCGAGTGGCTGCACGCGTTCGCGCTCGCGGTCAACGAGGAGAACGCGTCCGGCGGCCGCGTGGTCACGGCGCCGACGAACGGCGCGGCCGGGATCGTGCCGGCGGTCGCCCACTACTACCTGCGATTCGTCCCCGGGGCGTCGGCCGAAGGCATCCGGAAGTACCTGCTCACGGCGACGGCGATCGGCTCGCTGTTCAAGGCCAACGCCTCCATCTCCGGCGCGGAGGGCGGCTGCCAGGCGGAGGTCGGCTCGGCCTGTGCGATGGCGGCGGGCGCGCTCTGCGCGGTGCTCGGCGGCACCCCGCGCCAGGTGGAGAACGCGGCGGAGATCGCGATGGAACATCACCTCGGCCTCACCTGCGACCCGGTGGGCGGCCTGGTGCAGATCCCGTGCATCGAACGCAACGCCATCGCGTCGTCGACGGCGGTGTCGGCTGCGCGGCTCGCCCTGCACGGCGACGGCTCGCACCTGGTCTCGCTGGACACGGTGATCGAGACGATGCGCCAGACCGGGCTCGACATGTCGACCAAGTACAAGGAGACGAGCGAGGGCGGTCTCGCGGTGAACGTCATCGAGTGCTGAGCCCGGCCGCCACATGACGGCGTGTGGATGCGCGTTACGCCGCATTGCGCAGGCGGTGGGCGGATCGGAGGCCGCTGGTTAGCGTGGTGCCGTGACCCACGCATCCGACCCTGCTGCCACCACCGGCCCCGCCATCGACCCCGCAGCCGACACGTCCGCCCACCCGCTCGGCGCGGCGCTGGCCGGGCCGCTCGTGTCGACGCAGTGGCTCGCCGACCACCTGGGTTCGGACGGCCTGGTGATCCTCGACGCGACCGTCGTCGCATCCACTCGGCAGGACGGGTCACCCACCTCCGTCAGCGGGCTCGACCAGTACCTGGTCGACGGTCACGTTCCCGGCGCCGTGTTCGCCGATCTGCTCGACGTGTTCAGCGACCCGGCCGGGCCGTACCCGTTCAGCCGCCCAACCGCATCCGGGTTCGAGGCGGCGGCGGAGTCGGTGGGGGTCGACGCCGACACCACCGTCGTCGTGTACGACGCGTCGACCGGGCAGTGGGCGGCGCGGCTGTGGTGGCTGTTCCGGGCGTTCGGGCACGAGCGGGTGGCCGTGCTCGACGGCGGCGCGGTGAAGTGGAAGGCGGAGGAGCGGCCGGTCGAACGCGGGCATGTCGAACCGCGCGCGGCGGCGGGCTTCCTCGCGGAGGAGCGGCCGGACGCCTGGGTGTCGAAGGCAGACATCGCCGCCGTGCTCGACGGCAGTGCGGACGCCTCGCTGGTCTGCGGCCTTCCGCCGAAGGAGTTCAGCGGCGAGGCCGGCGCGCGCAGCAGGCTCGGCCACATCCCCGGCAGCGTGAGCGCCCCGGCCCTGCGGCTTGTCTCCCGCGACACCAACGCGTTCCTCCCCGCTGCCGCACTGCGCACGACGTTCGCCGACGTGCTCGCCACGGACAGCCGCATCGTCGCGTACTGTGCTGCGGGAATCGCGGCGGCCTCCGACGCGCTGGCGCTGGCCGTGCTCGGCCGGAACGACGTCGCCATCTACGACGCCTCGCTCAACGAGTGGGCGGCCGACCCGGATGCGCCGCTGGAGGTCGTGGACGCCGGACGCCCAACCTGAATCCCCGCTTCGGATTCGCCGAACGCCCGACGCGCGACCGGTATGCGTGCATAAGCTCACATCATGAGCCTCGCTGACATCCCACTCACCACCATCGACGGAGGCACCACCTCCCTCGGCGCGTTCGACGGCCAGGTCGTCCTGATCGTGAACGTTGCATCCCGCTGCGGCCTCGCGCCCCAGTACGAAAAGCTGGAAGCGCTGCAGAAGACGTACGGCGACCGCGGTTTCACGGTCATCGGCTTCCCGAGCAACCAGTTCCTGCAGGAGCTGTCGTCGACGGACGCGATCAAGGAGTACTGCTCCACGACGTGGGGCGTCACGTTCCCGATGATGGAGAAGGTCAAGGTCAACGGCAAGTCGCAGCACCCGCTCTACGCCGAGCTGACCAAGACCCCGGATGCGGCCGGCAAGGCCGGCAAGGTCAAGTGGAACTTCGAGAAGTTCGTCGTCCTCCCGAACGGCGAGGTGCACCGCTTCCGCCCGACGGTCGAGCCGGACGACCCCGCGATCGTCGGCCTCATCGAGGGCGCGCTGGCGGAGGCCGCCTGACGGTCGTCCGCGGGTGCGGCGCGCGTCTCGGCCGCGCTGCGGTGCGTGTGAGCGGCGCGCGCTCTGGTCGCGCCGCGGTCACGCGCGCCGGAACCACCGCCCGGCGACACGCTCGGTGAGCCGCCACGGCCCGGTGTGCGCCAGGCTCTGGATACGCTCCACCGCGTGTTCGGCCACCGGGATCGCGTCGTCGACGGTGTCGGCCGTGAACCGCACGGTCACCCTGGCTTCGCCGGCGACCACGTCGAGGCTGCTGGCCTCGACGACCGCGAGCTCGGCGACGGCAGCGGCGGCAGCGGGAACGACGGCGTCGGGACGGACGCCAGGAAGCAGGAGACCTACGGAGACGATGACACGGAACGACGGCACCATTCGAGAGTACGCGAGCGCCGCATCCCGATTTCGGGCGGATGAGGCGTACCCTGTCCTGGATCGGACACGCGTGATGGGGGCGCAATGATGCGAATGGACGGAACGACGAGCCTGAACGACGGACGACTGCGGGGGCAGGACCTGGATGCGCCGGAGCGCGGCGCCCACGGCCACGGTGCCTCCCGCCCTGCAGCCGGTGATCTCACCAGGGAGCAGATCGAGGAACTGACCGCCCTGCTGCTCGAGCGACGACGCGGTGACCAGGCGGAGGCGGAACGGCTCGCCGAATCGCTCGGCATCGTGCTCTCGGCCCGCTCCGACGCGACGGCCGACGACGAACACGACCCGGAAGGGCCGACGCTGTCGTCCGAGTGGAGCAGACTGCAGGCGCTCCGGGGCGAGACCAGCGACGACATCCGGGCAGTGGATGCGGCACTCGACCGGATCAGGCAGGGAACGTACGGTGCATGCGCGCGCTGCGGCTCGCCGATCGGCGTCGACCGTCTGCGCGCCCGGCCCACCGCCGAGCTGTGCATCGGGTGCGCGCTGGTCGTCGACAGCTGAGTTGCGGGGCGCGCTGGCCTCGTAGCTCCTACCCTCCGTGCGCGCCCACGCGCGCCGCGCGGTAGACGGCTTCGGTGCGGGAGGAGGCTCCCACCTTTCTGAGGATGCTGGAGACGTGGACGCTCGCCGTCTTGGCGCTGATGTAGAGGCGTTCGCCGATCTGCTTGTTGCTGAGGCCCTGTTCGATGAGAGCGAGCACCTGGACTTCGCGGTCCGTCAGCACCGGTTCGGCACCGCGCGCCGTGACGTGGCGGGCGGGGGCGGCCGAGGCGATGAGCTGGTCGGCCGCGTCGACCAGCAGGCCGAAGCCGAGGTCGGCGGCGAGCTGACGTGCCTCGGCGGCGGACTGCTCCGTCGCGGCGCGGTCCCCGGAGATGGCATGCGCCTGGGCCCGGCGGAGGAGCGCGTACGGACGAAGGTGCGCGGGAGCGCCGTCGGCCAGCGCGGCCGCGGCGGCGCGGTCCCAGGCCTCGACGTGCTCGACGGACGGGACGCTGCGCACGGCGGCCAGCTCGGCCTCGACGAGCGGCGCCCACACGGGGTGGGTGGGCCAGGACGCAAGGTCGGCGAGGACGGAGAGCAGCGCGTGCGCCGCGTGCTCGGTGGGCAGGTCTGAGGTGGCGACATCTGTGCCGACCACCCCACCTGCCGCGTCAGCGACCGGTGCAGCGCTCACGACCGTTGCCCCGCCCGCCGCGAGTTCGGAGAGCGCGCGGGCGGCGACCGCGAGCAGCGGCAGGTCGTAGGCCGGGATCGAGCGGCGCACGTCGGAGATGATGACGCTCGCGTCGCGCCAGGCGGTCGTCGCGTCGCCGCGCGCGATGGCGATCTCGGCGGCGACCCTGGCGAAGCCGAGGCGGGACTGCATTTCGATCTCGGCCTGGACGAGCATCCCTTTTCGCCAGCGGCGCAGGAGGTCTTCCGCCCGCTGCGTGTCGCCGCGCCAGAGGGTGAGCCACAGCTTCATGCGCTGCAAGTGCACCCGGAAACCGGGAGGGGGATCGAGTTCGAGCGCGGGGTCGAGCATGTTCTCGGCGAGGTCGAGTTTGCCGAGGGCGAGGAGGGGCTCGACCGTGTTGGAGGCGAGCATGACGCCGGACGTGCGCTCGACGCCGCGCAGCCTCGCCTGAGCGACCCCGGCCTGGGCGATGCGGACGGCCTCGTCGAAGCGCCCGAGCAGGTTCATCACGTCGGAGGCGTTCACCGCGTTGCGGAGGAGCGGGCCGCTCTCCCCGTCCGCGAGCACGCGGGCCGCGTCGAGGTCGGCGAGCCCGTCGTCGATCGAACCGTGATTGACGAGCACCGTGCCCCGGATGGTGTGCGCCACCGAACGCCGGGCGCTGGCGTCGTCCGCCGCCTCCGCGATCGACAGCGTGGACGTCTGGATGGCCTCGTCGTAGCGCGCTTCGAGCATCAGCCGCCCGGCGACCTCGGCGAGCAGCTGGGCGCGCAGACCGTCGCCCGGGTCGTGCGGGGCGATGGCGAGCGCCTCCTGCAGCAGCTCGACCGATCCCGGCCTGCTGAGGTTGGCGAGGTATTGCGCCTTGTCACGCAGCAGCCGGGCGTGCCGGTCGGGGCTGAGCCCGTCGGTGTCGGAGAGCGCGACGTTCACCAGTGCGAGCGCGCGCTCGCTGTCGCCGGCGTTGCGGAGCGCGGACGCCGTGCGCGACAGCAGTTCGGTGCGGCTGCGCCCGGCGAGCGCCTCGGCGTCGTCGACGCGATCCCACAGTTCGAGGGCTCTGTCGCCCGCCGCGGCCGCCGCCCGGTATGCGTAGGAGAGGCGCGACTCCTCCATCGCCTCCAGCGTGGCGATGAAGGCCCTGCGCAGGTCGTGCGCCGCCATCCAGTGGTAGGAGATCTGGCTGGCGGAGCCGCCCGCCTCCTCGATGGCGAGCGCGTAGCGCGTGTGGAAGCGCGTGCGCTCCCCCGGCAGCAGGTCGGCGTGGATCGCCTCGCGGACGAGCGCGTGCCGGAACGAGTACTCGGTGGTGTCCGCGGCGAGGACGTGGGCGACGACCGCCTCACGCGCCGCAGCATCCAACTGGTCGGCCGTGCCGTCGAACACGGCGGCGAGCAGGTCGTGCTCCACGCAGACGCCCGCCGCCGAGAGCAGCCGGAGCAGCCCCTGCGCTGGTTCGCTGAGCCGTTCGTAGCGGGCGAGCAGCAGATCGCGCAGCGTCTCAGGGAGGTCTTCTCCTGTGCCGAGGTGCTCGATGCCGATCAGCTCCTCGACGAAGAACGGCACGCCCTCGCTGAGCTGGTAGACGCGGTCGATGGTGGCGGAGTCTGCCGGGCAGCCGAGGATCTGCTCCGCCTGGGCCGTCACCTGCGCGCGGCTCAGTCGCGCCAGCTCCCAGCGTGTCGCCCGCCGAGTGCGGTCGAGCTCGGGCAGATAGGAGCGCAGCGGGTGGCCGCGCAGCACCTCGTCGCTGCGGTAGGTGAGCAGCAGCAGGAATCGCCCGCGCTCCATCATGCGGATGACGAACCGGACCAGTTCCAGCGTGGCGGTGTCTGCCCAGTGGATGTCTTCGATCGCGACGACGAGTGGATGCGCGGCCGAGACGTTCTCGAACAGCACGGTGACGAGCTCGTACAGCCGCTCCGCCCCGGTGCGCGCGGGCACGGAGTCGGCGGAGGCGAGCTCCGGCAGGAGGACGGAGAGCACGCCGGAACCCGGACCAGCCGCCGAGAGCACGGCATCCAGCCCGATGGCGTCGACCAGCTGACGGAGGATGGCGGTGAACGGGGCGTACGGGGCGCCGTCGCTGCCGAGATCCACGCTGCGGCCGGCCAGGACGGTGGCCCCGGATGCGGCCTCCGACAGGAACTCGGAGACCAGCCGGGACTTGCCGATCCCCGCCTCGCCGCCGATGACGACCGCCCGCGGCTGGCCGTCGGCGACCGCGGCGAGCTCGTCGCGCAGCGCTTCGAGATCGGGCTCCCGCCCGATCAAGGAAGCGCTCGACGCCGGTGATCGCATGAATTGATCATGCCATCGACCACCGACACTCGGAGCGGGTGAGTCCTGGCCGATGGGGCGGTCGATCCGGGTCGGGGTGAGTGAGTCTCTCGCGGGGCTCACCGACCGGCGTGCTGCAGTTCGCGCTGGGTCGCACGCTCCGCCGGAACGGCCGCGCTCGGCGCGCCCGGATCCGCCGGAACCGCTGCGGACGGAGCGTCCGGTAGCGCCGCGGACGGCGCATCCGGAGCCGCCGGCGCCTCCCGAACCGAGGCACCGGCCGATGCCGCCTGCGCCGACGCATCTCGTCGCTGCGCCCGCTGCGCCCGCGCTGCGCGCCGCCGCGCCAGCCAGCCGCCGGTCGGCTCCTGCGCGTCGTCTGCGCGGATGACGCGCAGCAGTTCGAGTTCCCTGGTGGTGGCGGCCGTCTCCGACGCCCGCACCCTGTCGGCCACATATTCTTCTAGCAGCATTTCGTCTTCCCCTGGTTGCTGTCGCTCTCTTTTCTGAGTGGTTCGACTCTCGTCTCTAAGGCAGGGGCCGGACATCGGGCAGATGCCCTATTTCGGTTCGGGATGGTTCTCGACACGGCTCCTGGCGGGGTGGATGCTGGGGTCATGGCAACCATCAACGAGCTCACGCCGCCGTATCGGGTCGGCTATTTCGTCGGCAGTCTCTCCGCCCATTCGATCAACAGGATGCTCGCGAACGCTCTTGTCTCCCTCGCTCCGGAGGATCTGGTGATGACCGAGATCCACATCGGCGAACTTCCGCTCTACAACAGGGATTTCGACGGCGATTTCCCGCAGGTGGCGCTCGATTTCAAGGCGAGCATCGCCGCCCAGGATGCGCTGCTGTTCGTCACGCCCGAGTACAACAGGTCCATCCCTGGCGCGCTCAAGAACGCGATCGACTGGGCGAGCCGGCCGCACGGGGAGAACGTGATCGCGCGGAAGGCGACGGCCGTGATCGGTGCCTCCCCCGGCGCGATCGGGACCGCGGTCGCCCAGCAGCAGTTGCGCAGCGTCCTCGGGTTCCTGCAGGCGCCGCAGATGAATGCGCCGGAGGCGTACATCCAGATGCGTCCCGGGCTGATCACCGAGGACGGCTCCGTCACCGACCCGGGAACCGAGGCCTTCCTGAAGAGCTACCTCGACGCGTTCTTCGAGTTCATCGAGCGCGTGCTCACCGTGGTGCCGAAGGCGCGCTGACCCTCCGCCGCGGCGGACGGATGTTGTCTCCCGCCGCAGGCGACAGCCGCACGGCCTCGACGACCGATCCGAGCGCGAGGACCGCGATCAGCACGAAGGCGATCCGGTATGCGCCCGCGGGCTCCTGCAGGCCGGTCCACGCGGCCAGCGGCTCCCCGAAGCGCAGCGCCACAGCGCCGACGGCGACCCCGAGCCCGGCGGCGATCTGCTGAACGGTCGACGCCAGCGTGTTCGCCGCCGTCATCTCCTCCGCAGGCACGTCGGCGAACGCGATGGTGTTGTACGCGGTGAACCCGGTGGAACGGGTCATTCCGCTGAACACGAGCAGCACGACGACGAACGCGATCGGCGTCAGCGGCGCGATGAACGCCGCGAGGACCATGCTCAGCACCGCGCCGGCCGTCGAAGCGATGAGCACGCGCCGGAACCCCCAGCGGACGAGCAGCGGCGTGGTGGCCGGTTTGATGACCAGGTTGCCGACGAACAGCGTCAGCACGATCGCACCCGCCTGCACGGGCGACCAGCCGAGCGCATCCTGGAAGAACAGCGGCAACAGGAACGGCACGGCCGAGATGGGTCAGCCGGAACAGCGATCCTCCCGCGTGCGTGACCCGGAACGTCTCGATCCGGAACGCCCGCAGGTCGAGCAGTGGATGCGCCGCCCGCAGCAGATGCAGGATCGCCCACCCCGTCAGCACCGCCCCGGCAACGCCCGCGGCGATCGTCGCAGCGGCGGGCGCGGCAGGATCGGAGAGCAGCGCGCCGAACACCACCACCCCGCCGACGCCGGTGAAGGTGAGCGCGAACCCCAGCCAGTCGAGCGGCACCCGCTGCCGGTCGAGCTCGCGCGGCGTCAGCCGGAGCGCTGCCACGAAGGCGACAGCGCCCAGCGGGACGTTGAGCAGGAAGATCCAGTGCCAGCTGGCGTACGTGACGAGCAGGCCGCCGACCAGCGGCGCGACGATCGGGGCGGCGAGCGCCGGCCAGGTCAGCCACGCGATGGCCCGCACCAGGTCTTTCTTCTCCGTCACCCGCAGGACCGCGAGGCGTCCGACCGGCACCATCATCGCGCCGCCGGCGCCCTGCAGCACCCGCATCGCGGTGAGCTGCACGAGGTCGGTGCTCGCCGCGCACAGCACCGACGCGACGGTGAACACGGCGATGGCCCCGGTGAAGACGGCGCGCGCCCCCAGCCGTTGCGTCAGCCATCCAGAGATCGGGATGAGCACGGCGAGCGTCACGAGGTATGCGGTGATCGCGACGCCGACGGTCGCCGAGTCGATGCCGTACGCACGGCCGATGGTGGGGGCGGCGGTCGCCAGGATCGTGCCGTCGAGGTTCTCCATGAAGAACGTTCCGGCGACGAGCAGGGTGAGCGCCAGCTGGCGGCGGTCGTTCATGGTGCGGTGCGTCGAGCAGGAGCCTCCGCGCGCCGCGGGCGGGCTGGGGTCACCGGCCGCCCTCGTGCTTGCGGTGGCGCTGGGCGATGGCCGGAGCGCCGTATGGGTAGTCGTCGGTGCGGGGAGCACTCGCGTCGGTGAGGGTCGAGCGCTGCTCGTCGGTGAGGGTGAGCTCGGCGGCGGCGAGGTTGTCGGTGAGCTGGTCGACGGTGCGCGCTCCGAGGATGACCGACGTGACGGCCGGGCGGTCGGCGAGCCAGGCCAGTGCGACCTGCGACGAGGACGCGCCGGTCTCCGCTGCGACGGCCGCGACGGCGTCGATGACCTGCCAGGTGCGGTCGTCGGCGTTCCGCTTGTCCCACGCCTCCATGCCGCGCTTGGGGTCTTCGCCGAGGCGGGTGGCTCCGGTGGGGGTCTGGTCGCGCGTGTACTTGCCGCTCAGCCAGCCGCCGGCGAGCGGCGACCACGGCAGGAGGCCGATGCGCGCATCCAGAGCTGCGGGGACGACCTCGTGCTCGATGCCGCGCACCAGCAGGTTGTACTGGGGCTGCAGGGTGACCGGCGCCGCCCAGCCGTTGGCGCGCGCGAGCTGCGCGGCCTTGGTCAGCTGCCAGCCGAGGTAGTTGGAGAAACCGTAGTAGGAGATCTTGCCGTCGCGCACCGCCTGATCGAGGAAGCCGAGGGTCTCTTCGAGCGGGGTGAGCGCATCCCAGGCGTGCATTTGGTAGAGGTCGATGTGGTCGACGCCGAGGCGGGACAGAGACGCGTCGAGCGCCGCCCGGAGGTGGGTGCGGGACAGGCCGACGTCGTTCGGGCCCTCTCCCATCGGGAAGCGGCCCTTGGTGGCGATGACCACCTCGCCGCGCCGGCCGGGGTTCTGCGCCAGCCAGCGTCCGATGATGGTCTCCGAGGTGCCTGCACTGTAGACGTCGGCCGTGTCGATGAAGTTGCCGCCGCCCTCCAGATAGGTGTCGATGATGAGGTGCGAGGTCTGCTCGTCGGCCTCCGCCCCGAAGGTCATGGTGCCGAGTGCGTATTCCGACACGATCGTGCCGCTGTTTCCGAGAGTGCGAAGTTCCATGCTCCGACGCTATTCCTGTGCCGCACGATTGCGAACCGTTTGCCGTCGAATGGTGGAAAAGTCGCCGGGAGCGTGGGCTGTGGAGGGATCGCCGCCGCCGTGCCACGCTGGAGCCATGCCCGACGCGCCGCTCCGCCTCCTGCTGGTCTCCGACACCCACGTCCCCGCGCGTGCCAAGGCACTCCCGCCCCAGCTGCTCGCGGCGATCGACGACGCGGACGTGGTCGTGCACGCCGGTGACTGGGTGGATGCGGCGACGCTCGACCTCCTGGAGGCGCGCTCCCGGCGATTGATCGCCGTCCACGGCAACAACGACCACGGGGTGCTCCGGGAGCGTCTTCCCGAGATCGCGACGGCGGAACTCGGCGGGCTGCGGTTCGCGGTGGTCCACGAGACCGGACAGGCGACAGGGCGCGAGCTGCGCTGCGCGCAGGCCTTCCCCGACACGGATGTGCTGGTGTTCGGGCACAGCCACATCCCGTGGGACACGACGGCGCCGAACGGTCTGCGGCTGCTCAACCCGGGATCCCCGACCGACCGCAGGCGGCAGCCGGTGGGCACGTATCTGACCGCGACGGTCGCGGACGGGGTGCTCGGCGAGGTGCGCCTGGTGCCGGTCGAGCGCTGATCACTCCACCGGAACCAGGAACCCGTCCACCACGAGCGCACGCACCGCGGGCACCAGCTCCGCGAACAGAGCACTCTCGTCCACCTCGAGCAGCTGCGCGAGGGCCGCGACGATCGCCGCGACGCTGAGCTCGCCGTCGCACGCTCCGACGAGGGCGATCAGGCCGGTGTCCCCCTGCACGGTCCTGCCGAACCCGCCGCCCTGGCGCAGGAGCATCGCGGTGGGGGCGTCGTCGCCCGGCCAGAAGTGCCGTTCCTCCGTCACGTCGCCGGCGACCGCGTAGCGATGCGAGGCGAACGCCGCGTCGTCGAGGGCGGCCTGCCAGTCGTGGGCCGCCAGGCTGTCGCCGAGATGCACGCCGAGCCCCGCCTCGTTGGAGCCGAGCGCCCCGTGCCTGCGCTCGAGCCTCCTCAGCGTCGGCTCTCCCGTGATCGGACGGCGCAGCAGCACGTAGCCGAAGCCGACCGAGCGCACGTCCCTGCTCTCGAAGTCGTCCAGCCAGGCGGACATCAGCCGGTCGAAGGCGTCGGTGCCCTGCCGCGTGCCGCCGTCACGGATCCAGGTCTCCGCGTAGCGGGCGGCGTCCTCCACGTCGCGCTCGACCACCCACGCGTCGACGGGAACAGTGGATGCGTCGAGCCACCCATCGACCCTGGCGAATCCGTCCCCCGCGCCCTCGCCCGCGCCATCGCCCGCGCCGTCACCGCCCCCGCGGTACTCCCAGTTCGCCAGCAGCTGCGCCACCCCGCCCGGCGCCAGATACTCCCCCGCCATGCTGATCACCGCCTGCACCAGCGCGTCGCCCACCATCCCGCCGTCGCGGTATTCGTACTCCGGCACACCCTCGGCGCGCGGCGTGATCACGAACGGCGGGTTCGACACGATGTGGTCGAAGGTCTCCCCCTCCACCGGCTCGAACAGGCTGCCGAGCCGGAACTCGACGCCCTCGATCCCGTTCAGTTCGACGTTGAGAGCGGCGAGGTCGATGGCGCGCTGCGAGATGTCGGTGGCGACCACGTGGTTGGCGTGGCGGGAGGCGTGCATGGCCTGGATGCCGCATCCGGTGCCGAGGTCGAGCACCCGGTCGACCGGGTTCTGCAGCATCAGCCCGCTGAGGGTCGTGGATGCTCCGCCGACGCCGAGCACGTGGTCGACGGGGAGCGCGTGGCCGAGGGAGAGCTCGCCGAGGTCGGAGACGATCCACCAGTCTGCCGCGCCGTGCGCATCCACGAAGCTGTACGGCCGCAGGTCGACGGCAGCGAAGAACCGGTCGCCTCCCGTCGAGGAGATCAGCCCGAGCGCGACGGCGCCGTCCACGCCCAGCGCGGGGAACGCCTCCGCCAGGTCGTCCCCGGTGGCCGGACGGCCGAGCAGGAACACCGCGGCGAGCGTCGCCAGCGGGGTCGGGCCCGATACGCCAGTGCGGGCGTCCAGTGCCCGCAGAGCCGGGATGCGCTGCCCGCGGTGCAGCGCGTCGGCGGCTTCTGCACCCCACAGCGCCGTGACGCGCGCCACGGTGAAGTCGGCGGCGGCGAGGTCGGAGCGGAGGGCGGCGATGGGGGATGCGGTCACCGGACTATTCAAACGCATCCGGTGCCGGCGGTCCCACGCGGGCGGGCTGCGGAGCAGAATGGGCACATGGTCCGCAAGAGAGCGATCGTGACAGGTTCCGTGCAGGGTGTCGGCTTCCGGTGGAGCGCCAGGGAGACCGCGCACCGGCTGGGCGTCACCGGGTTCGCCCGCAACCGGGCGGACGGCAGCGTCGAGGTGGAGGTCGAGGGCGACCAGGAGCCGGTCGACAGGATGCTCGACTGGCTCCGTACGGGCCCGCCGGGCTCGGAGGTGGCGGACGTGGCGGTCAGCGACGCAGCACCGGCCGGGGACGACGCGTTCCGTATCCGGGAGACCAGGTAGGGCAACAGCGCACCTAGGGACACAGCCGAGGGAGGGTCACAATAGGACCATGACCCGTGCGACGCTGCTCACCATCACCACTCCCACCGGCACCCCCGACGCCGGGGACGCCGGCTTCGTTCTCGCCGACTTCGACGCCCCGCAGGTGCGCGTCACCGACCTGAGCGTCACCCGCGGAGACGGCGTCTTCGAGACCGTCGCCGTGATCGGCGGCCACCCGCAGGCGCTCGAACCGCACCTCGCCCGGCTGGCGCACTCCGCCGACCTGCTCGACCTGCCCGCCCCGGCGGCCGACGTGTGGCGCGCGGCCGTGCAGGCCGGCGTCGCCGACTACCTGCAGCGCAACGGCGGAGACGCCGAGCTGTTCGCGAAGCTCATCTACACGCGCGGCGTCGAAGGGGCGGGCGTCCCCAGCGGCTGGGTGTTCGTGGACGAGGGGGAGGACTTCTCCGCGCCGCGCCAGGGCATCCGGGTGGTCACCCTCGACCGCGGCTACCGGCACGACGTCGCCGAGACCTCTCCGTGGCTGCTGCAGGGCGCGAAGACCCTCTCCTACGCGGTGAACCGCGCCGCCCAGCGCGAGGCGGTTCGGCGCGGGGCGGACGATGTGATCTTCCTCAGCTCGGACGGGTTCGCCCTCGAAGGGCCGACGTCCAACGTGATCCTGCGCTCCGGCACCACGATCAGGACGCCGCAGACCGACCAGGGCATCCTCGCGGGGACCACCCAGGCCAGCGTCTTCGAGTTCTTCGCCGCCCGTGGCTACGACACGGTCTACGAGGAGATCACCGCCGACGAGCTGACGCGCGCCGACGCGCTCTGGCTCGTGTCCAGCGTGCGCCAGGCCGCGCCGATCACGGCGCTCGACGGGCGCGAATTCCCGGTCGACGCGGCCCTCACCGCCGACCTCAACGCGTTCCTGCTCTCCCGCACCAGCTGACCGGGGCCTGCGGGCATCCGGATGCGCGGGGTGGCGCGGTTTCGTCAGCTGCGGCCGTCGGCGTTTAGGCTGTACGCACTGTGCGCGACGGCGCGTGCGGACGGACGATCGCGGAGGGGAGGGACGACGTGGCGGAACACGTGCCGACGAGTATCGAGGTGCTGCGGCAGCAAGCCCGCGACGAGCTCGCGGCGATCATCGAGCACCGCTGCCGGGCGGGCGAGGACCCGTGGCAGTTCATCCCCGATCTGCCGAGCGTCGACCAGCAGGTCGTCATCGGCCTGCGCGCCAGCGCCGTCGACGCGTTCGACCTGGCCGACGAGCAGTCCCGTGCCCACCATCCCGCCGCGGGCCGGGCGATGTTCGCGCGCTTCGAGTACGACGTGCTGCGCAGGATCGCGCTGACCCACCCCGAGCTGAGCGCCGCCGTGTGGGAGCTGCTGGACCGGCTCGAACGCGCGTAGCGCACGCGGCCAGCAGCGCGCGATCAGCCCAGCGCGTCCGCCGTCGTCACCGGCAGGTCGCAGACGAAGTCGTGGCACAGGTACGCCGCCGCCTCTCCCCCGATGGATGCGCGCCCCGCATACAGCTCGAAGCCCTCGGCCGCGAACGCCGCAGCACCCGCATCGTCCGCCGCCGCGGTGAGCGCCGCACCCCGGCGCCGCACGGCGGCGAGCAGGTCGCGTCCCCGCGCATCCATCAGCGCCGGCCGGATGCGGTCGAAGCCCTCCGCGCCGGGCGTCACCAGCACCAGCTGCTCGGGTTCCTCCGCGAGCCGCGACATCAGTTCCAGCGCAGCGCCGAACGCGCTCGGCGTTCCGACCGCCTGGGCGGCGACCACGCGCATTCCCTCGCGGGCCGCTCGCTCGTAGCGGCGCTCCCCCGAGAGCAGGAACAGGGTGTGCGCAGCGGACGCCGCCGACGTGAGGCCGGACGGGTACGCGCCCTCCGACGGGTCGACGCGCACGCCCATCCCGCTGCTCTGCAGCACGGGATCGCCTCCGCCCGGCGTCTCGAACGGGCACTCGGCGTCTCCGGCCGCGTCGATGCACAGGTCGATCAGGTCGCGTGCTGCCGCGGCGTAGCGCGGGTCGCCGGACGCGAGCGCGAGGTCGAGCAGTCCGGAGGCGAACGCTCCGTAGTCTTCGAGGGTGGCGGCCGCCTCGGACACGCGCTCGCCGAGGGAGGCGCGCACGAGCAGGCCGTCCGCACTGCGGTGGCGGTCGAGCAGGTCGTCGGCCGCCTGCCGCGCCGCCGCCAGCCAGGCCGGACGGTCCAGGATGAACGCCGCCCGGGCGAGTGCGCCGATCGCGAACCCGTTCCAGCCGGTGAGCACCTTGGCGTCGACAGGTGGCGGCTCCAGGCGTGCCCGTTCCGCAGCGGGCAGCCGGTAATACGCGCCCTCGACGCGGGCGCCGTCGATCGTGCTCTCCGAGTCCTGTGCGGACGCGAATCCGCCCTCCGGCCTCCGCAGCACTCCGAGCAGGAACGCGGCGATCCCGTCCGCCGCGCGCTCCGCCCACGGCTCCCCCGCCTGTTGCCAGGCGTCCGCGTAGCAGCGCAGCAGCAGCGCGTTGTCGTAGAGCATCCGCTCGTAGTGCGGCTCGCTCCAGTCGCGGCGGGTCGCGTAGCGGAAGAAGCCGCCGTCGACGGGGTCGCGCAGCGGGGATTCGGCCATCAGGCGCAGCGTGCGCGCGCCGAGCTCCCTCCCGCTGTCCCTGGCGAGCAGGAAGCCGAGCACGGGTGCGACGGGGAACTTCGGCGCCGTCCCGAATCCGCCGTACCGCTCGTCCTCCGCCGCGGCGAGCGCCGTCACCGCCGCGTCCAGTGCGCGGGCATCCGGCAGCTCGGAGACGGCGGTGGCAGCAGTGGATGCGGCTTCGAGCGCCGCGACGACGGCCGCGGCGTTGCTCTCCACCTCGCTCCTCCGCTCCCTCCACGCATCCCACACCGCGTCGAGCACCTGACGGAACGACGCCCGCCCGTCGACGGCCACCGGAGGGAAGTACGTCCCGGCGAAGAAGGCCCGCCCATCCGGTGTGGCGAACACGGTCAGCGGCCAGCCGAGGTTGCCGGTGAACGCGCTGGCGGCGGAGAGATAGCCGGCGTCGACCTCCGGATGCTCCTCCCTGTCCACCTTGACGGCCACGAACCGCGCGTTCAGGCTCTCGGCGAGCGCGGCGTCGCTGAAGCTCTCCCTGGCCATCACGTGGCACCAGTGGCAGGTGGCGTAGCCGATCGAGATGAGCACGGGCACATCCCGCCGCCGCGCCTCCTCGAACGCCTCAGCACCCCAGGGGAACCAGTCGACGGGGTTGTCCGCGTGGGCGCGAAGGTACGGGCTGATCGCGTCAGCGAGCCGGTTCGCCATGCCGCCCACCCTAGTCCCGTGGCGGAGTCCTCGTCCCGGGGCGGGGCCTCGTCCCGTGGCGGAGTCTCAGGCCGAGAAGCCCTGGGCGCGCGCTCGGCCGGCGTCCGCGACGTGCAGGTTGGCTGGGCGGGGCAGCCCGAGGTGGTCGCGGAGGGTGGTGCCCTCGTACTCGGTGCGGGCGATCCCGCGGCGCTGGAGCTCCGGCACGACCAGCGCGGTGAACGCGTCGAGCTGGGCGGGGAGGAACGGCGGGAGGATGTTGAAGCCGTCGACGGCGCCCGAGCCGAACCACGCCTCCAGCTGGTCGGCGACCTCGCTCCCCGACCCGACGACCGCGCCGGCGGGCGCGGCGTGCGCGGCGAGCAGCCTCCGGTACGTCACGGGATGCTCGCCGCCGATCCGCCTGCCGGTGCGGGTCTGCACCGCTTCCAGCAGCCGCTGGCCGCCCTCGGAGAAGCGCCGCGCGACCCGCAGCGGCACCTCGGCGTCGAGCTCCGGGGTGCCGAGGGGCACGCCGACGATGCCGGAGAGCGCCCTGATCGTGCGATTCCCCGGGAAGTCCACGGATTGGATGCCCGCCGCCTGTGCAGCACGGTCACCGGCGAGCGGCACCAGCCCGAGCAGCGTGTCGTAGACCGCCTGCGCCTCCTCCGTCGTGCCGGCGACGACAGGGAGGATCGGCGTCACGATGCGGGGGCCGCCGTCCGTGCGTCCGGCTGCAGCTGCGCGCGCGCTCGTCTCCGCGCGCACGCTCTGCGCGTCGGCGATCGACGCGACGGCCACGATCGAGACGTCGGCGAGCTCGCCGGCCAGGCGCCGCGCCCGGGCGGAGCCGCCCGCGTGCACGATCGGCAGGTGGCCCTGCACCGGCCGCGGTGCGGTCAGCGGCCCGGCCACCCTGACGTGCGCTCCGACGGCATCCGTCCTGTGCAGCCTCTCGGGGTCGATCAGCCGGCCGGACGCCCTGTCGCGCAGGAACGCGTCGTCCTCCCAGCTGTCCCAGAGCATCCGGAGCGCCCGCACGTACTCGTCGGCCTCGTCGTAGCGCGGCTCGGCTCCGCCGAGCGGGTCCCTGCCGTGGTTGGCTGCCGCGCGCGGGTCCGCCCCGGTGACCAGGTTGATCCCGGCCCGCCCTCCGCTCAGCCGGTCGATGGATGCGGTCTGCCGCGCCAGCGTGAACAGGTCGTAGTACCCGGTGTTGGCCGTGGCGATCAGGCCGATGCGCCGGGTGACGCCGGCCAGGTAGGAGATGGCGCTCAGCGGGTCCATCCTGGCCAGCAGGTCGGGGTCGCGGAACTCGAGGTCCGGGCCGGTGGCGAGCCACTCGCCGAAGAAGAGGTAGTCGAACTTCGCCGCCTCCGCCGCACGCGCCGTCCTGCGCAGCACGGCGGGGTCGCGGAGCGGGTCGTTGTGGGCGCCCGGGTATCGCCAGCCGGACGGGAAGGCGCCGAGCGCACGGAACACCGCGCCGAGGATGAGCTGCCTGGTCACGGGCGACGCTCCGTTCCCCGCCGAATCGCTCCCCCGTCCGCCGCCATCAGCGTCCCAGGTACTTGGCGATCGACTCGGCCTCCGCCACGTTACTGCGGATCAGCGGGATCGCCCGGGCGACGGCCAGATCGATGCGCTCGTGCAGGTCGAGGCTGCTCACGGCGCCGTTGGTGAAGTCGGAGTCGTTCGCGTAGATGCCGATGGGCAGCGTGAGCGCCTGGAAGAAGCCGAACAGCGGCCGGAACTGGTGCTCGATGATGAGCGCGTGGCGGTCGGAACCTCCCGTCGCCGCGATCAGCACGGGGGTGTCGACGAGCGCATACTGGCCGACGAAGTCGAACAGGTGCTTGAACAGCCCGGTGAACGACGCCCGGTACACGGGACTCGCGACGACGAGCAGGTCGGCGGACTCGATCCGCTGCAGTTCGGCCTCGACCGACGCGGGCAGCTCGTCGCGGCGGAGCGCCCCGGCGAAGTCGGGGCCGATCTCGTTCACGGCGATGAGGTGCGCGTCGATCGGCAGCTCGCGCCCGAACGACGCGAGGATCTCCTTGACGAGCGCCGTGGTCTTCGACGGCGTGTGCAGGCTGCCGGACACCGCGACGACGCGCAGCGGCCGGGCGGACGGGTTCGACGGGATGGGCGAGAGCTGAGACATGCCTGCGACGCTAAGCCCGTGCATCCCGGAATACCAGGCTGGGCGTCACGCGGCGTAAACCTGGAGCGCAACACGGCGTCATCTCCCGCCGAGGCTTCTCCGATTCAGAACCGGCGCAGGTGAATTCATAAGCGATGGCGGTTGGAACTGCTGAACGCCAGGGATTACCGTAGAAGAATGGTTGCAAACGCAAATATCCCCACCCTGGAACTCAACAACGGCACCGTGATCCCGCAGCTCGGCTTCGGCGTCTTCCGCGTCGACCCGGCCGAGACCACGCGCATCGTCACCGACGCGCTCGAGGTCGGATACCGCCACATCGACACCGCCGCGATCTACGGCAACGAGACCGGCGTCGGCGAGGCCATCGCCTCCTCCGGCATCGCCCGCGACGACCTGTTCGTCACCACCAAGCTGTGGAACGACCGCCAGACCGACGCGCAGGCCGCCTTCGACGAGTCGCTCGAGAAGCTGGGCCTCGACTACGTGGACCTGTACCTCATCCACTGGCCCACCCCGGAGAAGGACACCTTCGTCGAGGCGTGGAAGTCGCTGGAGACCATCTACGCCAGTGGCCGCGCGAAGGCGATCGGCGTCTCCAACTTCCTCGTGCCGCACCTGGAGAAGCTGCTCGCGAACACGGACATCGTCCCCGCCGTGAACCAGATCGAGCTGCACCCGGCGCACCAGCAGCCGGAGGTGACCGCGTTCGCCCGCGAGCACGGCATCCAGATCGAGGCCTGGGGCCCGCTCGGCCAGGGCAAGTACCCGCTCTTCGACGCCCCCGAGGTGTCCGGCCCGGCTGCCGCCCACGGCAAGACGCCCGCTCAGGTCGTCATCCGCTGGCACCTGCAGACCGGCAACATCGTCTTCCCCAAGTCGAACCGCCGCGAGCGCATGGCGGAGAACTTCGACGTGTTCGACTTCGAGCTGACCGCCGACGAGGTCGCCGCGATCACCTCGATGGAGCGCGAGGGCCGCGTCAGCGCGCACCCCAACGAGGTCAACTAGCACCAGCAGCACCACCCCTCCCTGCGGAGCCCGTAGGCTCGCCGTGTGCGCATTGTGACGATCACCGGGAAGATCATCTACATCATCGGCGGCTACGGGCTCCTGCTGGTGCTGAACGTGTTCATCTTCCAGCGGCTCGTCAACCCCACGATCGACGTGCTGATCGTCGCGATCCTCAACGTGGCGTACGTCACCATCGGCGTTCGCACGTTCCGCGGCATCGAAGAGAACCGCGAAGACCCGCGGGTGTGGTGGCGCGCGACCGCCCGCCCCGCCGCCGGTTTCTGGATCGGCGGCGGGCTGGCCGTCGCCGCGGGCATCGCCCTGCTGGGCGCGCTCGCCTCCAAGCCCGCTGACGCGTTCGTGCCCACCGTCGCGTGCGTGGTCTACGCGGCGCTCTCCGCCTTCTACCTGCACTCCTCCTACCGGCTGCGCACCCTCGACACGGCGCCCTGACGACCGGCCGGATGCGCACCCGTGCCTGGGGTCCGCGTGCGCTAGCGTCGTCAGCATGACGACGCGCGAGCAGGTCGACCACCTGGCCGAGGCACTCCTGGCCGGCAACGCCGAGCGGTTCGCCACGATGCGCGACCGGATGTTCACCCTGATCGACGCCGCGACCGCCGACGGGCATCCCCAGTCCACCGAGCCCATCGCCATCGCCTCCCCCGAACGCGACGACGTGCTGTGCGTGTTCGCCTGCACCTGCATCGGCGCGAGCGAAGGGCAGCCGATCACCCTCATCGCCACCAAGCTCAGCGCCGTCGCACGCGACGACGAGAGCACGGCGCCGACCGACGCGGAGGCGCTCGCGTTCTCCCTGGCGCTGCTCGGCGACGCCTGGTTCTCCCAGTCGCTGCGGGATGCGGCGGAAGTGGCGGACGCCGACCGCCCGACGAAGGGCGTCCGGCTCTACCTCTCCGGCGACTTCCAGCCCGGCGTGCCCGAGGTGTTCAGCGACTCCGTCGTGCCGACGGTGTCGACCCTCGGCTAGGCGCCCTCCTCCTCGAACCGCGCCACCAGCTCCCGCTTCAGCACCTTCCCGCTCGGTCCGAGCGGCAGCGCATCCAGGATCACCACCCTCCGCGGGAACTTGTACGCGGCGATGTGCTCCTGAGCGAACGCCACCAGGTCGTCGCCGTCCGCGCTCATCCCCGGCATCACCGTGACCACCGCCATCACCTCCTGGCCGTGCGTCTCGTGACTGACCCCGAATACGGCGGCCATCGCAACGGCCGGATGCGTCGACAGCACCTCCTCGACCTCGCGCGGGTACACGTTGTAGCCGTTGCGCACGATCATGTCCTTCTTGCGGTCGACGATGGTGATGTAGTCGTCGTCGCTCTTCGTGCCGAGATCGCCCGTGCGGAACCAGCCGTCGACGACCGCCTCCGCGTTCGCCTCCGGGAGGTTGAGGTAGCCCTTCATCAGGTTGTGCCCGCGCACCACGATCTCGCCGAGCTCTCCGCGCGGCAGCAACTCGATCCTGCCGTCGACCTCCGCGTCGGCGATCTCCACATCCACGCCCCAGATCGGCGTGCCGACCGTTCCCACCCTGGTGGGCTTCCCTCGATGGTTGAACGACGCGACCGGCGAGGTCTCCGTGAGCCCGTACCCCTCGTGCACGTCGATCCCGTAGACCTCTTTCATGCGCTCGATCACGGCGACCGGGATGGCGGCGCCCCCGCTCATCCCGTAGCGCAGCGGCGGCCGCTCGTCGTTGGTCTTGGCCGCTTCGAGCAGCGCGATGTACATGGTCGGCACGCCGGTCATGATCGTGCAGGCGTTGGCGTTCAGCAGGGAGAGGGCCGTCGCGCCGTCGAACTTCGGCACGAGCACGATCGCTGCGCCCGCCCGGAAGCCGATGTTCATCACGCAGGTCTGCCCGAACGTGTGGAACAACGGCAGGCAGCCCAGGATGCGGTCGTCCTGCCCGATGTCGAGCGTCCCGGCCAGCAGCACGTTCACCTGCTCGACCAGCGAGAAGTGACAGCCCTCCGCCCCCTTCGGCTTGCCGGTGGTGCCGCTCGTGTACAGGATGGTGGCCGTGTCGAGCGGGTCGCGAGGGACGTAGGTGTCGATGGGCTGCGCATCCCGTGCCTCGTCTTCGAGCCTGGCGAACGGCAGCGCGCCGACGGACTCGTCCGGCACGAGCACGGACAGCGTCTCGACGCCGGCGAGCGCTGCACCCTTCGCGCCCTCGCCGAGCAGCGGTGCGGCGCAGATCAGCAGCTTCGCCCCGCTGTCGCGCAGCACGTACGCGATCTCCTCCGCCTTGAGCAGCGCGTGGACGGGCACGACGATCGCGCCGAGCGCGAGCACCGCGTAGTACGAGCGAGGGAAGTCCGGGACGTTGGGAAGCAGCAGGGCGACCGCGTCCCCCTCCCCGACGCCGCGGGCGCGGAGGGCCCCCGCGTACTGGCGGGTCTGCTCCCAGAGGTCTCCGTATGCGATCTGCTGATCTCCGAAGATCAGCGCGACGTTGTCGGGCATCCGGTGGGCCGTCTCTGCGAGGATGCTCGCGACCGACATCGTGGCGAAACCGTGGCTCATGCGTGTGCTCCCTGTCTCCATTGACAAAAGAACCCGTTCGGGTTGTTACGAAACCTACTCCCGCGGCTGCCGGAATGGATATTGCAACATTCCGCCCGTGACATGGGAGGATGGAAGGCTCATGTCTCCCACGATCACCTTCCCTCCCGAGCTGCCGGTCAGTCAGAAACGGGATGAGATCGCCCGCGCCATCCGCGACAACCAGGTGGTCATCGTGGCCGGCGAGACCGGGTCGGGCAAGACCACCCAGCTGCCGAAGATCTGCCTGGAGCTCGGGCGCACGAATATCGGCCACACGCAGCCGCGCCGCCTCGCCGCCCGCACCATCGCGGAGCGCATCGCCGAGGAGCTCGGCGAGGACGTCGGCGCGACTGTCGGGTACCAGGTGCGGTTCACCGACCGCGTCTCCTCCGACACCCGCATCAAGCTGATGACGGACGGCATCCTGCTCAACGAGATCCACCGCGACAGGATGATCCGCAAGTACGACACGATCATCATCGACGAGGCGCACGAGCGCAGCCTCAACATCGACTTCCTGCTCGGCTATCTGAAGCAGCTGCTGCCGAAGCGTCCCGACCTCAAGGTCATCATCACGTCGGCGACCATCGACCCGGAGAGTTTCGCCGCGCATTTCGCCTCAGCGGACGGCACCCCCGCCCCGATCGTCGAGGTCTCCGGACGCACGTACCCCGTCGAGGTCCGCTACCGGCCGCTCGTCGCTGACGCACTCACGGACGACGACGACGAGGACGTCGATCCCGTCCCCTCCGCCGACCGCGACTACCTGCAGGGAATCAACGACGCCCTCGACGAGCTCGCCCGCGAGGCGCCGGGCGACGTGCTGGTGTTCCTCTCCGGCGAGAACGAGATCCGGGATGCGGCGGACGCCGTGCGCGGACGCAACCTGCCGGGCACCGAGGTCCTCCCGCTTTACGGCCGCCTGTCCTCCGCCGAGCAGCACCGGGTGTTCCAGCCGTCCAGCATGCCGGGCATCCGGCGCAGGGTCGTGCTCGCCACCAACGTCGCGGAGACCAGCCTCACCGTGCCGGGCATCAAGTACGTGGTGGACGCCGGCACGGCCCGCATCAGCCGATACAGCGTCCGCGCCAAGGTGCAGCGCCTCCCGATCGAGGCCATCTCGCAGGCGAGCGCCAACCAGCGCTCCGGGCGTTCCGGCCGCACCAGCGACGGCATCGCCATCCGGCTGTACTCGCAGGAGGACTTCGAGAAGCGCCCCGAGTTCACCGAGCCGGAGGTGCTGCGCACCAACCTGGCCGCCGTCATCCTGCAGATGATCTCGCTGGGCCTCGGTGACATCGCCGCTTTCCCGTTCCTCACCCCGCCGGACTCGCGGGGCATCAAGGACGGTCTCGATCTGCTGGCGGAGCTCGGCGCCGTGGTGAAGACCAAGGACGGCGAGAACGCGCTGACGAAGGTCGGCCGCAACCTCGCGCAGCTGCCCATCGACCCCCGCTTCGCCCGGATGGTCGTGGAGTCCAAGCGGCACAACACCTCCCGCGAGGTGATGGCCATCGTCGCAGGGCTCACCATCCAGGACCCGCGCGAACGCCCGGTGGAGCGCCGAGGCACGGCCGACGAGCAGCACGCCCGCTTCGCCGACCCGACCAGCGACTTCCTCACCCTGCTCAACCTCTGGAACTACCTGGAGGAGAAGCAAAAGGAGCTGTCGTCGAGCGCGTTCCGCCGGATGTGCAAGGCCGAGTTCCTGAACTTCCTGCGGGTGCGCGAGTGGCAGGACGTTTACCGTCAGCTGCGTCAGCTGGCCAAACCGCTCGGCCTCACGATGGGTCAGCCGTCCGTCAACCCGGATGGCATCCACAAGTCGCTGCTCGCCGGTCTGCTCTCGCACATCGGGCTCAAAGACCTCACGGCGTCCGGCAACAAGGGCGGCGCGCGCGGCGCCCGATCGGCCGAGTATCTCGGCGCCCGCCAGACCCGGTTCGTGATCTTCCCCGGCTCGACGCTCGCCAAGAAGCAGCCGAACGCACTGATGAGCGCGGAGCTCGTGGAGACGAGCCGCCTGTTCGCCAGGATGAATGCCGCCATCGACCCCGCCTGGGCCGAGCCGATCGCGGGCGACCTCTGCAAGCGCAGCTACAGCGAGCCGCACTGGGAGAAGAACCAGGGCGCCGTCGTCGCCTACGAGCGGGTCACCCTGTACGGCGTGCCCATCATCCCGCGCCGCCGGGTGCAGTATGCGCGCATCGACCAGGAGCTGTCCCGCGAGCTGTTCATCCGGCACGCCCTGGTGGAGGGCGAGTGGGACTCGAAGCAGGCGTTCGACCGTGCCAACACCAAGCTGCGGGCCGAGCTGCGCGAGCTGGAGGAGCGCACCCGGCGCCGCGACATCCTCAACGACGACGAGGCCGTGTTCGAGTTCTACGACGCGCGCATCCCGGCCGAAGTCGTCTCGACCCGCTCGTTCGAGGGCTGGTGGAGGAAGGCCAGGAACGACACCCCCGACCTGCTGACGATGACGCAGGATGCGCTGCTGGATGCGGACTCCGCCCCGGTCGACGACGACGCGTTCCCTCCGGTGTGGCGCCAGGGCGACCAGCAGCTGACCCTGCGCTACCGCTTCGAACCGGGAGCGGAAGACGACGGCGTGACCGTGCAGGTGCCGCTGCCCCTGCTCGCCGGCCTCCTGCCGGACGGCTTCGACTGGCAGGTGCCCGGCCTCCGCCACGACCTGGTCACGGCCATGATCAAGGCGCTGCCGAAGGCGATCCGCCGTCAGGTGGTCCCCGCCGCCGACTGGGCGACCCGGCTGCTCGGCGAGCTGAGCGGCACAGCAGGGATGCACGCCCACGACGGCGAGAAGCCCGCCGCCTCCCTCGCCGACACTCTCGCAGCCACGATCAGCAGGATGACCGGGTCCCGGGTGAGCGGCTCCGACTTCGAGCGGGAGCGCATCCCGGCCCACCTGTCTCCCACGTTCCAGGTGGTCGGCGAACGCGGCCGCCCGATCGCCTCCGGCAAAGACCTCGCGGTGCTGCAGGACAGGCTGCGGTCCCGAGCCAGGGACTCGGTGGCCCGCGTCGCCGAGGCGCGCACCCCGAACGCGATCGAGCGCTCCGGCCTCACCACCTGGGACATCGACGAGCTCCCTCGCTTCCTCGACAGCACCCAGGAGGGTCCAGGCGGCTCGAAGAACGTGATCAGGGCGTACCCGGCGCTCGTCGACGACGGCGACAGCGTGAGCATCCGGCTGATGGGCACCCCCGCCGACCAGGCCAGAGCGATGCCCGGCGGCGTGCGGCGCCTGCTGCTGGCGAGCATCCCGTCGCCGGTGGCGTACGTGCAGCAGCACCTCACCTCGAACGAGAAGCTGACCCTGGCTGCGAGCCCGTACCCGAACACGAAGGCGCTCTTCGACGACTGCCTGCTGGCCGTGATCGACAGCGTGCTGTACCGGATGAAGCCGGACGGCCAGGTGTTCATGCGCGCCGAGTTCGAGGCGGTCCGCGACCGCGTCTCCGCCATCGTCATGGACTCGATGTTCACGACGGTGGCGCTGGTCACACGCATCCTGACCGCCGCCCGCGCAGCGGAGAAGGCGATCGGCGGTGCCACCAGCCTGGTGTTCCTGTCCGCCCTCAACGACGCGAAGGCGCAGCTCGCCGGACTCGTCTACCCGGGGTTCGTCTCCGCGACCGGCCTCGACCAGCTGCAGCACCTGCCCCGCTACCTGAACGGCATCAGCCAGCGCATCGCCGCCCTACCGGTGAACCCGGGCCGCGACCGCGCCTGGCAGACGCAGGTGGAAACCGCCGTCGCCCTCTACACCGAGGCGGGCGGCCGCATCCCGCCAGCGCCGGACGCCCCCGCCAACGTCGTTCACGCCCGGTGGATGCTCGAAGAGTTCCGCGTCTCCCTCTTCGCCCAGTCGCTCGGCACCGCCGAGTCCGTCTCCCTCCAGCGCATCCGCAAGGTCCTCGGCGGCTGACCTTCCTCGTTGCCTCGTTTGCGACTCGACGAACGGCTACCCCGGTGCGCCTCGGTTCCCCGAGATCCGAAGCGCATCCGCGACCAGGCTCGTCGCTACATCTCGCTGCAGGTCAAGCGAGACCCCGTTGTCATTAACGGCTATCTGAGCGACCGCGGTAACGACGGTTCCATCCCTCAACTCCGCCATGAATGCTGACGAAAATACACCGGGAGCCGTTCCAGCTTTATACACATGTATGCCCAGCTCATCGATCGCAGGATCGCTCGCCGATGTTAATTGGAGAACCTCACGGAGTTCCGGATGTTCACTGATCATCGAACCCAGTTGGCGCAGTGCCGCGGAAATGTCCTCGGCGTTTGCAAACCAGTCGAGCCCTCGCGGCCAAAAGGCTTGGTCCGTACTCAACTGATCAAGCTCAATCGGCGAACTATCGATCGATGCGATGATTGCTCGTTTGGCCTCACGGTCATAGTCCGCCCAGCCTGCTGCAGCATCGTTGGCCTCCCCAACGGCAAGCGCGAACATCTCGCGGCTAGACAAGAAGGGATCCAGTGCTTTCGGATCGTGATGTCCGAGATCCCTGACCGCGCTCGCAAGCGCTTCTGACCCGACAATTTGCATAAGCATGTCCGCGGCCGTGTTGTCGCTAACGTCGATCATTCGTTTCGCAGCATCCAGGACTGAGACCTCAGCACCATCGGGCGCGTCTCGAAGGGTGCCCGTGCCCGGGCTCTTGATTTCCTCACGCACGGTAAGGGCGTGCCCCCAGGAAAGCCTCGCCTCCGAGATCTCCCTCACAACTGCGCCAAGCACGTACAACTTGAATAGCGAAGCCATCGGCTTCGAGTCTGCGGCATCAACGCCAATGTCCGTGACGACTTTTCCCGAACGGGATCGCTGAACTAGCAAACTCAGGTGAGGCGAGATATTCAGGAGCCGCTGCTTGACCTCCTCCAGCGATTCCGCAGAGTCCGGCACGGAATCGGATGCCTTGAACATCCACGAAGCAAGCTTTTCTCGATCGGACAATGTAAAGATCAGGTCGGTAATGACTCCCCATCTGCTCCTCAACGAAGCAACAAGACCAGAGGAGTCACCGGCAACCTGCCTATAGTGGACGACCGCGAACGGGCCTTGCGGGCGAATGACCGAGTTGAGGTATTGGAGCAGTCCCGCCGTGTCCTCGGAAGAGAACCGTTCGGCATCGAGCCCGGGTACCAGCTCATCCAGCGTGAGCTTCTCGCGCGCGTTGAGTTTCTCGACAATCCAATGAAGTCGCTTTTCGAGTTTAGGGTCTTGCGTCGAGGCTGGCGCGGAACCGACCATCGGCGGAGCTGTCCCGCAGGCGGTGAGTACTGAGAGAATTGCCACGAGCACCAGGACGCGAAACCCTCGCCGGATGTTCGCACCGCTGCTCCATCCGGAGGGGGAGAGCACAGTCACGCGGCCAACTCTCGTTGGCCGCGCACCGACACCCAGCGGGGAGCTTTCACGAACGGAACACGTCGCTCGGTCGGCATCGCGGCCATGCCTACAAAGGCGATCATTATCATTCCAAAGCTCCACAATCCGATAGAGAGAATGATTCCGGAGTGAAGCAGCAATGCGAGTGCAAATGCGACCTTCCGCCCGGTCAATCCTTGGAGGATGCACAACCCGATCGCTATTTCGCACAGCAGCACGCCCCAAGTGATAGTCGCAAGAAGCAGCGGGTTCGAAGTTAGGACCCGAAGCGATTCGCCAACGAAGCCGGCGCTTCCGAACATGTAACTCCGCGACACATAGTATTCAGCCGATCCATTTGCCCAGTCTTCGACGCTGAATTTCGCAAAGGCGCTGTTCAGGTAAACAATGGCCACTTGGATCCTGAGAGCGACTACTCCCGCGAATCCGATTCCGCGAGCCGTGGGACCAATGGGCTCGTCCTTTAGTTTCCAAGCCCAGAGACGATTGTCGGAAACAGCGATGAAAACCATGATTATGCAGACGATCGCTGCGACAGAGTCACCTCCGTCAGGAAGGGCAAGTCCTGTGGAAAGAGACACTGCTATCCACGCGTGCACGACGGACGTGACCGCCGGCAAGAACCCCACGACCACTAGCGCGAGCAGCGCGATCATTGCGAAGGTCCGTATTCCGTCTGGGACCGAAGGCCCTCCGACACAGAGCGCCGAAATGGACCGCAAGCCTTCGCAATTTGGTAAGTCGGCAGAACCTTCCACGCCCTGCATCAGCGCATCAAATGGCGTGAAGACGAGGAAGACGATCTGCGCAAGCGCTATTCCCGCCCGAAACACGGTGAACGTGCCACGACGAATGTCGAAAGTCGCGAGCGTGAGTCTCAGCCGAGCAGATAGATGAGGGGGAGAACTCAGTGACAACGCACATCCAATCTCGCGTACGAATCGATCGTGTGGTCGGGGAGGTCGAAATCCCGATACTCGAAAGGTGTGTATGGCTCTTTCGCGACCACAACAAGGCCACATATCGTTCGGTAACGGATATCACGGTCGACAACCTGCGCCTCCAACCTCGAAGCAGAGACGAGACACTCCAGTCGAGTTTGCTTGAGGTCGCATTTCTTCCATGACTTCACTTCCTCAGCCAGAAGTGCGACTTCTGGCCCTTGAGCTCGCTGAGCGCGGCTCAACCCGAACGCGTTCTCCACTCGGTTCTGCGGCGTTTGCAAGAGCGACGCAAAGGTCGTCGAGGTATAGATACCCAGTTCTTCGGTTTGCGGCGGATTGGTGAAGAAGCCCCAGGACTGCGGGAAGATGGTCGCAAATCCGGCCCTGATCGCCCTGTGGCCGGGGTCCGGACTACTTAGGACATTGTCGGGAAGGGAAAAGAACACACTGAGGCCGCCCCAAGCCACGAGAAGAGACAGGGCGCTAGCAAAGGACCACAGCGCCCTGTCCGATCCCTTGACCCCCTCGGATTCATCTGTTCGAGGGAGTCTCAACCTAGTTCCCTAGCGCCTTAGCCAACCCCGCCGCGCGCTTCTGAGCGGTAATTGCACTCGAACCTAACCCTGCACCCCACCATTCGACCGTGTTGACCGCGTAGCGAATGTTGACGGCGCCGAGTACAGTGCCCACCACTGCGCCCGCAACTGCGGCGACAACGACGACAAAGATGATCGCAGCCATCGGTGCAATCTCGACGTTGTCGGGAAGCTCAATTCCCAACTCGCCTGCCACCTCAACAGACACGTCGGCGAACGATTCGAGTGCTGCCTCCGCCTGCCTCGGGTCACCCGACTGGAGCGGCTCTGTTACGAGCGCATCGAAATCCGGCTCCGCCTCGAGATACAGCTTGTGAATCTCGTCAATCGCCGACTCGGAGACGCTTTCACTCGTCGGCGAGTACGGTTCCAGCTCAGGGTGAGCTTCCAAGATAGGACCAGCCCCGAATGCCAGTAACCCGATGACATCCCGACCCGAATAAGTCGTCTCCCCCGCCGCGCTCGAAGGCTCGGGTTCGCTGGCGTGTGCTGGGACGGTGCTAGCGACAACAAGAGCCGTCGAAGACGCGATCGTGACCAGCATTTTGACAAATCTATTCATAAATGTTCCCTAGTTTTCTTGACGACAGTGATTCCCGCGATCAACACCCCCGGCACACACTGCCGATCGCGAGACAATTGATCGTATCATTTTAAATTCCAGACCGGAGTTTGCTATGATTACACCATGATATTTGTCAGCATTGTCATCATTCTGGGCTCCGTCGCGGTTGTTGTCTCTATCGAAGCCGCCGCTCGTGGGCGACTCGGCATCAACAGCCTGGTAGGGCTTCGAGTTCCATCGGTCATGTCCTCCGATGAAGCATGGCGACGGGGTCACGCTTCCGCACGAATCCCGGTCTGGATCGGAGCGAGTGGCGCGACGATAGGAGCGTTCGCGAGCCTCGCTCTGAGCGAAGAGGCGCGCAGCATCGCGGAGACGACGAGCACGGCCATCCTTCTCGTCGGTGTGATCGTCGGAGGCGTTGTTGCCTCTCGGACAGCAAGGTCCGTTATGCCCCCCGTCTTTGAGGATCTTCCTCCAGCGGGGTGATTAGAATGTTCAGCCGCGCGGGCGCCGGAAGCACATGCCTATAGCGCTCAGGCATGGACGCGCCCGCTCGTGCCATCGTTGGACGCGAACGAGCCCAGGCCCTTTTACCGCGACGCGCCGGTCGGAACGAAGGGTGGGCCTGGGCTCGATCTCGTGAGAGCGCGCGCTAGAGCACCTTGGAGAGGAACGCCTGGGTGCGCTGGTGCTGCGGGTTGGCGAGCACCTCGCGCGGGTCGCCGGACTCGACGACCACGCCGCCGTCCATGAAGACCAGCTCGTCGGCCACCTCGCGGGCGAAGCCCATCTCGTGGGTGACCACGATCATGGTCATACCGGAGGCGGCGAGCCCCTTCATCACGTCGAGGACCTCGCCGACCAGCTCGGGGTCGAGCGCCGAGGTGGGCTCGTCGAACAGCATCAGCTTCGGGTCCATCGCGAGCGCCCGCGCGATGGCGACGCGCTGCTGCTGACCGCCGGACAGGTGCGCCGGATAGTGGTCACCCTTCGAGCCGAGACCCACCCTGGTCAGCAGTTCCTGCGCCCGGGCGACGGCCTGCGCCTTCGGCACGCCCTTCACCCGGATCGGCGCCTCGATCACGTTCTCGAGCGCCGTCATGTGCGGGAACAGGTTGAACCGCTGGAACACCATCCCGATCTCGCGGCGCTGCCTCGCGGCCTCCTTCGGCTTCAGCTCGTAGAGCTTGTCGCCGTGCTGGCGGTAGCCGACCAGCTGGCCGTCGACCGACAGTCGCCCGGCGTCCACGCGTTCGAGGTGGTTGATGCAGCGCAGGAAGGTCGACTTGCCCGAGCCGCTCGGCCCGACGATACAGAGCACCTCTCCCGGGTTCACCGAGAGCGAGATGCTCTTCAGCACCTCGTTGGAGCCGAAGCTCTTCGAGACGCCGTCGGCGAGGACCATCGGGGTCCCCGGCTTCGATGTCACAGCCTGGTCGCTCATCCTTTACCTCCCAGGTCATTGCCGTCGGGAACGCCGGCGACGGGCACGGCGCCGGTCAGCGCTGCTCCGTCTCCTCTGTCCGGCCGGCGGGCGTTCACCCCGCGCGAGAACCGTCGCTCCAGGAAGTACTGCCCGACCATCAGGATGGAGGTGAAGAGCAGGTACCAGCAGGACGCGACGATCAGCAGCGGGACCGGTGTATACGTGACGGCCGAGATGTCGCGGGCGACACCGTACAGGTCGGTGGTCAGCGGGATCGCCGCCACCAGCGATGTGGTCTTCAGCATCGAGATCACTTCGTTGCCGGTCGGCGGGATGATCACGCGCATGGCCTGCGGGATGACGATGCGGGTCATCGTGCGGCCCCAGCCCATCCCGAGCGCCGTCGCGGCCTCCTCCTGACCGGAGTCGACCGACAGGAGTCCCGCGCGCACGATCTCGGCCATGTACGCGGCCTCGTTGAGGGCGAGTCCGATGACAGCGATGATGAACGCGTTCTGCATGAAGCCGAGGTCGAACGTCACACCCCAGTCCGTCCACGGGACACCAAGGAACAGCTTCGGGTAGATCAGCGAGAACAGGCCCCAGAACACCAGCTGCACATACACAGGGGTGCCGCGGAAGATCCAGAGATACAGCCACGCGATGGACTTCACCACCGGGTTCGGCGAGAGGCGCATCACCGCGAGGATGAGGCCGAGGACCACGCCGATGATCATCGAGTAGATCGTCAGCTGCAGGGTGACGAGCGCGGCAGCACTGATGCGCTTGTCGAAGATGTACTTGCCGACGTACTGCCAGCCGTACGCCTCGCGCTGGGAGGCGTCGATCACGAACCAGACGACCAGCAGGATCAGCACGACGGCGAAGACGATCCGCCACGGGTGCTTGAGCTTGATCGCCTTGATCGGTTCGGAGGGCGGTGCGCCGGCCGGCGACGGGGTTGCCCCCGTCGCCGGCCGGTCCTGGTTGCCCAGGGTCATCTCACTCAGCCCTTCGAGGCGGCGTTGATCTCGGCGGTGGTGACGGCGCCGTCGGCGACGCCCCACTTGTCGAGGATCTTGCCGTACGTACCGTCGTCGATCAGGGCCTGGACCGTCTTCTGCAGCACCGGCGTCAGCTTGGAGTCCTTCTTGACCGGCAGACCGTACGGTGCGACCTCGAACGCCTTGCCCGCTGCCTGCAGCTTGCCGCTCGACTTGGAGATGGCGTACAGGGTCACCGGCGAGTCCGCGCTGAGCGCGTCGGCCTGGCCGAGGACGACGGCGTTGGTGGCCGCATCCTGGGTGTCGAACCGAAGGCCCTGGATGGCGGGCTTGCCGGCGTCGGTGCACGCCTTGGACTTGGCGGGGACCTCGTCGGTGTCCTCGTAGGTGGTGGCCTGGACGGCGACCTTGAGGCCGCAGGCGTTGTCCGGGTCGACCGTCTTGCCCTTGGCCGACGCCCACATGATGCCGGCGGTGTAGTAGTTGACGAAGTCGACCTGCTTCTCGCGCTCGGTCGTGTCGGTGAACGAGGACATCCCGAAGTCGTCCTTGCCGCCGGTGATGCTCGGGATGATGTTGTCGAACTTCGCGATGGCGAAGTCGACCTTCAGGCCGAGCTTGGCCGCGATGGCGTTTGTCAGCTCCACCTCCCAGCCGGCGGGCTGGCCGCTGTCGTCCTTGTACTCGTTCGGCGGGTAGGTGTTGTCCATGCCGACGGTGAGCTTTCCAGCCTTCTTGATGTCGGCCGGCAGCTGTCCGGCGAGGGTGTCGTCCTTCTTCACGCCCGACGCGCTCGACGGTGAGCTGCTGTCGGCGGGCGTGGAGTTGTCGACACAGCCGCTGAGCGCGAGCGCTCCAACGGCGGCGATGGCGGCCACGGTGGCCACGGATCGGATGCGCATGATGTTGTTCGTCCTTCTTCCTGTGCAGGGATGCAGGTGCGGGTGATGGGAGCATACCTCAGCCGCGGGGCGGTTCATTCACACTAATTCACGCGTGCAACGCAGTTTTTCGCGGAGATTTCGTACAGGTTTCCGGATTTATTGCACTGATTCCGCAGTCACGCGCACTTAAACACGACGAACTGTGACGACGCGGTGGATGGGATGCGCGGCGCGGGTTATCGTCGATCAGTGACCGAACAGACTGCCGACTTCGCCGCATCAGCCGTCGTGCTGGTGACCTCCCCCGACGACGCCATCGCCGCGCCGCTCGTCGCCGAGCTGTCGCGCGAGTACGACGAGCGCTACGGGCTGAACGACGGCATCCCGTCGTCGGTGGAGCTGTCCCGCTACCCGGCCGAACGGTTCAGCGCCGAGCAGGGCGGCACGTTCCTGCTGCTGCTGGTGGACGGCGAGCCCGTCGCGGGCGGCGCGTTCATGCGCGAGGACGACGACACGGTCGAGGTGAAGCGCGTGTGGACGCACTCCTCGTACCGCCGCAGGGGCCTCGCGCGCCGCGTGATGGCAGAGCTCGAGGCCGAGGCGGCCCGTCGCGGGCTCGCGAACATCGTGCTTACCACCGGGGCCAGGCAGCCGGAGGCCGTCGGGCTGTACCTCTCCCTCGGCTACCAGCCGCTGTTCGACCTCGACGACGACTGGGAGCGCGTCTCCTACCTGGGGTTCCGCAAGACGCTCTGAGCCCGCTCGGCGAGTTCGGCCGCCGTCAGCTCCTCGGCCACCAGCGCCGAGAGCCGCGCGTGCAGCGGCCCCGTGCCCGCTCCGCGCGCCGTCGCCCGGCTGACGCCGAGCAGGTCCGTGGCGTGCAGGGCCTCGACCGCGAGCACCTCGGCGGTGAGCGCCAGCGACCGCTGCGCCAGTTGCAGAGCCACGGGCGCGAGCGTCGCGTGATCCTCCACGCCGGAGAGTGTCGTGATCCCGAGCGTCACCGGCGCGGCCAGCTGGCGCAGTTCGGCCACCGCTGCCGCCGCCGAGTAGAGCAGCAGGCCCGGGATGCGCGTCTCCCCCGCCGCGCGCGCGGCGGCGAGTGCCACCGAGTGCGCAGCGGTGCGCCGCTCCGACGCGCTGGCGACGTGCGCGAGCACCAGCCGCAGGTTCTCGAATGCGAGCGCCATCGGGAGCGCCTGGAAGTTGCCGCCGGACACCATCCGGCCGCTCTCCACATCCACCAGCGGGTTCTCGCTGCGGGCCGCGAGTTCGATGTCCAGTTCGGTGCGTAGCCGGTCGACCGCCTCGCGCAGCGCTCCGTGCAGCTGCGGCGCCGTGCGGAACGCGAGCGGGTCCTGCACGCTCACCGCACGATCCGGTCGTTCGAGGTCTCCCCCGGCCACCGCATCCCGGATGCGCGCCGCGGACGCCCGCTGCCCGTCTCCGCCGCGGGCGTCCGCGATGGTCGCGGTGTACGGGCTGAGGTTGCCGGCCGCCGACGACGCTCCCACTGCTTCGAGCGAGAGGGCGACGGCGAGGTCTGCGGTCTCCGCCAGCGTGGCGGCGTCTGCGGCGGCGAGCGAGCCGACGCCGATGCTGTACGCGTTCGCACTCAGCACGGCGAGCCCCTCGTGGGGCGCGAGGGCGAGCGGCGCCAGGCCGGCGGCGGCGAGTGCGTCCGCGGCGGGAAGCAGCGCGCCGTCCTCCTCCAGCACGAGCCCGTCGCCCGTGACGACGGCGGCCACCTCGGCGAGCACCGTGAGGTCTGCCGCCCCCACCGACCCGCGCCGCGGGACGACTGGATGCACGCCGGCGTTGAGCAGGGCGGCGTACGCCTCCGCCAGCTCCGGCCGCACCCCGGCACCTCCGCGGCTGAACCCGGCGAGCCGCGCCGCGATCACCGCCCGCACCTCCCGCGCGTCCAGCGGTTCGCCCGTGCCGCCGCGGTGGTTGGCGATGGTGCGGCGCTGGAACGCGGCGAACTCCGCGGGGTCGACCACCGCATCCCGTCCGGCGCCGAGCCTGCGGTTCAGGCCGTAGACGGGCTCCCCCGCCTGGATCGCCCGCTCGACGACCGCTCTGGACGCCGCCAGCGCATCCCGTGTCTCGGCGGACAGGTGCACCGGGGCTCCGTCGGCGATGGCGACGATGTCGCCCGTCGTCGGCGCTGCCGTCGTGAGCGTGACCATCAGAAGTCGAGCAAATTCTGCCGCAGGCCGCTCCCGCTGAACTCCGTGCGGATCAGCCCGCGGCGGCGCAGGGCGGGCACGAGGGCATCGAGCGTGCGGTGCACGTTCGCCGGATGCACCTGCCCGGTGAAGAGGAACCCGTCGCCGCCGACCGCAGCCCCGAGCTCGCCGAGGTGGTCGGCGATCTCGTCGGCGGTCCCGACGATGGCGAGGCCGTCCTTCCTGGCCCGCACCTGCAGGATCTCCCGCAGCGTCGACCCCGCTGGGGCGGACTTCACGAAGTTGTCGAGGGTGCCCTGGTTGCTGTTCGTGCTCAGCTCCGGCAGCGGTGCGTCGAGGTCGAACGCTTTGAAGTCGACGCCGCTCAGGTAGGAGATGGACTGCAACGCCTCGTCGATCGCTGCCTGCGTCAGCTCGGCCCTGGCCGCCCTCACGCTCGCCGTCTCCTCGGCGTTGGCCGTGACGATCGGGTTGACCACGAACAGCACCTTGATGCTGTCCGGGTCGCGGCCGGTGGATGCTGCGACCTCCCGGATGCTGTCGCGGTACTCGCGCATCCTCTCCGGTGTCGAGGCGAGCGCGAGCACCACGTCCGAGTTCTTGCCCGCGAAGTCGCGGCCACGCCCGGAGGCGCCTGCCTGCACCATCACCGGCTCGTCGGCGGCCGGCGCGGTGTTCAGCGGCCCGCGCACCCGGAAGAACCGGCCGTCGTGGTCGATGGTGTGCACCTTGCGGAAGTCGGCGAAGACACCGCGCTCGGTGTCCTCGACGATGGCGTCCGGCTCCCAGCTGCGCCAGAGCTTGCGGACCACATCCACCCACTCGTCCGCCCTGTCGTAGCGGAGGTCGTGGTCGACCTGCTTGTCGAGGCCGTAGTTCTGCGCGGCCAGGTCGGAGCCGCTCGTGACCACGTTGAACCCCAGCCGTCCGCCGGCGAAGTGCTGCAGCGTCGACAGCAGGCGCGCGGCGGTGAACGGCTCGTAGAAGCTGGCGCTGAGGGTCGGCACGATGCCGAGGTCGCGCGTCGCGCCCAGCAGGTAGGGAACGAGCGGCAGCGGGTCGTGCTTGGGCACGAACCGGGCGGCGGACAGGTTGACCTCCGCGGTGCCCCCGTAGGTGTCCGGGACGGCGACGCCGTCTTCGATGATGAACAGGTCGAACCCGCTCGCCTCGAAGACGCGTGCGGCGTCCTGGTAGACCTGCGGCTGCTTCCAGTCGTAGCCGATGCCGTAGCTGGGGTCGCCCCAGCCCTGCACCCCGAACCCGGCGCCGAGGAACCAACCGAAGTGGAGAAGAGTCATGAGTCCGTTTCTATCCGTCGACTATCCGTCGCCGTCGAGACCGGAGGCGGAGAGCCAGTCCGGGTCGAACGCCTTGGTCAGGTAGTTGATGCCGCCGTCCGGCGCGATGGCCACGACGGTCGAGCCCGGTCGCGCATCCCGTGCCGTGCGCAACGCCACCGCGACGGCGAGGCCGGACGACGGCCCGAGCAGCAGAGCCTCCTCGGCGGCGAGCCCGCGCACGGTCGCGTAGACCTCGCGGTCGTCGACGGTGTGCACCTCGTCGAGCACGTCGGAGTCGAAGGTGTGGGGCCACCACTCGCGCGGCCACGCCGAGCCGACGCCGTCGACCAGGATGCGGCCGGGAGCCCCGCCCGCGTATGTCGAGCCGACGGGGTTGGCGCCGATCACGCGCACCGCTCCGTCGCTCACGTCTTTGAGGTAGCGGCCCGTGCCGCTGACCGTGCCGCCGGTGCCGATGGCCGCGACGAAATGCGTCACGGACCCCGCCGTCTGACGCCAGACCTCCGGGCCGGTGCCCTGGTAGTGCGCGGCCGGGTTGGCGGCGTTCGCGAACTGCGCCGGGCGCCACGACCCTGGAGTCTCCGCCGCGATCCGGTCGGCCACGGCGCGCGGGTTGGCCGGATCGTCCGGCCCGGCCTCCCAGTCGGCGACCACCAGGCGGGCGCCGTATGCGGCGAGCACCTTGCGCTTCTCGTCCGAGATGTCGCCCGCGTGCACGATGACGACCGGATGCCCGGTCAGCCGGCCGATCAGGGCCAGGCCGATGCCGGTGTTGCCGCTCGTCGCCTCGATGATCGTCCCGCCGGGGGCGAGCGACCCGTCCGCCTCGGCCGTGCGGATCATGTTCAGGGCGATGCGGTCCTTCGACGACCCTCCCGGGTTGCGCCCCTCCAGCTTGACGAGCACGCGGGAGGAGAGGCCGCGCGTCAGCGAACGCAGCTCCACGACGGGAGTGTTGCCGATCAGTGCGGCAACGGAGTCGAGCACCTCGCCGGGCGCGGCGACGGCGCCTGCTGCCTCTGCGGGGCGGACATCGACGGTGGTCATGAAGAGACAGTAGGCGCGCATCCCCGACCGGCGTGCGGCTGTTGCCGACTGTTACGTCACACGCCGTAGCATCGCGGCCCGGCTGCTGCGATCAGGCGCCCGTCGCGACCGGCCGGTCGTCGTCGTTCGACCACGCGGAGAACGATCCGGGGTAGAGCGCGGCGACGAAGCCCGCCTCCTCGAGGGCGAGGATCTCGTGCGCGGCCGTCACGCCGGAGCCGCAGTAGACCGCGACCGGCGCATCCCGGGTGACGCCGAGCGCCGCGAACCGGTCGGCGAGCGCGTCGGCGGGCAGCAGGGTGCCGTCGTCCGTGAGGTTGCCGGTGGTGGGCGCGCTCACCGCTCCGGGGATGTGCCCGGCGCGCGGGTCGACGGGCTCGACCTCGCCGCGGAACCGCTCGCCGGCCCTGGCGTCGAGCAGCACGCCGCTCTCCGGGAAGGCCGCTGCCGCATCCGCGTCGATCGTGGGCATTGCTCCCCACTCGACGGTCGCCGATCCCGGCTCCGGGCTGGTCGGCTCCGTCTCGATGGCGCCACCGGCACCACGCCACGCGGCCAGGCCGCCGTCGAGCAGCCGCACGTTCTCGAATCCGGCGTGGCGGAGCAGCCACCACGCGCGCGCGGCGGACGTGCCGGAGGCGTCGTCGTAGACCACGACATCGTCGCCGTCGTCGAGTCCCCAGCGGCGCACCGCGTCCCGGAAATCGTCGACGGCAGGCAGGGGATGCCGGCCGTCCGTCGGCAGACCGTGCCCGGCCAGCTCCGTGTCGAGGTCGACGTATACCGCTCCGGGAATGTGGCCGGCCGCGTACTCGTCGCGGCCGGGAGGGCCGCCCAGCTTCCACCGCACGTCGAGAACGCGGAGCGGGATGCGGGCGGTCGGCTGTTCGGCGAGTGCGGCGGCGAGCGAGGGAGCGTCGATGAGCTGCGTCATATCTCCCATCCTGGCGCATCGTCCTTCGGAGTAGAGTTCTCGCAGCAAGGCGGAGGTACCACCAGTGACGGAAACACGTATCCACTCATTCGTCACGAACGATGTGGACGAGTCGATCGAGATCGGCTCGCGTCTCTTCAACGATCACCATGTCCGGCCGCTCCACGCGCGCGCAGCCTTCTCGTACAGCCTCACCGCCGCCCGCGTCGGCACCGTCGCGTTCGGGCGGCTCCGCTACGGCTGCGAAGTGTCCGTGGACGTCACCGGCGCCGAGGACTCCTACGCCGTGAGCATCCCGAGCACCGGGACGATCCGCTTCCGCGGCGGAGGCGTGGACGCCGAGTCCACCCCGGAGCTCGCCATGGTTGGCAGTCCGGTCGACAGGGTGACCGTGAGCGGCTGGGCGGCCGAGGACGAGTCTCTGGCGATGGTCTGGTTCAACCGGCGCGCCCTCGAAGCCGACCTGGGCCGCCTCCTCGGCATCGACGCGCCCGTCGTCATCGCCTTCCCACGTCTCCTCGACCTCCGCGACGGCAGAGGGGCGGAGTGGTACGCGTACGCCAAGACCATCTTCGATGCCGTCGGGCGTCCCGGCGCGCTCGCCCTCAATCCGCTGGTCGCCGCCCAGGTCTCCAGCATCCTGTCGACCGGGCTGCTCCTGGCCGCCGACCACCAGTACCGCACAGCACTGGATGCGCCTCCCGCCCCGCAGACGCCCGCCACCGTCCGCCGCGCCATGCACTTCATCGAGGACAACGTGCGGGAGCCGATCACCGTGCCGGACATCGCCGCGTCCGTCGGGTCGAGCGTCCGCGCCCTCAACCGCGGTTTCAAGGAGCACCTCGGCACCAGCCCGCTCGCCTATCTCACCCGGGTCAGGATGGAGGGCGCGCACCGCGAGCTCCTCAGCGGCGCCCCGGAGGACACGTCGGTGTCGCAAATCGCGGCGGCGTGGGGCTTCTACCACTTCGGCCGGTTCGCGGCGCGCTACCGGGAGCAGCACGGGATGAGCCCGTCGGAGACGCTCCGCAGCACCGGCATCACCCGCTGAGACGGGACGCGCGCAGAAACGCGGAACGGCGCCGGGGATCACTCCCCGGCGCCGTTCGCGCTGTCGCGCTGTTCGCGCTGTCCTGCCGGACTCAGTGGCCGGTCGACGCCTTCGCGTTCGACTCGTACGACGTGTTGGTGGACTCGAAGAAGTTCACCAGCTCGAGCGTGTCGTTCGCCGTCGCCATCCACTTGGCCGGGTTGGCGACCTTGTACTCCGCCTCGAAGCCGAGCTCTTCGAGCCGGCGGTCGGCCAGGTACTTGACGTACTGGTTGATGTAGTTGGCGTTCAGGCCCAGGATGCCGCCGGGGAGGAGGTCGCGGTTGTATTCCTCTTCCATCTCCACCGCATCCAGGATCATCTGGCGGATCTCGTTGGCGAACTCCGGCGTCTGCAGGTCGGGGTTCTCCTCGAGCACCGTGAGGATGAGGTTGATGCCGAACTTGAGGTGCAGCGACTCGTCGCGCACCACCCAGTCGATCAGCGAACCGAAGTTGCGCAGCAGGTTCCTCTGGCGGAACGACAGCGCCACCATGAAGCCGGAGTAGAACCAGATGCCCTCGAGGATCACGTTGTACGCGACGAGGTTGCGGATGAAGTCCTGCTTGCCCTCCGTCGTCGTGATGTCGAGCGTCTGCTCCGTCATCCGCTTGATGAAGCTGACCTCGAACTCCTCCTTGCGGGCCATCGACGGGATGTCCACGTGGGAGTTGTACGCCTGCTCGCGGTCGATCGGGAACGTCTCGAGGACGTACTCGAACGACATGCAGTGGTTCGCTTCCTCCCACATCTGCTTGGCGAGGTAGAGGTGCGCCTCCGCCGCATTGATGTACGGGTACACGCCGAACGCGAGGGCCTTGTTCACCAGGAGCTCGTTCGGGTTGAAGTAGCTCATCAGGAAGGTGACCGCGTGACGTTCCTCGTCGGTCATCTTCTTGAAGTCGGCGATGTCCTCACCGAGCTGGATCTCGTTGGGGAACCACGTGTTCGCGACCGCCTGGTCGTACAGGTCCATCGCCCACTTGTACTTCACCGGCTTGAGCAGCAGGCCCTCTTCGATTCCCGTTCCCAGAATCGGCATCGTGTCTCTTCTCTCTCTTTCGGGTCAGCTGGCTACTGGCAGGATTCGCACTGCAGGTCGTCCATCGGGTCGACGGGGACGTAGTATTCCTCGATCTTGGTGTTCATTACTTCTCACCACCCGTCGAGAGTCCTCCGAAGCCGAACCCGCGGCGAGCCGGTGCCGCCGGCGCTTCCGCCTTCTCGGTGGATGCGGCGGGAGCTCCTGCCCCGACCGTCGCGAAGCCCTTGCGTCCGCCCGAGATCTCCTCGGCCTTGTTGACCTTGACCGTGGACTGCTCGGCCTGGTGACGCGGCTTCATGTGCAGGTAGTACGTGGTCTTGACGCCACGCTCCCACGCTGCGTAGTAGATGTCCATCATGTCGCCGATGTCCCTGGTCTCCAGGTACATGTTGCGGCTGATGGCCTGGTCGATCCACTTCTGGGCGCGGGCCGCGACCTCGAGGAACGCGTACGGGGAGAGCTGGAAGCTCGTCTTGAACGCGGCCTTCAGGTCGTCCGGGATCTCGGCCACGTTCTGGATGTCGCCCTGCGAGCGCAGGATCGACTCACGGGTGGACTCCCACAGGCCGCGGGCCTGCAGGGCCTCGACCAGGTTGCGGTTGACCTCGAGGAACTTGCCGGACGAGGTCGAGCGGCTGAAGATCTGCGAGAACTGCGGGTCGAAGCCGGGCGTGGTGCCCGCGACCAGGCCGATGGATGCGGTCGGTGCGATGGCCATGAGGGTCGCGTTGCGCATCCCGCCCTTGACCTTCTCGCGCAGGCGGTCCCAGTCGAGGCGGGTGGTGCGGTTGACCTTGATCGGCACGCCGCGGTCGGCCTCCGTGAGGGCGATCGAGTCGAACGGGACGAGGCCCTGCGACCAGCGCGAGCCGTCGAAGTTCGGGTACGCGCCGCGCTCCTTCGCCAGGTCGGCGCTCTCGTCGATGGCCGCGTACGAGACGTGCTCCATGATCTCGTCGATCAGGTCGTACGCCTCTTCGCTCTCATAGCTGAACCCGAGGCGCTCGACGATGTCGGTGAAGCCCATGACGCCCAGGCCGATGGCACGGTTCTGCTGGTTGGAGAAGTCGGCCTCGTCGACGCTGGAGATCGTGATGTCGATCAGGTTGTCGAGCTGGCGGACGGCGCTGCGCGCGCTCTCCTCGATGCGGGCCCAGTCCATGTTGCCGTCGACCAGGTGGCGCGAAAGGTTGATCGACGCCAGGTTGCAGACGGAGACGTTGTCGCGGTCCTGCGGGAGGGTGATCTCCGTGCAGAGGTTGGACAGGTGGATGGTGCCGGTGTTGTTGTTGAGGGCACGGTTGTTGATGGTGTCCTTCCAGGTCAGCCACGGGTGGCTGGTGGTCTGGAGGCTCATCAGGATGTCCTTGAACTGCGAGCGAGCGCTGATCTTCTTGAACATGTGCAGGCGGCCGGCCTCTGCCTCGCCGACGTAGAACGCGTAGCGCTCCGAGAACTCCTTGCCGTAGAGCTCGTTGAGGTCGGCGACCTCCAGCGGGTCGAAGAGGTACCAGTCACCGTCGTTCTGAACGCGCTTCATGAACTCGTCGCTGATCCACACGGCCGTGTTGGCGGTGCGGGTGCGGCGGTACGGGTCGCCGGAGTTCTGGCGGAGGTCGAGGAACTCCGGGAAGTCCATGTGCCAGTTCTCCATGTAGAAGCAGAGGGCGCCGAACTTCTTTCCACCGCGGCTGACCGCGCGCAGCACCGAGTCGATCGTGTGCATGAACGGGATGGGGCCGGTGGAGGTGGTGTTGTTGGAGCGGATGGGCGAGCCCTGGGCGCGCAGCTTGGTGACGGAGAGGCCGATGCCGCCCGTGCCCTTGGTGAGCCACATCACGTCGCGCACGCTCTTGGCGATGTGCTCGATGTCGTCCTGCATCTCCATGACGAAGCAGTTGGAGAGCTGCGGGTACGCGGTGCCGGCGTTGACGAGGGTGGAGCCCGCCGCGAGGTATTCGAGCTTCGACATCTTGTTGTAGAACTCGAGCGCGTGGGTGGTGGGGTCGGCCTCGTTGAGGGACAGGCCCATCGCGATGCGCATCCAGAAGTACTGCGGCACCTCGAGCGTCTCGCCGTTGCGGGCCTTGATGCCGTAGCGGTTGTTGAGGGTGACGACGCCGATGTACTTGAGCAGGCCGTCCCGCGACGGGTCGAGGTAGCCGGCGAGGCGGTCGAGGTCGAAGAGGTCGGTGAAGCGCGGGTCGAGCAGCTGCTCGGAGACGCCGCGCTCGATGTATGCACGGAAGTGGCTGGCGTGCAGGGCGACGAGCTCGTCGTGGCCCTCATAGTCGCCGAGGACGCGCTTGTAGATCGTCTTGAGCAGGAGGCGGGCGGCCACGGTGTCGAACGCCGGGTCGTCCTTCACGTTCTGCAGGGCGACCTGGATCACGGCCTCGTCGAGCTGCTGGGTCGTGATGCCGTCGAACAGCGTCAGTTCGAGCTCGCTGGCGATCTGGGTGACCCAGGTGATGTTCTCGTCGAGCCCCTGCGCGGCGGTCTCGATGGCCAGGTTGATCTTGTTCGCGTCGTACGGCTCCCGTTCGCCGTTGCGCTTCACGACAGTGATTGCCACTTTCTCTCCCTCTCAATGTGCCGCTCTGCCTGAGCGGCGAAGTCTGTGCATCCCCGCGGGCGCGCAGAACGCACCCGCAAAACCCCTTATCACGGCCGAAATCCGCTGGGCGAGAACCGCAGTGCGTTTCGGCGTGTGACCACTATATAGCGGGGTACCGACATTTATCGAACCCCATATCTAGTGGGCGTGTCATCCACAGATGTGCATAAGTTATGCACTTATCCACAGGCCGCCGCGCCCCTTGGCGAACCGCATCCCACCGATAGACTTGACCTCTTGTGAGCACGTATTCCAGCCTTCTCAAGACGCCGGGCGTCACGCGGATCATCGCTGCCCAGCTCCTGGCCAGGTTCCCGTTCGGGATGCTCTCCCTCGCCTTCCTCCTGCACATCGAGCACGTGCACCACTCCTACGGGGCGGCCGGACTGGTGCTCGGGGCGATGAGCATCGGCCAGGCGATCGCCGGTCCGATGACGAGCCGCCTGATGGGCATCCTCGGGATGCGCCTCGTGCTGTGGACGACGCTCGTCCTGTGCGCCGTCGCCGTCGCCGCGATCGGCCTGTTCGTCATGCCCATCCCGCTGACGATGGGCATCGCGTTCTTCGCCGGCCTCAGCATGCCGCCCATTCAGCCGGCGGTGCGCACCATTTACCCGAAGATGGTCAACTCGCGCCAGCTCACTCCCCTGTTCTCGCTGGACGCCTCCGCGCAGGAGATCATCTGGATCGCAGGTCCCGTGGCGATCACGTTCGTGGCCACCCAGATCGGCACGGTCGAGGGCATCCTGATGTCGGTGGCGATCATGCTGCTCGGCGGCCTGTGGTTCATCTCGTCTCCCGAGGTGGGGCGGGTGCGCATCCCGCGCAGCAAGCGGAGGTTCGGCGTGGTGCTCGCGCGTCCTCCCGTGCTGCTGGCGACGGTGGTCGGCTTCCTGCTGATCGGCTCGTGCGCGGCGATCGAGGCCGGCGTCGTCGCCAACTTCGGCGAGGGCTCGCCGTTCGCGGGCATCGTGCTGGCGATCTGGTCGCTTGGCTCGCTCGTCGGCGGCCTCGCGTTCGGGCATGTGCCGATCGGGCCGTGGGCGACGGCGCGGCGCATGCTGATCGTGTTCGTCGGCGTCGTCATCTCCACGTTCATGCTCGGCTCCTGGTGGGGCCTGTCACTCACGCTGATCATCGCCGGCCTCGGCATCGCTCCGGCCCTCGCGGTCCTGTTCGCGATCGTCTCGGCGAGCGTCAAATTCTCGGACACGGCGGAGGCGTACGGCTGGGTGGGCACCGGCCAGCTGATCGGCGCCGCCCTCGGCTCCGCGCTGGCAGGCTTCCTCATCGACGGCACCGGCCCGGTCGGCGCCTTCTACGTGGCAGGGATCTTCGCCCTCATCGGCTTCATCGTCCCGGCACTCGCGCACCGCATCCACCCCGACCTCCGCGGCCGCGACGCCTCCCCCATCCCCGACACGGAGCCGGTCCCGGTCCAGCCGTCCTGACGCGTGCGGCGCGGCGTGCTTGAAGGCGGCGCGCGGCAGGCGACGTGCAGCAGGCGACGACGCCCCGGCACGCCAGCGGGTGCCGCGCCCGCAGACCTTCCGTCCCGACGGAGAACGCGCGCGCCACGCCGCTGCCACCTCCGCTCAGACGGAGAACGCGCGTCCAAATCGCCACATCTTCCGGTTCTACGAAACCGCGGCGCGACGCAGCAGCCCCTCCGGGAGCGTCTCCGCTCGAACGGAGAAACCGCGCGCCACGCCGCGCGGAAGTCCGCTCAGACGGAGAACGTACGCTCGCGCTGCCGAGTTCTCCGCAACAGCGGAGCGCACTCAGGACGCGCGCCGGGTGCGGACGGGGGTCGGGCGCGGGCGCGGGCGGGACGCGGGCGGAACGCGCGCCCGCGCCCCCTACCAGCGCGGGTGGACGGCGGCGCGGAAGCGGCGGTCGTAGATGTCGCGGACGGCCGCCTCGAAGGGCGCGCCGAGCGGCGCCGCGGAGCCCGCGACCGCGTTGGCCCTGGCCTGCTCGGGTGAGCGGGCTCCGGGGATCACCGAGGAGACGCCGTCCTGCTGCGCCACCCAGGCGAGCGCCGCCTGCGCGGGGGTGAGCCCGGACGGCACCAGCGCCGCGAACTCGCGCGCGGCCGCCACACCCTCGGCGAAGTCGACGCCCGAGAACGTCTCGCCCACGTCGAACGCCTCGCCGTGCCTGTTGTACGTGCGGTGGTCGTCGGCGGCGAACGTCGTGTCCGCCGTGTACTTGCCGCTCAGCAGCCCGGAGGCGAGCGGCACCCTGGCGATGATCCCCACCCCGGCCTCGCGGGCGGCGGGCAGCACCTCGTCGAGCGGCTTCAGGCGGAACGCGTTCAGGATGATCTGCACCGTCGCCGTGCCGGGTCGCGCGATCGCAGCGAGCGCTTCGTCGCAGGTCTCCACGCTGACGCCGTAGTTCGTGATCACGCCGTCGGCGACCAGGGTGTCGAGCGCGTCGTAGACCGCGTCGTTCGAGAACACCGGCGTCGGCGGGCAGTGCAGCTGCACCAGGTCAAGCGTGTCGACGCCGAGGTTGGCGCGGGAGCGGTCCGTCCACTCGCGGAACTTCGCGAGCGTGAAGTTCGCCGGGTCCTGCTCCTCGCGCCTGCCCATCTTGGTGGCCACCGTGAGCGACAGCTCGGGATGCGCAGCACGGTACGCGCCGATCAGCTGCTCGCTGCGCCCGTCGCCGTAGACGTCCGCCGTGTCGAAGAAGGTCACCCCGGAGTCGACGGCCGCGTCGAGCACGGCCAGCGCATCCGCTTCGCTGACGTCGCCCCAGTCCGCGCCGAGCTGCCAGGTTCCGAGTCCGATGACGGAGACCGTGCGGCCCGTCCTTCCGAGTGTGCGCTGCTGCATACCGCCAGGCTACGCGAACATCCGCGCGAACGTCCCGGCGCTCACGCCGGCTGCAGCACGCGCGACTCCTCGTGCTCGGGAACGGCGGCGGCGACCACCTCCTGGTCGCGGAAATGCCCGGCCACCATCGCGATCACCCCGACGAGGCTCCACCCGATCAGCACCAGCCAGGGGAACAGCGTGTCGGAATCCGGGAAGTAGGAGAGGTCGCGCACCAGCGTCGCCGACGCGCCCGGCACGAACCACTGCCCGATCTCGCCCCACGGCGAGAGCATGAACTGGATGGGCTGCGCCGCCGACGACAGCGGGTTGCCGACCAGCATGGTGAGCACACCGCCGACCGCGATGCCCGCCCGGCCGATCAGGGCGTTCATCCCGACGATGAACGACGCCGTCGCGAACATCGCGAGGCCCACGGCGAGCGCGTTCATCCCGTAGTCGCCCTGCAGCACGCCGAACCCGGCCTGCATGATGCCCGCGATGCCGAGTCCTCCGACGATCCCGTATGCGGTGACGGCTACGAGCCTGCGCCAGCTGCCCGCGACGAGGAAGGAGATCAGGATGCCGCCGACGAGGCCGCCGAGGACGAGCGGGAAGGACGCGGCTGTGAGCCCGAGCCCGCGGGCGTCCGTCGAGGCGAGCGGCACCACGTCGGTGACGGTCACCGTGATGGTGGGCGCGACGGTCCCCGCCGGTGCTGCTCCGGATGCGACGGCCTGCTGCACCGCGGCGGCCGCCTGCGCGTTGGCCTGCGTCTGCAGCTGCCCGGCGAGCTGGCCGAGGATCTGGCTGACCGCCGCGCCGTTCGCGGACGCGGTCAGCACCTCCGGCTTCTGGCCGAGCACGATGGCGCCGTACACGTCCCTGGTCCGGATGCGGTCGACGGCCTCGGCGCGGGAGCTCACCGCCGTCACGGCGAAGACGCCGTCCGTCTTCTGTTCGAGGGTCTTCTGCACGGTGGCGACCTGCGCGCTGTCGCCCGCGATGGCGATCGGCACGTCCTTCACCGAGGAGGTCATGGTGGGCCAGACGAAGGCCAGGAGCACGACCGCGACGATCACGGCCGCCGCGACGGCGATGGCGACGGCGCGACCCCAGGGAGTGTGCGGGATGCGAGTGGGTGGTGGCGTGGTCATGGCGACTCCAAATAAAAAGAATGTTCGTTCTTTATTGTGAGGACGCCATCGGCTACTGTCAAGAACGAACATTCTTTTTCCCGAGGAAGCGAGGCGGACGATGCCGAAAGTCACCGAGGCCCACCGCGCGGCCCGGCGCCACGAGATCAGCCAGGCCGCACTGCGCTGCTTCGCCAGGAACGGCTTCCAGGGCACGTCGATGGCCGACATCATCGCCGAATCCGGGCTGTCCGCCGGCGCGATCTACGGCCACTACAGCAGCAAGAACGAGATCATCCAGCTGGTGATCACCGACGTGCTCGACGCCCGCTTCCTGGAGGTCGCCGAGGCCAGGACGCACTCCCCGCTCCCGGCGCCCGGCGAGATCGTCGGCCTCATCATCGGCGGGATGACGGCCCAGGTGGGCGACCTCGGGATGCTCGTGCAGGTCTGGGGAGAGGTCGCACACGAACCGGAGCTGCGGTCGATCACCGACTCCATCGGCCATCGGGTGCGCGGGATGCTCACCGACTACCTCACCGCCTGGTACGCCGAATCGCTCGGTGTGGGGGACGACGAGGCACACCGCATGGCCCAGCGGTACGCACCGCTCTACGTCGGCATCGTGCAGGGCTACGTCACGCAGACCACCCTGTTCGACGATTTCGACAGCGCGGCGTACCTCGCCGCCGCGTCGAGCATCCGGCCGGCCTAGGGCGCCTCACACAGGGCGCGTCACACGCAGGCGGCGGCCACCACCCGGGCGAGCCGCTTCCGGATGATGTGGTCGTTCCCGTCCACCTTGTACATCGTGACGTGCCGCATCGCCTCGATCACCGCGAGACTGCCGGGCGCGATGAACGCGTCCAGCGTCCCGAAGACCACCTCCACCGGCACGCGCACCCGCGCCAGGTCGCTGACGACGGTCTGCGACTCGATGCAGTTCTTCAGCGACAGCACGAACGGGGTCCAGTTCTTCTCCGTGATCTCGAACACGCCCTTGATCGGCAGGAGCTTCGCGAGGATCGCCGCGTTGCGGATCGTGAAGTCTTTGTTCGTGCGGAGGAACTCCCACGCGCGCAGGTATGCACTGACCCTGCTGCGCACCCGCCGGTCGCCGATCTCCGCCGGGGTGCCGTAGATCGGCGGGCCGACGAGCACCAGCCGGGACAGCGCGTCCGGATACTGGGCGGCATACCTGGCGACGATCAGGGCGCCGAGCGAGTGCCCCACCAGGACGAAGGGATGCGTGAGCTTCAGCGACCGCAGCGTCGCATGCAGGGCGGCGACGTGCTCTTCCAGCGTGTACGTCGCATCCGGCGGCGTCGGGGAGCGCCCGAAGCCGAGGATGTCGATCGAGATGACGCGGTGCGTCGGTTCGAGCAGCGGCACCAGGTTCTGGAAGGTGACCGACGACGACGCGATGCCGTGCACCAGGACCACGACGGGCCCGGTCCCCTCGTCGCCGGCGACGTGGAGCAGAGGAGCGCGCCGGAACAGCCGTCCGACCGCGTCCTTCACTCGCCCCATGCGCCCCACCCTCTCACACGCGGTGCGGCCACCACGCGGGCAGCACCCTGTCGAGCACGGCGATCGGCGCATCCACCTGGCGGGGCCGGTCGCCGTCGAGCCAGACGTCGATGGCGCCGATGATGCCGTCGGCGAGGTAGCGGGTGATCATCCGGCGCTCCTCCGGCGTCTCGGCCGGCACCGTGATGCTGTGCTGATCGAGCAAGAGCTCCAGCGACCCCTGGAAGTGCGCGCTGAGCATGGCGTGCAGGCTGGCGGATCCGCTGTCGGCTCCGAGCCCGCGCCGGTAGATCGCGTCGTGCTCGTCGACGTGCACCAGCACGGCACGCGTGACGCCCGCCACGGCGGAGACCGCATCGTCCGGGCCGACGTCGACCAGGTAGCCGGCGCGGAGGACGTCGAGTTCCGCGGTGAGCACGCGCTGCAGGAGTTCGGTGGGCGACGGCGCGTAGGTGTAGACGGTCGAACGGTGCACGCCGGCCGTGCGCGCGAGCTCGGAGACCGTGATCTCGGCGACCGGATGCTCGGTGGCGAGGGCGAGGATGGCCGCGCTGAGTCTGGCGGTGGTCTTCTCTTGGCGCGCATCCATGTTTCGATCGTACAATCGAGTTATCCGACATGTGTTGGATAACTGAAAGGAGATTCACTCATGGCTCAGTACGACGTCGCCAACCGTTCCGCGATCGTGACGGGAGGCGGCTCCGGCATCGGCCGCGCTGTCGCCCTGCTCCTCGCGCAGAGCGGAGCATCCGTGCTCGTCACCGACCTGAACGAGGCGAACGCCACCGCGGTGGTCGGCGAGATCCAGGCAGCGGGAGGCACGGCAGCCGCTCTCATCGGAGACGTGACGGACCCCGAGTTCGCCGTCGCGAGCGTCGCAGCGGCGAACGAGCTCGCTCCCCTGCGCATCGCCGTGAACAACGCCGGCATCGGCGGCGAGGCCAACCCCGTCGGTGACTACTCGCTCGACGGCTGGCGCAAAGTCATCGAGATCAACCTGAACGCCGTCTTCTACTCGATGCGCCCGCAGCTCGACGCCATCGGCGCCAACGGCGGCGGCTCCATCGTCAACATGGCTTCCATCCTCGGCAGCGTCGGCTTCGCCGGCTCCTCCGCGTACGTCACCGCCAAGCACGCGCTGGTGGGCCTCACCCAGAACGCGGCCCTCGAGTACGCGGACAAGAAGGTGCGCGTCACCGCCGTCGGTCCCGGGTTCATCCGGACCCCGCTGGTCGAGTCCGCGATGGATGCGGACGCCCTGCACTTCCTCGAGTCCAAGCACGCCCTCGGCCGCCTCGGCGAGCCGGAAGAGGTCGCGGCACTGGTCGCCTTCCTCGCCTCGGACGCCGCGAGCTTCATCACCGGCAGCTACCACCTTGTCGACGGCGGATACACCGCCCAGTAACCGGGCGGATTCCGGCCGAGCGCGCTCGGTCACGCTCACCTAGGCTGAAGGCGTGACCGAGCACATCCCCCTGCTGAGCGACGAGCTGCTGGAGCGCATCCGCTCCCGCGCCGCCGGCTACGACGCCGAGAACGCGTTCTTCGCCGACGACTTCGCCGAACTGGTCGAGGCCCGATACCTGAAAGCGCTGGTCCCCGCCGAGTTCGGCGGCCTCGGCCTCGGCCTCGAACGCGTGGCGAGGGAACAGGTGCGCCTCGCGGGCGCTGCCCCGGCCACGGCGCTCGCGGTCAACATGCACCTCGTCTGGACCGGCGTCGCCAAGGTTTTGCACGACCGGGGAGACTCCTCCCTCGACTTCCTGCTGCGCGAGGCGGGCGCCGGTGAGGTGTTCGCGTTCGGCCTGAGCGAGGCGGGCAACGACCTCGTGCTGTTCGGCTCGACCACCGACGCCCGGCCGCAACAGGACGGCTCGTACCGCTTCCACGGCACCAAGATCTTCACCTCGCTCTCCCCCGCCTGGACGCGGCTCGGCACGATGGGCCTCGACACGACGAGCGCGGACGCACCGAAGATCGTCTACGGCTTCATCAACCGCGACGGCGGCGGTTTCAGCATCCGGGAGGACTGGAACACGCTCGGGATGCGCGCCAGCCAGTCCAACACGACCGTGCTCGACGGCGCGGCCTCCCCCGCCGACCGGATCGTCCGCCGCCTCGATCCCGGCCCCAACCCCGACCCGCTCGTCTTCGCGATCTTCGCCAACTTCGAGATCCTGCTCGCGGCCGTGTACACCGGCATCGGCGCCCGCGCGCTCGACCTCGCCGTCGCCGCCGCGCACCGCAGGACGAGCCTCAAGAACGACGGGCGCAGCTACGCGTCAGACCCGGACATCCGGTGGAGGGTGGCGGACGCCGCTATCGCCCAGGATGCTCTGCTGCCGCAGCTCGACGCGATCGCCCGGGATGTGGACCGGCAGGCCGACCACGGAGCGCAGTGGTTCCCCAAGCTCGTCGGCCTGAAGGTCCGCGCCACCGAGACCGCGAGGCAGGTGGTCGACCAGGCCATCCGGGTGTCCGGAGGGTCCACCTACTTCGCCGGGAACGAGCTCGGCCGGTTGTACCGCGACGTGCTCGCCGGCATCTTCCACCCGTCGGACGACGAGTCCGCGCACTCCACCGTCGCGAACGCCTGGCTCGGGCCGGCCGACGAGACCACGAAAGGGACAGCATGACGCAGAACACCGCCGAGGACTACGCCGAGCGGCTGAAGCGAGGGGCACGGAGCGCCGCCGCCGCCGGATTCGACGGTCTGCTCATCGCGCCCGGCCCCGATCTCGCGTACTTCGCCGACTACCTCCCGATCGCCACCACCGAGCGCATCACGATGCTGGTGGTCCCCGCTGACGGCGAGCCCACCATGATCGTCCCGATCCTCGAGCACGACAGCGCCGCCGCCACCCGCGCAGCCCCCGCCGTGCGCTTCGTCGACTGGTCGGACGGCACGGACGAATACGTGCCGACCGCCGCCCTCCTGAAGCCGGACGGACGATACGCGATCTCCGACGCCGCCTGGGCGATGCACCTGCTCGCGCTGCAGCAGAAGCTCCCGGATGCGCGGTTCGAGTCGATCTCGCACGCGCTCCCCATGCTCCGCGCCGTCAAGGGCGCCGACGAGGTCGAGCGGCTCGCCGCGGCGGGAGCTGCAGCGGACGCGACCTTCGAGCAGATCGTGTCCGTGCGCTTCGAGGGACGCACGGAGAACGAGGTGGCGGCCGACCTCGCCAGGCTGCTGCGCGAACACGGCCACTCGCAGGTCGACTTCACCGTGGTCGGCAGCGGCCCGAACGGCGCCAACCCGCACCATGAGGCGGGCGACCGCACCATCGAGCACGGCGACATGGTCGTCCTGGACTTCGGCGGCATCATGGACGGCTACGGCTCGGACACCACCCGCACGGTCCACGTCGGGGAGCCGACGGACGAGGAGCGCACGGTGTTCGAGACCGTCAAGCGCGCCCAGCAGGCCGCGTTCGAGGCGGTCGAGGTGGGCGTCGCCTGCCAGGAGATCGACCGTGCGGCGCGCGCGGTGATCCGGGATGCCGGATACGGCGAGTACTTCATCCACCGCGTCGGCCACGGCATCGGCATGACCACGCACGAGCCGCCGTACATGGTGGAGGGCGAGGAGCGGCCGATCGAGGCCGGGATGTGCTTCTCCATCGAGCCGGGCATCTACCTGCCTGGGCGGTTCGGGGTGCGCATCGAGGACATCGTCGTGGCCACCGAGACCGGCGCGCGGAGGCTCAACAACACCAGCCGCGAGCTGCACATCGTCCAGTGACAGCGGCCACGCGCATCCTGAGCCCGTCCGACGCCGAGCGGCTGAGGGCGCTGCGCAGGATGAAGCTGATCGCCACCGGCCTGTTCGTGCTGATGGCGGTGATCTTCGTCGTGGCGTTCACGCTGCAGAGCAGGTTCGCCTGGCTCGGCTACGTGCGCGCGGCGGCGGAGGGCGGCATGGTCGGCGCGCTCGCCGACTGGTTCGCGGTGACGGCGCTGTTCCGGCACCCGCTCGGGCTGCGCATCCCGCACACGGCGATCATCCCGAACCGCAAGGACGAGATCGGCGCGAGCCTCGGTGAGTTCGTGGAGACCAACTTCCTCTCCGACGAGGTGGTCGCCGGCAAGCTCGGCTCGATCGACATCGCCGGGGCGCTCGGCGCCTGGGTGGCGAAGCCGGAGAACGCGCGCCGGGTGGTCGGCGAGGCGTCGACCGCGGTGCGCGGGCTGGCGACGATGCTCGACGACGAGACCATGCGGGACGCCATCGAGGCGGTCGTCCGCACGCACCTGATCGAGCCGGAGTGGGCGCCGCCGATCGGCAGGCTGGGCGCGCGCATCCTGGACTCCGGTGGTCATCACGAAGCCGTCGATCTGGTGATCGACCGGCTGGACGACTGGATCGCCGCCAACCCGGATGCGTTCGGCGCGGTGGTCTCGGCCCGCCTGCCGTCCTGGCTGCCGTCGTTCGTCGACCGGCTGGTGGACGACCGCGTGTACACGGAGGTGCGTCGGTTCATCGCGGAGGTGCGTTCGGACCGGCAGCACAAGCTCCGCGCCGCCATCGATGGCTACCTCGCCGAGCTGGTCGACCGCCTGCAGCACGACCCGGCGACCATCGCCAAGCTCGAGGCCGCCAAGCAGCACGCGTTCGACGACCCCCGGGTGCGCGAGCTGGCCGGCTCGGCCTGGCAGGCGGCCAAGGCGGCGGCCGTGGATGCGCTGGCCGACCCGGAGAGCGAACTGCGGCTGCGTGCCCAGGCGGCCCTGGCCGACGCAGGAGCCCGACTCGCCGCCGACCGGGAGCTCGGCGCGAAGGTCAACACCTGGCTCACCGACGCCGCCGTGCACCTGGTCGCGACGTACCGGCACGACATCGCGAGCGTCATCAGCGACACGGTCACGGCGTGGGATCCGAGCGAGACCACCGAGAAGATCGAGCTGCAGGTGGGCAAGGACCTGCAGTTCATCCGCATCAACGGCACGGTGGTCGGCTCGCTCGCCGGGCTCGCCATCTTCACCATCGCAACGGCCCTGCTCCCCGCCTAGCCGCGGCGAGATGCCCCCATCTGTCGCGAAACGCCCGGGATGCGGCGCAGTTACTGGAGTCTCGTTACGCGCTAGCGCGCGAGCGCGCGGCGGCGGCGCCGGACCAACGGCAGCGCGAGCAGGCGCCAGCCGACGAGGAACACCCCGAGCACGATGGTCGCCACCACGATGAAGCTCGGCTCGATGCCCTGCCCGACCGAGGTGCGGATGAGCATCCCGAGTGCGACGGTCATCAGCCAGACCGGGATGCCCGGCCAGAGGATCGCGAGCGGACGTCGCCAGGCGATGGTCACCAGCCAGCCGCCGAGCAGCCCGACGAGGAACGGCCAGTATGTGTCGACGATCCCGGTGAAGCTCGCCGCCTCCGCGTGACTGCGGCGACCGATGAGCACGAAGACCAGCACGAGCGCGGCGTCGACGACGAACGCCAGCAGCGGAGTCTTCCAGGATTTCACGGGGTTGATGCTACGCGCGGACACCCGTGCATTGCCTGGATGCTGGCCCGCCGTCACTAGACTGTCGTCACCCTGACGCCGAGCCCTGGAGTCCCCCGTGCCCAACTTCGACTTCCTCGCCCAGCCGTCCCTCCCCCGGCCGCACGTGACCGCAGACGACGCGGTCGCCATCGCGGCGGATCACTTCGGTGTGCAGGGGTCGGCGACCGAGCTCGGCAGCCAGCAGGACCGCAACTTCCTCATCGACTCCGGAACCGCCCGCTACGTGCTGAAGCTCGCCAATCCGGTGTTCTCGGCCGATGAGCTGCACGCCCAGAACGCGGCGATGGCGACGCTCGCCGGGTCGGGGCTGCGCATCCCGGAGGTGGTGCCCGCACGGGACGGCGGCGACCTGGTGGCGGTGGAGCTGCACGGCGAGACGCTGCTCGTCCGGATGCTCGGCTACCTCGACGGCGAACCGCTCACCGGCGTGGCCGAACCGTCCAGGGAACAGCTGCGCACTCTCGGCACACTCGCAGGAGCGGTGGCCGCCGGGCTGGCGCCGCTCCGGCATCCCGGGCTCGCCCGCACGACGCAATGGGATGCGCGGATCGGCGGCGAGGTGGTCGACCTCCTCATCGAGCATGTCGCCGACCCGGCGAAGCGCGCCACGGTGCGGGCGGCGACCGACGCGGCGCTCGCCCGGCTGGCACCGCTGCGCTCGCGGCTGCGCGTGCAGGCGGTGCACGGGGATGTGACGGACGACAACATCGTGCTGGCGGGCGGTGCGGACGGCGCCGGCGTGATCGACTTCGGCGACGTCGCGGACGGCTGGCTGGTCGGCGAACTGGCCGCCACCGTCACGAGCGCGCTGCACCACGTCCCCGCCGACCCGCTCGCCGTTCTGGATGTCGCAGAGGCGTTCGCGGCGGAGTCCCCGCTCGACGACGCCGACCTGGCCGCGCTCTGGCCGCTCGTGCTGCTGCGCGGGGCCGTCCTCGTGGTCAGCGGTGAGCAGCAGGTCGCGCTCGACGGCGACAACCGGTACGCCGACGAGAACCGCGCGCACGAGTGGCTGGCGTTCGACCTCGCCCGGCGGATCGATCCGGACGAGTTCGAGGCGGCGCTGCGCTGGCGGCTGGAGCGCGCATCCACCGGCGTCGTGGGCGTCGAAGCTCCCCTCGTCCCCCTGTCGACCGACCAGCGGCACCTCGCCGACCTCTCCGTCACGTCGCGCGCGCTCGACGCCGGCCGCTGGCTCGACCACGACGCTGAGACTGAGGTGCTCTCCGCCGTCTGCCGCGCGCACGGCCACGCCGTCACCCGCTACGCCGAGCATCGGATCACCCGGGCGACCATCGACCGCAGCGCCGCGTCGGCGACCCGCGCGCTGGCCGTGACACTGGATGCGCCGGGCGGGGTCGAGATCGCCGCCCCGTTCCCCGGAGAACTCGCCCTCGTGGACGGCTCGTGGCGGCTGCGCGGCGGCGACGCCGACCTCTGGCTCGACGGGCTGAGCCGTCCGCTCACCACCGCACGGGTGGCGGCCGGCGAGAGCATCGGCGCGGCCGTCACCCTCACGGTGCAGCTGAGCCGCCTGCGCGGGCGCCGCCCACCCGCGTTCGTCACCCCGGCCATCCCGCGCCGGCTGTGGGAGGAGATCGCGCCGGACCCGTCCGCCCTGTTCGGCGCCGACCTGGCAGCGCCGGAGAGCGATGAGCAGCTCGCCCTCGCCCGCCGCGACGACACCTTCGCCGCCGTGCAGGAGCACTACTTCGCCGAGCCGCCGCTGATCGAGCGCGGCTGGCGGCACCACCTGATCGACACGCGCGGGCAGAGCTATATCGACATGGTGAACAACGTCACCGCCGTCGGCCACGCGCATCCCCGGCTCGTCGAAGCGGTGCGCGACCAATGGGCGCTGCTCAACACGAACTCGCGGTTCCACTACGAGGAGCTCGCCCGGTTCACGTCGCGCCTCGCCGAACTCGCGCCCGCACCGCTCGACACCGTGTTCCTGGTGAACAGCGGCAGCGAGGCCGTCGACCTGGCGCTGCGGCTGGCGCAGACGCACACCGGACGGCGGACCATCCTCGCGGTCACCGAGGCGTACCACGGCTGGACGGTCGGGGCGGATGCGGTGTCGTCGTCCATCGGGGACAACCCCCGCGCGCTCGAGACCCGGCCCGACTGGGTGAAGCTGGTCGCGTCGCCGCACACCTTCCGCGGGCGCCACCGGGGCGCGGACTCCACCCCGGCATACCTGGCCGACCTGGATGCGGACCTCGCCGCCCTGGACGCCTCCGGCCAGTCCGTCGCCGGGTTCATCGCGGAGCCGGTGTTCGGCAACGCCGGCGGGGTGATGCTGCCGGACGGCTACCTGCGCGGCGTGTACCAGCGCATCCGGGATCGCGGGGGCGTGTGCATCGCGGACGAGGTGCAGGTCGGCTACGGGAGGCTCGGGCACTACTTCTGGGGTTCGGAGCAGCAGGACGTCGTGCCGGACATCATCACGGTGGCTAAGGCGATGGGCAACGGGCACCCGCTCGGCGCCGTGATCACCACGAAGGCCATCGCGGACTCGTTCGCCGCGGAGGGCAGCTTCTTCTCGTCGGCGGGCGGCAGCCCGGTCAGCGCGACCGTCGGGCTGACCGTGCTCGACATCATGCGCGACGAGGAGCTGCAACGGAACGCCGCGGAGGTCGGCGACCACCTCGCTGCGCGGCTGCGCGCGCTCGGCGACCGGCACGCCCTGATCGGCGCTGTGCACGGGCTGGGGCTCTACCTCGGCGTCGAACTGGTGCGCGACCGCGAGACGCTCGAACCGGCCACGGAGGAGGCGGCGACGATCTGCGACAGGATGCTGGCGGAGGGATGCGTGGTGCAGCCGACGGGCGACCACAAGAACGTCCTCAAGATCAAGCCGCCGCTCTGCATCACGCGTGAGAGCGCCGACCGGTTCGTGGATGCACTGGATCTGGTGCTCGCGACGCTCTGAGGCGGGGCGGTAGCGGCGGCTGTGGCGGCGTCGGTGGCGGCGTCGGTGGCGGCCGCGGCGGTGTCGGTGGCCGGGAATACGCTGGGCGGATGGTCGCCTCGTCAGCCGTCTCCTTCACCCCCGCAGAGCCGTTCCGCATCGCCGTGCCGGACGACGACATCGCCGACCTGCGCTCGCGACTCTCCCGCACCCGCTACCCCGTGCAGACGCCGGCGGCGCCGTGGGCGGCGGGCGTCGACCTGCCGACCCTCCGCACGCTCCTGGACACGTGGCGCGACGACTACGACTGGCGCGCGGCGGAAGCGCGCCTGAACGCGATCCCGCAGTTCACCTCCGTGATCGGCGGTGACGTCGTGCACTTCGCGCACCTGCGCGGGCAGCGTCGATCCGGAGCGGAAGACCCCATCCCGATCGTGCTGAGCCACGGCTGGCCGTACTCGTTCATCGAGATGCTGCCGCTCGCCGAGCTGCTGAGCCGCGACGACGGTTCGGGGCAGACCTTCGACGTGGTCGTGCCGTCGCTGCCGGGGTTCGGGTTCTCCGAGCCGCTGGCCGAGCCGTTCGTCTCGACCGCCGTCGCAGAGCGCTGGCACACGCTGATGACCGACGTGCTCGGCTACCAGCGCTACGCCACATACGGAGAAGACGTCGGCACCTGGACCAGCGACCGCCTCGCCGCCCTGCATCCGGAGTCGGTGCTCGGCCTGTTCGCCACGCACGCCGCGTTCCCGCCGAAGGAGCGCGCAGCAGACCTCACCGACGACGAGCAGGCCTTCGTCACCTGGCTGGGCGACAAGTGGGCGAGGGCCAGCGCATACTCGGCCCAGCAGTCGACCAGGCCGGACACCCTCGCGGTCGGCCTGACGGACTCCCCCGCCGGGCTCGCGGCCTGGCTGCTGGAGAAGTTCCGCGAGTGGAGCGGGTCGGACGACCTGCACACCTGGTGGACCACCGACGAGCTGCTCACCACGATCGCGCTCTACTGGTTCACCGGAACGATCGGCACCTCGTTCCGCGCATACTTCGACGACGCGCAGGAAACCCCGATGCCGCGCATCCACGTTCCGGTCGGGGTGTCCATCCAGTACGGGGAGCGCGGCTTCCCGCGCAGCTACGCCGAGCGCACGTACACCGACATCCGGTTCTGGAACGACCTGCCCACCGGCGGGCACTTCACCGCGAAGCAGACCCCCGAGCTGGTGGCGGCCGACATGCGCACCTTCTTTCAGATCGTGCGCGCGACGGCGTAGGGCGACCTGCCTCTGGGCGGCTCGCGAGCGGCAGGCGTCAGCGCAGCGCCGTCAGCGCAGCGCCGTCTGCGCCGCGGCTGCGAGCGTCGAGGCGACGGCGGCGAGCGTGGTCGACTGCAGCGACCACTGGTGCCAATACAGCGGAACCTCGAGCGGCGCGGCGTCGTCGAGCACCACGAGGCGCCCGTCGGCCAGCTGCTCCGCCGTCTGCAGGTCGGGGAGCATCCCCCAGCCGAGGCCCAGTTCCGCCGCCCGCACGAACTCCGCCGACGCGGGGACGTAGTGCCGGGATGGATGCGCGTCCGGCGCCCGGGCGGCCAGGTATCTGTCCTGCAGCGCATCCTTCCTGTCGAACACCAGCATCGGCGCCGCGGCCATCGCGGAGGGCGTCCAACCGTCCGGCAGCCACCGCGCGACGAACGCCGGGCTCGCCGCCGCCCGGTAGCGCATCGCGCCGAGTCTCGTGACGGTGCAGCCCTGCACCGGCTCCCTGTCGGAACTGATCGCGGCCATCGCCGTGCCGTCGCGCAGCCGGTCGAGGGTGTGCTCCTGGTCGTCCAGCACGATGTCGAACGCGACACCGTGCACCTCGGCCAGCGCAGGCAGCACCCAGGTGGCCAGCGAGTCGGCGTTCACCACCAGCGGGATGCGCGGGGCGACTCCAGCACCGCCCGGCCCCGTGCCCGCCTCGTCGGCGCCGAGCGCATCCACTGCCTCGCTCTCGAGCAGCGCGACCTGCCTGGCCAGTGTGAGGAGGATGCGCCCGGCGGCGGTCGGCTCGATCGGCTTGCTGCGCCGCACGAGCACGCGGCCGGTCTGCGATTCGAGGGCGCGCATCCGCTGGCTGACGGCGGACGGGGTGATGTGCAGCGCGGCGGCGGCGCGGTCGAAGGTGCCGTGGTCGATGACCGCGGCCAGCGTGCGGAGCTGATCGGTGCTGGCATCCATCATCAGCCATGCTAATGGTTCGTAAGAATCATTAGCTTCCCTGAAGCTACTCCGCTGCCTAGTCTCGAACCTGTGACCCCCGCCTCCTCCCTCGCCATCTTCGTCACCGGCCTCGGCGCGGGCGCCTCCCTCATCATCGCGATCGGCGCGCAGAACGCATACGTGCTGCGCCAGGGACTGCGGCGCGAGCACGTGCTGCCGATCGTGCTGATCTGCATCGCCAGCGACGCCGTCCTGATCGCCGCCGGCGTCGCAGGGATCGGCGCGATCATCCGCTCCGCGCCCGTCGCGCTTGAAATCATCCGCTGGGCGGGATTCGCCTTCCTGCTGCTCTACGCCGTCTTCGCCGCCCGCCGCGCCCTCCGCCCGGAGCGCCTCGACCCGGACGGCGCCGCCGCCCCGTCCGCCACCCTGCTCGCGGCGGTCGGCACCTGCCTCGCCCTCACCTGGCTGAACCCGCACGTCTACCTCGACACGGTCCTGCTCCTCGGCTCGCTCAGCGCCTCCCACGGCGACCCGGGCCGCTGGGTGTTCGGCGCGGGCGCCGTCACCGCCAGCATCCTCTGGTTCGGGATGCTCGGCTTTGGAGCCCGCTATCTCGCGCCGGTCTTCGCGCGGCCGCTGGCGTGGCGCATCCTGGACGGCGCGATCGCGGTGCTGATGGTGGTGCTGGCGGTGCTGCTGGTGGTGTGAGCGGCGGGGAGAAGGCGCGCGACACGGCGCAGGAAAAGCAGAAGGGCCGCACTTCGATGAAGTGCGGCCCTCGCTGTTCCGGTGGAGCTAAGGAGATTCGAACTCCTGACCTCTTCGATGCGAACGAAGCGCGCTACCAACTGCGCCATAGCCCCGTGAACTGCTCTGAAACGATAGCACCCCGCGGGGGTCGAAATCGAATCGGGCTAGCTCGCGGCGCGTCGCCTGCGGAGGACGGCGTCGAGGTCGATCGCGTTGGTGTCGAGGTCGTCGAGGAGGCCCATGCTGGCGTAGCGGCTCGGCTCCTGCACGGGCGCGATGGCGACAGGCGCAGCGGCCACGGCAGGCGCAGCAGCGGGTGCGACAGCCACCGGGCGCAGCGGCGTCGGCGCAGGCGCGCGCTCCCCCGCCTTGCGCTCCACCTCGGCCCGCGCAGCGGACCGGCGGAGCTCGGTGGCCGCGTCGATGGACGCCATCGCGGTGGCCGCGATGGTGCCACGGGACAGGTGCAGCGGCTTCGGCAGCGGGCGCGGCGTCCAGCTCTCCTGGCGGGGAGCCCTGACCTCCTGCACGTCGTGCTGGGCGTCGTCGTAGAGCGCGGGCGCGATCGGGGCGGCCAGCGGGACCGCGGCCGAGGCGGTCGCGGCGTTCTCTGCGCCGGCGAGGCGGACGAGCATCCCGATGGCCAGGATGCCGACGACGGCAGAGACCGCGAGGGTGAGCCAGGCGCCGGTGGAGACCAGCGTGGCCGTCCCGACGATGCCGCCGATCACGGAGGCGACGAGCACCAGCGTGCTCAGCCCGCGGGAGCGGCGCAGACGGCGGCGGCGCTGCGGGGACAGTTTCGGCACGGCGGTGGCCGCAGCGAGCACGCGGGCGCGCTGCGCGGCGGCGGCGCGGGCCGCGCGTTCGAGGGCGATGGCCTGCGAGGCTGCCGCCTCCGCCTCTTCGGCGATGCGGCGCTCCTCCTCGGCGATGGCCTGCTCGCGGCGGGCGTGCGCAGCGGCGGCGGCACGCGCCTCGGCGAGCTTCTTCTGCTCCGCACGCTTCAGGATGCGCTGCTGCTCGGCGACGGTACGGGCCGTCGCCTCCATGCGCACCTGCTCCGGCACCTCGCTCGTCTCCGCGAGGATGCGCAGCGTCTGCTGCAGCCTCACCGCGTTGCGTTCCGTCGCCAGGTACTCTCGCCTGCGCAGCCACACCGGGATGAGATAGGCCAGCCACAGCGCAGCGGCGATGGCTACGACCACCCCACCGCCCATCACGTCCCCAGTCATGCCTCTACGGTAGGGGGCAGCGCGTCCGGCGCCCCGGCAGCGCGCCGGGTGTGTTCGCGATGGAGAGTTCTTTCAGGCCCGATGCAGCGTTCGGTCAGCACTGCAGCGTTCGACCAGCGATGCAGCGTTCGGTCAGCGCTGGCGGGCGATCGGCAGCGGGATCGCCGCGGCCGCCCTGTCCTCGGCCGGGATGCTCGCCGCATCCAGTGGGGCGTTGCCGTCGAGCCAGCGGCGCAGCACGCCCTGGGTCAGCTCCTCGGTGACCAGGCCGAAGCAGAAGTGGTCGCGCCAGTCGCCGTTGATGTGGATGTATCGGCGGCGCAGCCCCTCGTAGCGGAAGCCGAGCTTCTCGACCACGCGCAGGCTCGGGCCGTTCTCCGGGCGGATGCAGATCTCCATCCTGTGCAGGCCCAGCTGGTAGAAGCAGTAGTCCGTGGCGAGCGCGACCGCCGTCGGCGTGATGTTGCGACCGGCGAACTCCTCGGACACCCAGTAGCCGATCGTCGCACTCGACAGCGAACCGTAGGTGATCGACGACACGTTGAGCTGACCGGCGAGCTGCCCGTCGTACTCGACGATGAACGGCAGCCCGTGCCCTGCGCGCGCGTTCGCGAGCAACGACCGGATGCTCGACCGCGTGTCGAACGACATCGGCGCATACGGGCTGGTCGCTTCCCACTGGCGCAGCCAGCTGCGGTTGTCGAGCAGGGAACGCTCCAGACCGCGGGCGTCGCGGAGCCGGATGGGCCGGAGGCCGACCTTGCCCTCGCTGAGTGACGGTACGACGATCGCCACGGACCTCTCCTTCTCGGTGTGGCTAGCGGGCCGCGTCGGCGACGGACTCCGCCGGCTCTGCGGACTCCAGCGGCTCAGCGGGCTCGGCGGGCATCTCGGGCAGGACCTCGTCCGGCTCGTCGTCGAGGCCTGCCGCGAACTCGCGGAGCCACGGGCGCAGGTCCGGTCCGAGGTCTTCGCGGTCGGACGCGAGCTGCACGATCGCCTTGATGTAGTCGAGACGGTCGCCGGTGTCGTACCGGCGGCCGCGGAAGACGACGCCGTAGACGCCGCCCGTCCAGTCCGGCGCCTGCGCCATCGACTGCAGCGCATCCGTCAGCTGGATCTCGCCACCCTTGCCCGGCTCCGTCTTCTCCAGCACGTCGAAGACCTCCGGGCGCAGCACGTAGCGTCCGATGATCGCGTAGTTCGACGGCGCGTGCTCGCGGTCCGGCTTCTCGACGAGGCCGGTGATCCGCACCACGTCGTCGTCCTCTGTCTCCTCCACGGCGGCGGCGCCGTACAGGTGGATCTGGCTGGGGTCGACCTCGAGCAGTGCGACGACGGTGGTGTTCCGCTCCTGCTGCACCTCGAGCATCCTGGACAGCAGTTCGTCGCGCGAGTCGATGATGTCGTCGCCGAGGAGCACGGCGAACGGTTCGCGGCCCACGTGCATCTTCGCGCGCAGCACGGCGTGGCCGAGGCCCTTGGGGTCGCCCTGACGGACGTAGTGCATGTCGGCGAGAGCCGTGGAGTAGTTGACCTTCTCGAGGCGGTCGGTGTCGCCCTTCCTGGTGAGGGTCTCCTCCAGCTCCGCGTTGCGGTCGAAGTGGTTCTCGAGCGCGTTCTTGTTGCGCCCGGTGATCATCAGGACATCGTGGAGCCCCGCATCCACCGCCTCCTCGACCACGTACTGGATGGCGGGCTTGTCGACGACGGGGAGCATCTCCTTCGGCATGGCCTTGGTGGCCGGAAGGAAGCGGGTGCCGAGGCCCGCAGCTGGAATGACTGCTTTAGTGACGTGCGTTGCCATCTGCTCAGGGTATCGGCAATTCGCGGCACCCCCGGATGCAATCTCTTAGGATTGCCCTTATGGATTCGGATACTGCCGCCCATCGCAAGCGCGCACTGCGCGCCGAACTGCGTGAACGACGACAGAACCTCACCAGCACCGAGCGTGCTGCAGCGACCGCGGGGATCACCCGCAACCTCACCGACCTCGCGACCGACCTCTCCGCACGCTCCGTCGCCTGCTACCTGTCCACGCCGATCGAGCCGGACACCCGCCCGTTCCTCAACTGGATGCACGCCCAGGGCATCCGGGTACTGCTGCCCATCTCGCGGGAGGACGGCCTGCTCGACTGGACGACCGGCGACGGCGAGACGGAGACGGAAGGCCTGTTCGGGATGCCGGAGGCCGTCGGCGAGCTGCTCGGCCCGATCGCCATCAACGACGTGGACCTGATCGTGATCCCCGCCGCCGCCGTCGACGCCTCCGGGATGCGGATGGGCTGGGGCAGAGGCTATTTCGACAAGACCCTCGGCAGCATGGAAAAATGTCCCCCGGTGTACGCTGTGCTGTTCGACGCCGAGCTGGTCGACGAGGTGCCCCGCGAACGACACGACCAACCGGTCGACGGCGCGGTCACCCCGACCAGGATCGTCCAGTTCTCGTGACAGCAGCACCGGGCGAACCCGCCCGACACCCCGACTATCCCGGAGCCTGACACAATGCCCACCTATTCGTACTCGTGCCGCGACTGCGGGACCGCCTTCGACATCCAGCAGGCGTTCACCGACGATGCGCTCACCGTCTGCCCCACCTGCGGCGGCAGCCTGCGCAAGGTGTTCGGCGCGGTCGGCGTGACGTTCAACGGGTCCGGGTTCTACCGCACGGACTCGCGCGGGACGAAGAGCTCCAGCACGGGCTCGGGGTCGTCGTCGTCGGGATCCGGTTCGTCGTCATCCGGTTCCTCTTCTTCCGGGTCGTCCTCGTCCGGCTCGTCCTCGTCCGGCTCCGGTTCGTCCTCCTCCGGCTCGTCCAGCGCTCCGGCCGCCTCCACGTCGTCCAGCTAGTCCCCCTCGATCCCTGCACCACCAGCCTTTCGAAAGGAACCGGCCATGCTCAAAGGATTCAAGGAGTTCATCCTCCGCGGAAACGTGATCGACCTGGCCGTCGCGGTCGTCATCGGCGCTGCGTTCACGGCCGTGGTGAACTCGATCGTCACGAACATCTTCAACCCGATCATCGGGGCGTTCGCGAAGACGAGCGATCTGACCAATGCGCTGGTCCTCACCATCGGCGACGCGCAGATCAAGTTCGGTGCGGTGCTTGGCGCGATCATCCAGTTCCTGATCATCGCGGTCGTCGTCTACTTCGTCTTCGTCTACCCGATCAACCTCGCGAAGAACCGCGCGCAGAAGCTCCGCAACCAGGGCGTCGTCGAACCGGATGCCCCAATCACCGAGCTCGACCTGCTCACCGAGATCCGCGACCTGCTGCAGACCCAGGCCGCCCCGCCGTCCGCATCGGGAAAGCACGCCGAGTAGCGCGCGTCACCAGTGCGGCGGAACGTCCTGCCGCAGCCGCTCGTCGTTGCTGTCCCCCCGGTCGTTCCACGCCCGGTCGGTGTCCTCCGACGCGCGCTGCGGCCCGCCGGCCTGCCCGCTCTGCGGCTCAGGATCGGTCCCGGGCGCGGCACCCACCTGCACCCGCCGATGCTTCCGCCTGCCCGTCTCGCTCACCCTCCCAGGGTAGCCGCGATCGAACACCGCCCTCGCCACGTCTAGACCGCGAAAAGCGGCAACCAACTCGCGCTAATCCGGGACCTCCTGTGGCTAGCGCAGGCAATCGGCGTGAGTGTGCTCCCACACCGCTTTGTCTTCCGACGCGTCCCACTCCTCGAACATTCGCTCATAGTCAGCCTGCTCGATATCTGGCATATGAACTATGGTACCCGAGAATGATGCTAGGCCTGACGGGATGAACGTTCCGCTGCGGTCGCAGCGACCTTACCCGGACGAAACCTAGCCCTGCTGCACCGGGATCGAGATCGGGGCCGTCTGCGTGTCCGGCTCGGTGATGCCGATCAGCCGGGCGATCCGGGACGCGACCGCGTCCGGGTCGGCGAACAGTTCGAAGCTGTGCACGCGGAGGTAGTGCCAGCCGAGGCGGCGGAGGACGTCGGGGCGCAGGCGCAGGGATTCGCGGAGGCTGCCCTTGTTGACGTCGTCGTCGGTCTCGACCGCGACCGCGCGTCCGGCGTGGGAGGCGACGAGCGCGAGCTTGCCCCGGTAGCCGAGCTGCACATCCAGTCCCCGCCTGGTGAGGCGTTTGGCGAGGTCGAGCACCATCGGGTCCGCGTCGTGGCTGAGGTACTGGGCGGTCGCCGCCTGGATCTGGTCGGCCTCGCCGAGCACCTGGGCGAGCGCGGCCATGCCGTGGCGCATCCTGGTCTCGTCGATGTCTTCCGGCTTGAAGCAGGAGACGATGTCCATGCCGCGGCGGGCGCGGGTCATGCCGACGGCGAGCAGCCGCTCCCCTCCCGGCTCCGCGAGGGCCCCGAAGTTGGAGAGCAGGCGGCCGTGCGGGGTGCGGCCGTATCCGATGGAGAAGACGACGCGGTCGCGGCTCTGCGCCACCGACTGCTCCAGCGTCACCACCGTGAACGGCTCCGCCCGGTCTTTCAGGATGAAGTCGGCCAGTTCCGTGCGCTTGGCGAACGCCGCAAGCACGGCCTGGTTGACGCGCACGGCGTGCCGCTCGCTCGCCGTGATCACCATCAGGGATTCGCGGGGACGCTCCGTGGCGTGCTCGAGCACCAGCTCGACCACCTTCGACACTTCGGCGTCCGTGCTCTCCACGGCTCCGGTGTCGCTGTCCGGCATCCCCTGGCCGCCGGTGACGTAGTTGAGGGTGAGGCTACCGTGGCCGAGGTAGGTTCCCGCCCAGGGCAGCGAGTCGATCATCCCGCCGTAGAACCGGCGGTTGACGAGGTCGGCGAGGTCTTCCCCGCCCGCGCGGTAGCTGCGGGTGAGCGTGTAGACCGGGAGCAGTTCGGACAGCTGGGCCAGCGCCGAGCCCGCGTGCGCGGCATCCACGTCCACCTGGTCGACCGTCGTGCCGTATTCGTGCGCGCCGATGTCGAACGGGGACGGCGTCTGCGTCACCGGGTCGCCGAACGCCACGATCTGGCGGGCGCGGCGGATGACCGGCACGTTCTCCGACAGCATGGATGCGCCGGCGTCGACGAGGAGGACGGCGTCGAACGCGACATCCTGGCTGATCGAGGTCACCTCGTACGGCGACACCAGCCAGACCGGCGCGAGCGGGCGTGCCAGGTGCGGCGCGACCTCGTTGAGGGTCGCCGCCGTGGTCTTGTCGCTCTTCAGCAGCTTCTTGAGCGCCGCAGCTTCCTCCGGCCAGTCGACGATGCCGATCTTCCAGGTCTCTGCGAGCATCCACGCGAGCTGCTGCCCGGTGGCGGAGGCGTGCGCCTCGTCGACCAGGCGGAAGTCGGCTTCGAGGCGGTCGAGCACACCGGTGTTGCCGTTGAGCAGGGCGCGGTCGGAGGCGAGCAGCGTCTCCAGCACCGACTGCCACCAGGCCAGTTCGAGCTCGGCGGACACCTGGGTCTCCGGCACGTGCCGCAGCGACAGGTCGGAGAGCAGCGGGTCGAGCTTCCGCTCGCGCAACTCGGTGAGGAGCGCCGTGCGCTCCTGCAGGTTGGCGAGCACCTCCGACTCCGCGGCGAGCCCGGCGATCTGCCTGGTCAGCTCGTCGACGGGGAGGACGGACAGCGAGAACGGCGTTCCCGTGCGGCGCAGCGGGATGTCGAGCCGTGCGAGGTCTTCCGCGACGCGCTGGTACGCGACCTGCACGTCGGCGATGCCCACCGGCACCTCCGGCACCACGCCGGCGGCGGCGAACCGCTGCCACAGGATGCGCTGCTGCTGGATGCGCCGCAGGCTCTCGTTGAGGTCGGTGACGTGCACGCCGGGGCGCACGTATTCGAGCGCCAGCTTGCGCAGGCGTCGGCGGTTGGCGCCGGACATGGTCGGCGACTCGCGGCGCGTCGCCGTCGCCGCTATGAGTTCGGCGATCGAGCGGTCGTAGACGGCCGGCTGGAACTTGTCGAGCGTCTCGCGCACATCCATCAGGAGGCGCAGGTAGACGCCCAGCTCCGCGATCGACTCGAACGGCCGCATCCTGGTCTGACCGATCAGCGACTTCGCGCGTTCGAGCAGGCGGGGCAGTTCGGAGCGGTTGAGCTTCTTCGCCAGCTCGTGCGCCGCGTTGCCCTCGGCCGTCGTGCCGAAGGAGGCGCCGTACCAGGGCGAGTCGTTCGGGCCGTAGCGGAACTCGCCGAGCCTGGCCGCGCGGATGAGCGCGTCGGCGGCGGCCGGCCTGTCGTTCGCCAGCAACTCGATGGATGCGCGGTCCAGCCGCGCCGTCGTGGACGGCGGAGTGGGCAGCAGCGACAGGCGGGACAGCTCGCCGAGCGCATCCAGGACGGACACCTTGAGCACGGGATCGCGGCGGGTGAGCGCCGAGCGGTAGTCGAGCAGCACCTTGCGGAGGCGCACGAGCGCCTCGTCGACGTCGGTGACCTTCGGCTGGGTGGCCTTCTCGTTGCGGCCGATCGACTGGATCACGTCGCGGCGGAGCGTGCGCGGCGTCACGGCGAGGCCGGGCAGCCCCACCTGGGTGAGCCGGTGCGTGATGTCTTCGATGCTGGACCGGCGCGGGGTCACGACGAGCACGCGCTTGTGCTGGGCGACGAGCGCGCCGACGGCGTTGACGATGGTCTGCGTCCCACCGGTGCCCGGCAGTGTCTTGACGACGATGGAGTTGCCCGCCGCGATCTGGGCGACGACGTTCTCCTGCTCCTCGTCCGCATCCAGCAGCAGCGTGTCCGTGGCGGGAGGGCGCTCATCCTGACGAACGGGCTGCACCGGGTTGAAGGCACTCTCGACCGTGCGGCGGGCGGACGGGTTGCCGGCCAGCGCATCCAGGACCACGTTGTCGAGGTCTTCCGCCTCGGCCCGCATGGCGGTCGCCACATCGGCGAACGACGACACGACGAGGCGCGGCTGCACGTTGAACCAGGGCAGGTGCGATGTCAGTCCGCGCAGGCGGTCGATCACGGGCTGCGGCTTGAACACGCCGTTGGTGAGGGCGAGCGCGACGAACGCATCCGCGTCGAGAGTGATCTGGAACTGCTCGGCGAGAGCACGCGCCAGCTCGGGGTTGAGGTACGGCTGGCCCTTGAGCTTGAGTTCGAAGTCGCGACCGTAGCGGCGGATCGCGAGCGGGCGCAGCAGGATCGGAGCGGTGTACTCCTCCCCGCCGTGGCGCCACTGGGCGAGACCGATCGCCAGGTGCACGGACTCGATGCCGCGCACCGAGCGCAGCTCGATGCCCTTGGCCGTGATCGCGTTGGCGGCGGCGCGCGCGGTGCGCAAAGCGAGTTCGTCGCGGATCAGGCTCGACAGCAGCGTCGACTGACCGGTGATGAACTGCGGAAGGCCGCCGGGATGCGTCGAGCTCAGCTCGATGCGCGTCCGCGGGCTGTCCTCGAAGTGCAGCAGAGGGGATGCGCCGCCGAGGGCCGCGATCTCCTCACGCCACCGGTGCCACACGGGTTCGGCGATGTTGCCGGCCACGAGAGCAGGGTCACCGAGGCTGATCGCGTGCGGTGACGTGGTGTTCTGCGGGTTGAGGGCGTCATCGTCCGGAATGTCCGACATCATGTCGTCATCCTCGTTCTTCCTGTCCAGTCGCCACACACGGCCACCCTACGGGCTGATTCCAGTATTCCCCTTGCAATCCGGGCGAGTTTCGCGCTAAAGGGCACTGTCCAGGCTACCGCTCGCTGCGACGCACCCTCTCCCCGAGCAGCGCGAGGCCGAGCAATCCGCAGGCGAGGTACACGAGCGCCTGGCCGTTCAGGATGGCGACGACGTCGACATGTTCGGCGAGGAAACCGGCCACCAGCAGCCCGGCGCCCTGAGCGGCGCCGCCGAAGGTGGTGACCGACGCGAACACGCGGCCGAGCGCCTCCGGCGGCGTGACGCGCTGCACGATCGTGATCAGGCCGGTGGTGGTGGCGACGGCCGGGATGCCGACGGCGATGAACAGGCCGACGTACACGCCGACCGCGGTGGTCACCGGGTACAGGTTCCAGGTGAGCAGCGAGATCACCCCGAAGACGAGGTAGCCGGCGCCGACCAGGATGCGCGGGGCGAACCGGCGCAGCAGCACCCCGCTGAGCAGCCCGCCGATCACGCCGCCGATGGCCTGCACGCCGCGCAGCAGACCGACCTCGGTGCCGTTCGCCCCGAGCCGGTCGGTGACGTACACGATGAAGAGGACCAGGAAGATGCCCTGCGCGAACTGGCCGAGCGTGGTGATCGCCGTCACAGCGCCGAGCGGACGCACCCTGCGGATGGTGGAGAGGCCATCGAGCCACTGCCGCAGGAAGTGCACGCGCGGCAGCGGCGGGTGGTCGGCGTCCGGCGCAGTGGATGCACGGGGCCGGCTGAGCGCGACCAGTCCGGCGCTGAGCAAGTAGCTCGCCGCATCCACCACCACCACGCCGGGCAGCCCGACCAGCACGAACGCCAGGCCGCCGAGCGGGGACCCGATCAGCCTGGCCAGGTTGTCGCTCACCGCCATCAGCGCGTTGCCCTGGCCGAGCTGCTTGTCGTCGACGAGGCGCGGCACCAGTGCCTGCTTGGCCGGGTTGACGATCGCGCCGAGGCACGCCTCGAGCGCTGCGACGACGTAGACGATCCACATCCGGTCGGCGGACGCCGCCAGCAGCGGGAGCAGCAGAGCGCCCTGGAGCAGGTTGGCGACGATCATCGTCCTGCGGTGGTCCCAGCGGTCGACGAGCACGCCGAGGAAGCTGCCGAGCACGAGCATCGGCACGAGCTCGGCCAGGAAAACGGTGGATGCGCCGAGCGCGCTGCCCGTGACGGCGAACGCGAACAGCGGCAGCGCGATCATCAGCAGCCAGTCGCCGGTGTCGGAGATGAAGCTGCTGGCCCAGACCAGGGCGAAGTCGCGCCGGAACAGCGGCGAGCGCTTCCGCTCCCCCGCCTGCGGTGGCCGGGTCTCCGTCACGATGTCCTCGCATCCGGGTGGCGGTACGCGTTGAGGTGGAGGGCGACGACGTCGCTGCCCTCCGGGGCGTCGTCGCGGGTGAGGCCGATGTACGGGCGGATGAGCGCATCCAGTCGTTCGCCGAGATCGCGGAGCTCCTGCGGCGTCATGCGCAGGGCGTAGCCGGAGAGCGTCATCGCGTCCTTCCACTCCTCCGGCTGCGCGTCGCGGCCGGCGACGGCGCGGCGGGTGAGCGCCGCCTCGTCGTCGATCTGCTTCTCGACCAGGGCGCGTTCGACGGTGTCGGAGCCGAGGGCGGTGGCCGGGTCATCGCTGCTGCCGAACTGCAGCCCCGTGGCGGTGGAGCGCCAGGGCCGCTCACGTCCATCCACCGGGTCGACGGACTCGACCAGGCCGTAGCGCGCGAGCGAGCGCAGGTGGTAGCTGCAGTTGGAGGCGGTGGAGCCGACGACCTCCGCGCACTGGCTGGCCGTCTGGGTGCCGAACGCCATCAGGTGATTGAGCAGGGCGAGCCGCAGTGGATGCGCGAGGGCACGGAGCGCGCGGGCGTCGGTGACCTGCCGCCGGTCCTCGGGCCTGCTCGATGTGAAAGACATGTTTCACATTGTCGGCTGTCCGTTCTTTCACGTCAAGCGGGGAATGGTTGACCGGGCAACGCGTTGTTGTAGAACGTTAACGAACGCAACAGAGCGGGAGAGCGATGTCGAGCACCACCACGGCCAATATCGGATTCCGGTCCGAGCGAGGGCCCATCCTGATCGCGCTGATGCTGACCACCGGACTGGTCGCCATCGACTCGACCATCCTGGCCACGGCCGTCCCGTCGATCGTCGCCGACCTCGGCGGGTTCTCGCAGTTCCCCTGGCTGTTCTCGGTGTACCTGCTCGCGCAGGCCGTCTCCGTCCCCCTCTACGCCAAGCTGTCCGACACCATCGGGCGCAAGCCGATCGTCCTCATCGGCATCGGACTGTTCCTCGTCGGCTCCGTGCTGTGCGGGTTCGCCTGGAGCATGCCGGCCCTCATCGCGTTCCGCGCCGTGCAGGGCCTCGGCGCCGGAGCCATCCAGCCGATGGCCGTCACCATCGCCGGAGACATCTACACCGTCGCAGAACGCGCGAAGGCGCAGGGCTACCTGGCGAGCGTCTGGGCGATCTCCTCGGTGGTCGGGCCGACGCTCGGCGGCCTGTTCTCCGAGTTCACCTCGTGGAGGTGGATCTTCTTCGTCAACGTGCCCCTGTGCATCCTGGCCGGGTGGATGCTGATGCGCACCTTCCACGAGAAGATCGAACGCCGCAAGCACCGGATCGACTACGCGGGCTCGATCCTGCTCACCTCCGGCATGACGCTGCTCATCCTGGCGGTGCTCGAAGGCGGGACCGGCTGGGCCTGGAACTCGGTGTGGAGCATCGGCTCGTTCGTGCTGGGCGGCCTCATCCTGGTGGTGTTCGTGCTGGTCGAGCGGCGCGCGGCGGAACCCGTGCTCCCGCTCTGGGTGTTCTCCCGGCGGCTGCTGGTGACGACCACGCTGGTGTCGCTCGGCGTCGGCGCGATCCTGATCGGGCTCACCTCCTACGTGCCGACCTACCTCGAAGGAACGGTGCACGTCACGCCCTTCATCTCCGGCCTGGCGGTCGCGGCGCTCACCATCGGCTGGCCGATCGCCGCCTCCCAGTCCGGACGCTTCTACCTGCGCATCGGCTTCCGCAACACGGCACTGCTCGGCTCGGCCATCGCGCTCGTCGGGGCGATCACGCTCGCGGCGACCAGCGTGCACCCGAGCGTCGCGTTCGTCGCGATCAGCTGCTTCATCGTCGGCCTCGGGATGGGCCTGATCGCCACCCCGACCCTCATCGCTGCCCAGTCGAGCGTCGACTGGAACGAGCGAGGCGTCGTGACGGGCACCAATATGTTCGCCCGCTCGATCGGCAGCGCGGTCGGAGTCGCGGTCTTCGGCGCGATCGCCAACTCGATCATCGCCGGCTCGGCGGGCGGCGAGCACGACCCGGCGACGGTGCAGGCCGCGGCGACGGCGGTGTTCGTGTCGGTCGCAGTCGTCTCGGCGCTGACCATCGCCGCCGGCGCGTCGATGCCGCGCTCGCGGGTGGAAGACGTGGCGTTCACGCCGGCGAGCTGAGGACCGCTTCGTCTCGCTACGGCTTGCGCGCCAGCATCACGAACTCGTTGTACGGGAACGCCTTGCCCGCGGCCCGAGGGAACGGGAACGAGTACTGCCGGATCGGCGTCAGCCCGAGCTTCACACTCAGTTCGCGCAGGCCATCGAAGTCGACGAACGTCACGTGCGTCGCGTCGCTGCGATATCCGCGCTCCTGCGGCGTGATGAACGCCACCTGCCCGCCCGAACGCACATACGGCAGGTAGCTCTGGATGAGCTCCACGGCGAAGTCGGGATCCAGGTGCTCGACCACGTGCGCGACGAGGGCGGCGTCGAAGCTGCCGGGCACCGCATACGGAGAGGACGGGAACTCGTCGCTCGTGAACGCAGTGAGGCCGCGGGCGCGTGCGGTCGCGATCGACTCGGGGTTGTGGTCGACGCCGACGCCGTTGTTGCCGAGGTGGGCGAGGTTGCGGCCGAGACCGCAGCCGATGTCGAGGACCCTGCCGAGGTGCATGTGCCGGATGTTGTACCGGTACGGCGCCTGGACGTTGAGCGTCCTCCTCCACCAGGAGTTGTCGAGCCTGCGGAGTCGCTCGGCGTAATCGAGGCCGGCCGTTCCGCTGCCGGAGCCTCCCGGCTCTTCGGCTTTCGCTGCCGTCACAGTCGCTCACCTTCGTCTCGCATCTCTGCAACGCTACGGCACCGGCACAGCCCCTTCAAAGCATTCAGCCAATAACATCGTCACGGAACTGTTCACCGTTGATGGGATTGAGCCGAATGGCAACAGGCAGGGGCGCTTCGGGGCCGAATAAACGCGACCGCCGGGAAGAGGCGAGGGAACACGCCCGCCTCATGCGCGAGGAAGCCGCCAAGAAGGCCAAGCGCCGCAAGATCATCGTGCAGGGTTCGGTGATCGTCGGGATCGTCGCCGTGCTGGCGATCGTCGGCGGGTTCATCTTCGCCGGGGTCAACGCGGCCAACAACGTCGCCAACCCGAAGAACATGCAGAGCGGGGGCATCCTGCTCACCGCGTCGGACAAGGCGGTGACCACGCCCGCCATCGCGAAGGGCGCAGAGCCGACGCCGACCAAGCAGACACTCGACGGCAAGACGGCGCACATCCAGATCTGGCTCGACTACCAGTGCCCGTACTGCAACCAGTTCGAGACCACGAACTCCGACCAGATGAAGCAGTGGATGGCGGACGGCCAGGCGACCCTGGAGATCCACCCGGTCGCGATCCTGGACTCGCCCACGAACAAGAAGTACTCGACCAGGGCAGCGGCAGCCGCATCCTGTGTCGCCAACTACGAGCCGGACAAGTTCTTCGACATCAACAGCGCCCTGTTCGCCAACCAGCCGGATGAGCAGACAGGCTCCGGCTTGACCAACGCGGAGATGCTGAAGCTGTTCAAGGACAAGGGGGTCTCGTCGCAGAAGGTCACCGACTGCGTCAACGACCAGCGGTTCGCCAAGTTCGTCACGAACCGCACCGCCTCCGCGGTGAGCGACCCGCAGCTGCGGGGAGCGAACGGGTTCGGAACGCCGACCGTGTTCGTGAACGGCCAGCGATACTCGGGCGGTTTCACCGACGCCACCACGTTCGCGTCGTTCGTCGGAACGGCCGTCAAGGACGCCGGTGCCAGCGGAAGCGTGACCTTCCCCACTCCGACGCCGAAGAAGTAGCACGCGCAGCAGCGCAGCACGGGAGCGCCCGGTCTTCTGACCGGGCGCTTCTGTCGTTCGCCGGCGCGGTGTAGCGTTCGCTGCACCAGCACGGACACCAGCACGGACGGCGAAGGGAAACACCATGGACCGCATCCCGGACGACGGCATCGACGGCCTCGACGACGACCTGCTCGGCGACGCGGACGCCGGAGACACGGCAGGCTGGGTGGACCCGGCCGACGGCGACGTCGACTACGCGGCGGACGATCCGATTGCCGCCGCCGACTTCGCGGACGACCTGGTCACCACGGACGCGGTCGCCGGAGAGACGGTCTGGCCCGGTGCCGGCGACGGCAACGACGGCCCGACGGGCGGCTCCCCCACCGAGGCCTCCCCGCTCTACGACGAGCACGCGGACCCCGCAGACATCGACGCCGACCCGGACACGGCCATCGACGCCGCCCGCGACCCCGACGCCTGACCCCACCCCCAAGCCATCGAGCCGGGAGTTATGTACGCGACACGCCGAGCGGCGCGTACATAACTCCCGGCTCGATTGTTTGGGTCAGCGGGAGGCGCGGAAGGCCTCCAGCTGGGCGATGGTGGGGTACGACGACTGGGCGCCGTGGCCGGTGGCCGCGTACGCACCGACGACGGCTGCGAACGCCGCGGAGGCCGCGAGCGTCTCCCCGGCGGCCAGGCGCAGCGCGAGCGCTCCCATGAACGCGTCGCCGCATCCCGTGGTGTCGACCGCGGAGACCGGGACCGCCGGCACCGTGGTGTGGTCGCCGTCGTCGAACACGAACGCGCCCTCCGACCCGCGAGTGACGACTGCCCGCCGGATCCCGCGTCCGGCGAGCCGGGATGCGACCTCCGCCGCCTGCACGGATTCCACGTCGACGCCGAGCAGCGTCGACGCCTCGTGCTCGTTGACGAGCAGCACGTCCGTCGCCGCGAGCAGCGCGTCCGGCACCTCCGCGTACGGGGAGAGGTTGAGCAGCACGGTCGCGCCATCGGCCGCCGCACGCTGGGCGGCGGCGACCACGACGGCCGTGTCGATCTCGAGGCACAGTCCGAGCACGCCGCGACCCGTGAACGCGTCGCTGTCGCGCACGTCCTCGGCGGTCAGGCGGTCGTTGGCGCCCGGGCTCACCACGATGGTGTTCTCGCCGTCGGCGTTCACCGTGATCATCGCCGTGCCGGTGGCGGTGCCGTCGATCCTGCGCACTCCGTCGACGTCGGCACCCGCGCGGCGCAGCGAGCCGGTCAGCAGCTCGCCGTGGGCGTCGGTGCCGACGGCTCCGAGCATCCGGACGTCGCCGCCGAGCAGCGCGGCCGCCGCGGCCTGGTTCGCGCCCTTGCCTCCCGGAAGGGTCACGAGTTCGGAGCCGCGCACGGTCTCCCCCGGTCCGGGGAAGCGCTCGGTGCGCACGACCAGGTCGGCGTTCAGCGACCCGACGATCAGGATGCCGGAGCCGCTCATGCCTCCACCGCTCACGCCTCCGCCGCTCATGCCTCCGCCGTGACGGGCTTCGGGATGAGGAACGACACCGCGAGGGCGACGACCGTGATCGCAGCGCCCACGAGCATCCCGGCGCTGTAGCCGACCGTCGAGGTGCTTCCGGCGGGGCTGAGGACGACCTGCAGCACGGGAAGCAGCGCGAAGCTGAGGCCGGCGCCGAGGTTGAACGCTCCGGCGTTGAGGCCGGGCAGGAAGCCGGGGTTGTCGGCCGGGGAGAGCACGATGCCGAGGCCGTTGAGCATGATGTTCGCGATGCCGGCGTAGCAGATGCCGATCAGCACGGTCGCGACGATCAGCACCGGCATCGAGTGCACGCCGACGAACGCCATGATCAGGGTCGCCACGATGCTGCCGACGAGTCCGACGCGCAGCACGGTGCGGTAGCCGAGCGTCGGCGCGAGGCGTCCGGCGAACGGTCCGACGATCCAGCCGACGATCGCATACGGGGTGAGGAAGGCGAGCGACGCGAGGTCGGCCTGCATCCCGAACCCGGCATCGCCGTTCTGGGCGATCGAGGTGACGAGCCCGTTGACGACGGCGAACACACCGGTCATCGTCAGCAGCGTGGTGACCAGCAGGGCCCAGGTGCTGCGCTGGCGCAGGTACTTCGGCGGCACCAGCGGCTCCCGGATGCGCTTCTCCACGAACCAGAACACCACGAACGCGACCAGCGACAGCACGATGCCGCCGATGACGAGCGCCCAGTTGGCCGCGGCCAGCTTGCCCGCCTCGTTGAGCGCCATCAGCAGTGCGCCGATGGAGACGACGAGCGGGATGACGCCCCACCAGTCCATCCGGGTGCCTGCCGACGGCTTCGACTCGACGCCCCAGATCAGGACGAGCGCCACGGCGATCACCGAGACCACCGCGATGACCCAGAACACGGAACGGAAGCCGAGCGTGGTCGCGAGCCAGCCGCCTGCGATGGCGTCGATACCTGCGATGCCGCCATTGACAGCGGTGAGCAGGCCCATCGCCGCTCCGTACTTCTTCGGGTCGGAGATCTCGGCGCGCAGCATCAGCAGGCAGACGGGGACGACCGGCCCGGAGACGCCTTGGATCGCGCGGCCGACGTACAGCATCGGCAGGTTGACGGCCAGGGCGGCGACGACGCTTCCGAGCATCATCACCACGAGCATCCCGATCAGGATGCGCTTGCGTCCGACGATGTCGCTGAGCCGCGGGAGGAACAACGAGAACAGGGCGGCGAGCGTGAAGAACATGGTCTGCGACAGCCCGACGGAGGCGTCGTCGGTCTTCAGCTCGTGCGCGATGGTGACGAGCACCGGGCTCAGCATGCTCGCGTTCAGCTGGAACGCGACGCAGGCGGCGAGCAGCGCGGCAGTGAGCGCGGCGAGGCTCTTGCCGCCGCTGGTCAGGCCGGAGCCGGTGCGGGTGGCGCCGGTAGCGCCGGTGGATGCGGTCAGGCCGCTCATGCGTCGACCTCCCCGATGCGCTCGAGTGCGTCGACGACGAGCGCCCAGAAGCGTTCGGGGTCGAGGTCGGTGGCCGCCCAAGTGGTGCAGTCGTCCGGCGCTGGCGCACGGAAGTCCGCCACGGTCATCCCGAGGGTGAGCGTGCCGGTGAGCTCGATGTCGATGGGCACCTTGACGGTGCGGACGATGCTCGGGTCGATCACGTATGCGACGGCGCACGGGTCGTGGACGGGCGGGGCGTCGAAGCCCTGCGCCTCCTTGTACGTCTGGCCGAAGAACTCGAGCAGCTCGACGACGAACCGCGCCGGCTTCGTGCCGACCGCACTGATCGCCGCGACGACGTCGGGCGTCGCGAGCGCCTGATGGGTGAGGTCGAGACCGACCATCACCACCGGCCAGCTCTCGTTGAAGACGATGTGCGCCGCCTCCGGGTCGATCTTGATGTTGAACTCCGCGACCGCGCTCCAGTTGCCGACGTGGTAGCCGCCGCCCATGAGCACGACCTCCTTGACGCGCTCGGCGATGCGCGGCTCCTTGCGCACGGCCAGCGCGATGTTGGTGAGGCCGCCGGTCGGCACGAGGGTGACCGTGCCCGGCTCGTTGGCCATGATCGTGTCGATGATCAGGTCGACCGCGTGACGCGCATCCACCTGGGTGGTCGGCTCGGGGAGGACGGGGCCGTCCATGCCCGAGTCTCCGTGGATGTCCGGAGCGTTCTCGATGGTGCGCACGAGCGGGCGGGTCGCTCCGGCGGCGATCGGGACGCCGATCATGCCGGCGATCTCGGCGACGGCGAGCGCGTTGCGCGTGACCTTCGGCAGCGTCTGGTTGCCGACCACGGTGGTGACGGCGAGCAACTCGATGTCTGGGTTGCCGTGCGCCAGCAGCATCGCGATGGCGTCATCGTGCCCTGGGTCGCAGTCGAGGATGATTTTCTTGCCCGGATTGGCCACGGGGGCTCCACTTCGTCGGGGGATGAGTTAAGCGCTTAATGCTTATCACGTTAAGCGCTTGACGTGAAATCGCCCGCCGATAGCATCGACGTATGCCCCGCCCATCCCGAGCATCCCGAGCATCCCGTGCATCGGGCGCGTCCAGCGCACCCCGCGCATCCCGGGCGACGACCAGGGTGACGGCCGCGCAGGTGGCCGCGCACGCCGGACTCTCGGTGGCGACGGTGTCGCTCGTGCTCAACGGCAAGACGGACGGGCGGGTCTCCCCCGCCAACATCGAGCGGGTGCGCGCCTCGGTCGCCGAACTCGGTTACGTGGTCGACCAGGGGGCGAGCGCGCTCGCCCGCGGACGGTCCGACCTCGTCGTGCTCGTCGCCCCCGACCTGTCGAACCCGTTCTTCGGCTCGGTGATCCAGGGCATCGAGCAGGAGCTCGGCCCGCGCTTCCAGCTCGTGCTGTCCGTGACGGAGAGCGGGGTGCAGCCGTCCGCCTCCGACGTGCGCAGGTTCGCCGGGCTGCGGCCGGCCGGCTACCTGGTGGATGCGCCCTCCGACGCGTTCCTCGACGAGCTCGGAGACGACGCGCCGCTGGTGGTCCTGGATGCGCCGGAGCTGCGCACCGACGTCGCCGCCGTCAACTACGACATGCGAGACGCGATCGACGCGCTCGCCGCGCACCTCGCCTCCCGCGGCCACCGCACGCTCGGCTACCTCGACAGCATCACGGACACCCGCACCTTCCAGCTGCGCCGCGAACAGCTCACCGCAGCGGCCGAACGCAACGGGATGACCGTGAGCGCCCCGGATGCGGCCCGCAGCATCATCGAGCTCGGCGCGGCGGCGGCGGCCTTCGGCGCGGCGTGGCCGGAGTGGCGCGCCGACGGGGTGACGGCGGTGGTGTGCGCGACGGACACGCACGCGTACGGCGTGCTCGAAGCGGCGCGCGCATCCGGACTGTCGGTGCCGGGCGACGTGGCGGTGACCGGCTTCGACGACCTCCCATACTCGCGCGTGACGGCGCCGCCGCTGACCACGGTGCGGCTCCCCGGCGAGCCGCTCGGCCGCGCCGCGGCGCGCAGCCTCGTCGCGCAGATCGACGGCGCCGACGCCGCCGGCGGCCCGCCGCCCGACCTCGTCGCGACCCTCATCGCCCGCGGCTCCACCGCCTGACCCAGGCTCCGGCCCCGCGCGCCCATCCCGCGAGATGCCAGTAACTGTCGCGAAACGCCCGGGATGCGCGACAGTTACTGGCATCTCGGCGCGGGAGGCGCGCGCGAGCTGCCAGTGGGCGCCTCAGAGGGCGGCGACGACGGCGCGCGCGCTGCGTTCCAGGAACGCGACAACCTCGTCCGAGGCCAGGTCGGTGCCGAGGGCGCTGCGCACCAGCGCCTCCTCCGCGAACGCGACCCACGACCGCAGCGCGATGCGCAGCAGCTCGGTGTCGGGGATGCCGAGCTCGACGAACACCGCGATCACCCGCTCGGCCTGCTCCGCGCGCGCCTCCTCGACCACCTCGCGCACCTCGGTGTCCCCGCTGGCCACGCCGCGCACCAGCGAGTAGAACGTGCCCCGGTGGTTACGCACGAACTGGACGATCCTGCTGAGGGTGTCGTGCAGCCGGTCGAGCGGCGGCAGGTCCTCCTGCGGTTGCGTCGCGCGCAACATGCTGTCGCGTGCCGTGCGCACCACCTCGCGGTGCAGCCCCTGCTTCGTTCCGAAGTAGTGGAACAGCAGTGCCCGCGACACGCCGGCCTGGGCGGACAGGCCCTCGATGGTGAGCGCATCCAGCGGGTTGTCGACCAGGAACCCGACCCCGAGCGCGACCAGCTGGGCCCGGCGTTCATCCGGGGTCAGGCGGGTGCGCCGGTCGATCTCCATGCGACGAGCCTAGCCACCCGCATCCCGCGCACTATTGACAAGTCGTCAATAGTGAATATGCTCGCTCGTGGGGTTCCGACCTGACCAGCACCGCCGCTGTCAATACCCCAAAACGAGGAGGATCGATGAAGTTCCGCTCACTCACCCGCTCCCACACCGGACGGGTCGTGCTCGCTGCCGTCCCCGTGGCCGTGGTGTCGTCGCTGCTGATGGCGGGTGTCGCCAACGGCGCCGTCCCCGTGTCGTTCGCGGTGTCCGGCAGCCAGTTCCAGATCAGCGCATCGCAGCTCGACGGGACCGGCTTCAGCCAGTACGCGGGCGTCGCCCCCGACACGGCGGGCAAAGACCACCAGGTCGCCATCGCCAACATCAAATCGGCGACACTCTCCGACCTCTGCCAGTCGGTCGTCACGGACACGCCGATGGGCAAGGTCGGCCTCCTCATCACGGCGGGCGGCGGCGGATCCCCGGCGAGCGCCTCCGACCTGCAGATCGGGATGACCGACCTCAAAGGCGACTCGACCTTCGGCAACATCCGGATCGGCGTCGACGCCTCCACGGTCAACACGGCCGCGAAAGGCGGAGTGGGCGACTTCGCCCAGGATGCGGACACGGTGAAGATCGCCAACCTGCAGCAGACCGCGTGGAGCACCCAGGCGTCGGTGTTCACGCTGACCGGGATGCACGTGCAGCTGACGGACGGATCCAAGGGATGCTTCTGAACGCGACCGGGGATGCGGGGGCGGGTAGTAGGCGCCGGGCGCGGGCCGGGCGCGCCGAGCACGCCTCCACCTCCGACCGTGACTCCACCACCACCACCGCCTGGTCCCGCTTCTCCCGCTGGCGCAGGCAGCGCCCGTTCCTCGGCGGCCTCCTGATCGCCCTCGGCGGCGTCGAGCTGTTCTTCTCCGGCCAGCTGGACATCGGCAAGATCCACGTGCAGCTCGGCATCGAGGGGCTGCAGGCGACGATCATCCCGATCGTGCTGGCGCTCCTCGGCGTGCTCATCGTCACCATGCCAGCCCACCGCATCTTCTACGGCGTGATCGCACTGGTGGTCGCGGTGTATTCGCTGGTCGGGGTGAACCTCGGCGGCTTCTTCGTCGGGATGCTGCTGAGCACCGTCGGTGGCGTGCTGGCGGTCGCGTGGATGCCGCGCACGAGCGACGAGGCAGGTGGCGTCCCCGCGGGCGACCCCGCGCTCCGCCGCGCCGACGAAGGGGCCGACGAAAGGGCAGCATCCTGAGCCGCCGCGATCACCCCAGCCGCCGCGGGATGCGGGGAACGCTCGCCGTGTTCCTCGCCGTCGCGCTCGTCGGGTTCGGGTTCGCCCGCGCGCCGATGGTCGTGCCGGAGGGCTCGTGGTGCATCCCGTTGCTGATGGACTGCAGCTCACCCACGCCCACCCCGACCCCCACGCCGACGCCGACGGGCGGTTCCGGCGTGCCCGGCGTGCCCGGCGTGCCCGGCGTGCCAGGAATCCCTGGGGCCCCGGCCATCCCCGGCACC
>NZ_NCSR01000013.1:0-124952 GCF_002105485.1 Leifsonia sp. NCR5
GCATCCGGGGGCACGTGGCGGGGGGAGTAGTAGTCGGTGGTCCACTCCCAGACGTTGCCCGTCACGTCGTAGAGGCCGTAGCCGTTGGCGGGGAACGTCTGGACGGGGGTGGTTCCCTCGTAGCCGGCCGCTCCCGTGTTGCGGTATGGGAAGCTGCCCTGCCAGCGGTTGACCATCAGCGTGCCGTCCTGGCGCTCGTCGTCGCCCCAGGCGAAGCGGGCGCCGTCGAGGCCGCCGCGGGCGGCGTACTCGAACTCGACCTCGGTCGGCAGGCGGCGGCCGGCCCAGGATGCGTAGGCGGACGCGTCCTCGAAGCCCACCTGGACCACCGGATGCGTCGGGCGCTCCGCGAGAGCGTCGAACGACTCCGGGCCGAACGGGAAGCGCCAGTACGCGCCCGCTCCCCAGCGCCACCACTGCCGCCAGTCGCGCAGGTCCACGGGCCCTGCGGTGGGCGTGAACACCATCCCGCCAGGCACGAGGTCCGCTGGGTCAGCGCCAGGGAAGTCGGCAGGGTCGAGCGGACGCTCCGCCACCGTGACGTACCCGGTGGCGGAGACGAACGCGGCGAACTGCTCGTTCGTCACCGGATGCGCGTCGATGAGGAACGCATCCACCGTCCGGACGTGCACGGGCTGCTCGTCCGGGTAGAACTCGGCGGAGCCCATGCTGAACGAACCGGCGGGGACCGGAACCTGGCTGGTCAGGGGTGCACTCACCCTTGAAGGGTACTCAGTCGCGGGCCATCGCCGCCGCGAAGTGCGCCTCCACATCCACGTATGCGTCGTCGGCGATGTCGAACACCACCTTGTCGATGGTGCCTCCCTCGAACTCGAACCGGGAGCCGGTGTACTGGCTGGACACCGCGTCCCCGCTGTCGTAGCCGATGCAGAGGCCCTCTCCGCAGAGCGAGAAGTGGCCGAGGACCGTGCGGATCTCTTTCTCGCCGACCTTCTGGTCGTCGATGTAGAGCGACAGCGGGCCGATGCCTTCCCGGTATTCGCCCATCCTCTCCTTCGTGAACTCCACGCCGATGATGTGCTTGCCCGGGCCGGGGACAGGTGCCGAGATGACGTCTTCCGGCGGGATGCCGAGGAAGTTGTACACGTAGTTCACCTGCCCGTCCTTGATGAACAGGGCGTGGCCGCCGAACCGGGAGCCGTGCGCGAAGACGACGCCCTGGCTGTCGGCCGTCAGGTCGAGCTCGGCGAGCACCTTGTACGAGACGCCGTGGGTGTTCGCCGCCGACCGTTCGGGGACCTCGGACGTGCCCGGGTAGTAGGTGTACTGGCCGCTCGGCGGCACGGGCACCTTGAACTCCATGCCGAGGAACGTCTCGTAGTCTTTCGGGTTGCCGATGATCTGCAGATCGTTCAGCGGCAGCACGAGGTTGCGCTTCGCCTCCTCCATCCAGAGCGCCTTCAGCTCCTCCAGCCTGGCCGGGTCGTCTGCGGCGAGGTCGTGCGCCTCCGACCGGTCGACATCGGTGTGGAAGAGCTGCCAGGTGTCGTTCGCGAAACCGCTCATGCCGCTCACCGGCCCGTGCTCGGCGACGGCCTTCCAGCCGTTGTGCCAGATGCCCCGGCTGCCGAGCATCTCGTAGTACTGCGTCTCCTTCGTGGTCGGCCCGTCCGGCTCGGCGTTGAAGGTGTATGTCATCGGAACGCCGTCCAGCGGGCGCTGCTCCACGCCGGCATACGTGTCCGGCATCTCCACGCCGCAGACATCCAGGATGGTCGCGACGATGTCGGTGGAGTGGTGGTACTGGTTGCGCACCTCCCCCGCACTCCGGATGCCCGCCGGCCAGTGGATCACCAGCGGGTCGCAGACGCCGCCCTGGTACGTGTACCGCTTGAACATCCGGTACGGGGTGGAGAACGCGACCGCCCATCCCGTCGGGTAGTGGTTGTACGTGTTCGGCGAGCCGAGCTCGTCCACCATCGTCAGGTTCTGCTTCTCGTCGTCCGGGTACCCTCCGAAGACCTTGCCTTCGTTCACGGAGCCGTTGGGGCTGCCCTCACCGGATGCGCCGTTGTCCGCGCAGTAGATGATGAGCGTGTTGTCGAGCTGGCCCGACTCCTCCAGGTAGTCGACGATGCGGCCGACCTGGGCGTCCGTGTACTCGGAGAACCCGGCGAAGACCTCGGCCATCCGGGAGAACATCGCCTTCTCCTCGTCGGTGAGCTCCGCCCACGGACGCACCTCGTCTGTCTGGGAGAACGTTCCTGGCGGCATCGGGTTGATGGCGGTCAGCTCCGTGCCCTCCGGCAGCAGCCCGCGCTCGATCATCCGGGGCAGCACCCACTCACGGTATGCCTCGTAGCCGTCGTCGAACGCGCCCTTGTACTTGTCGATGTACTCCTGAGGGGCGTGGTGCGGCGCGTGGTTGGCTCCCGGGCAGAACCACAGATACCAGGGCTTGTCCGGCTCGGTCTGCTTCACATCCCGCAGCATCCTCAGCGCCTGGTCCGCCAGGTCCTTGGACAGGTGATATCCCTGCTCGGGGAGGTACGGCTGGTCGATGTAGTGGTTGTCCTCCGCCAGCGACGGGAACCAGTTGTTCGTCTCGCCGCCGACGAAACCGTAGAAACGGTCGAAGCCTTGCGCGAGCGGCCAGTTCTTCTTCGACGCCCCCGCCGTCCACTCGTCGATCGGCACGTTGTGGTTCTTGCCGACCCAGAACGTGGCCCAGCCGGCGTCCCGCAGCACGTTCGCCATCGTGGCATTGCTCGGCGGGATGTGCGAGTTGTACCCGGGGAACCCCGTGCTCGACTCCGAGATGGTCGCGAACCCGTTGGCGTGGTGGTTGCGGCCGGTCAGCAGCGTCGACCGCGTGGGAGAGCACAGGGCGGTCGTGTGCCACTGGCTGTACGTGAGCCCCCCGGCCGCCAGCCTGTCCATCGTCGGCATCTGGATGCGCCCGCCGTACGGCGACCACGCCGCCTGGCCCGTGTCGTCGAACAGCACGAGGAGGACGTTCGGCGCCCCCTTCGGGGCTTTCGACGGGAGGAAGGCTTCCCAGTCCGCCTCCGAGTCCCGCACATCGAGTTCGATCTTGCCTTGGAATTCTCGCGTCACAGCCGGTTCCCCACGTCTCTGCGTACCCCATCACCACACAGGCGGCGCACGACCGTGTGCGCCCTCGGCGTCGGGAAATGCGCATCCGGCGCTGTCGTTCAGACGATTCCGACTTGAACGTAACCCGCGACGCTCCGTCTCGTCTAGGGCCCACGTGTCCCCCTAGACGCGGGCCCCGGCACTGACTAGCCTTCCCTCACAGTCGCGGTTCCGAGGCAATCGGAGGGGATCGACATGTCAGCACGCCCGCTCGCCGGCCTCACCGGCCGGAATGCGGTGCGCGAGATCGTGTCGGGCGTCACCCTGCTGGCCATCGCCGTCCCGTTGAACATCGGGTACGCGCAGATCGCCGGCCTGCCGCCGACGGCCGGCCTGTACGCGCTGGTGCTCCCAGGGATCGTGTGGGCGCTGCTTGTCTCGTCCCGCCAGCTGGTGGCGTCTCCGGATGCGGCTGCCGCTGCCCTCGTCGCATCGTCGCTCGGCGGTCTCGCCGTCGCGGGCAGCGCCGACTACATCACGCTCGCGCTCGCCCAGGCGCTGATCTGCGGCGTCCTGTTCCTGCTCTGCTCGTTCTTCAAGCTCGGGTTCCTCGCGAACTTCCTGTCCAAGCCCATCCTGATCGGCTTCGTCGGCGGCCTGGCCCTCGACATCCTGGTGTCGCAGGTCGCCAAGATGCTCGGGGTCAAGATCGACTCCGGCGGCGAGTTCACCGACAAACTGGCCGGCCTGGTCACCGGCCTCGGCCACCTCAGCGTGTGGTCCCTGCTCATCTCGGTGGGCGCGCTGATCATCCTGCTGGTCGGTCGGGTGCTGGCGCGCGCGGTGCCGTGGGCGCTGGTGGTGCTCGTGGTGGCGACCATCGTGGTGGTTGTGAGCGGAGCGGAGAAGGCGGGCGTCTCTGTGCTCGGCGCCGTCGAGGCCGGGCCGCCGAGACTGACCTGGCCGGTGATCGACTGGTCGATGTGGCTGGCCATCATCCCGTCGGCCATCGCGCTGACGATGGTGTCGATGGGCGAAGGGCTGCTGGTCTCCCGCTCATACGGGGAGAAGCGCGGGTATCCGACGAAGCCGGACCGGGAGCTGCTCGCCTTCGGCGCCGCCAACCTCGCGGCCGGGGTGTCCGGCGGCTTCTCGGTCGGGTCGTCCACCTCCCGCACGGCCGCGATGGACCAGGCGGGATCGCGGACGCAGCTGCCGACCATCGTCACCGCGATCGGCACGCTCGCGCTGCTGATCTTCGGCACGGCGCTGCTCGAGCACATCCCGTCGCCCGCCATCGGCGCGATCGTCGCCGTCGCCGTGGTGCCGCTGCTCGGGATCGCCGACTTCGCCGCCCTGTGGCGCCAGGACAGGTTCGAGTTCGCCATCGGCGCCGTGTGCTTCCTGGTGACGCTGTTCGTCGGATCCATCGCCGGAATCGTCGTGGCCTTCGTGCTCGCCGTCGTCAACGTGACGCGGCGGGCGGCGAACCCGGCGATCGACACGCTCGCAGCCGACGGGGACCCGCAGAGCTCCCTCCTCGACACCGCGCAGCCCGGCGAGCCGACAGCGCCGGGCGTCGTGGTCGTGCGGCTCGCAGCCCCGCTGTTCTTCGCGAACAGCGTCACCTTCGGGCAGGCGGTGCAGCGCGCGGTGACCTCCGCGGACGGCGTCCGGCACGTCGTGCTCGACCTGGAGGCGGTCACGGACGTGGACGTGACCGGCGCAGAGGGCTTTCGCAGCGTGCACGAGTGGCTGACCGACCGGCACGTCGACCTCGGACTGAGCAGGATGCGCCCCGGCCTCCGCGACCGGATGCAGCGCCTCGGCCTGCTCGACGGCGTCACCGTCTACGACACGAACCGGGATGCGCTCGCCCGGCTGACCGACCCCCGACCGCCGGAGAGCACCAGCCGTGCCGGAGCCTGAGAGACGAAGGAGACCACCATGCCTCAAGTGATCGGAGCGATCCTCCCGCTGGCGATCGGTGTCGCCATCAGCCCCATCCCGATCATCGCGGCGATCCTCATGCTGCTGTCGCCGCGGGCGAGGAGCACGGGCGTCGGCTTCCTCCTCGGCTGGCTCGTCGGCGTGATCGTCGCCGTCACCGTCTTCACCCTGCTCGCCGCCGTGCTGCCGGAGAACGACCCGGATGCGTCGAAGCCGATCGCCGGGACCATCCAGCTCATCCTCGGCATCCTGCTGCTCCTGCTGGCGGTGCGGCAGTGGCGGTCGCGGCCGAAGCACGGAGAGGAGCCTGCCCTGCCGAAGTGGATGAGCGCCATCGACTCGATGACCACCGCCCGCGGTCTCCTGCTCGGCTTCGTCCTCGCCGCCGTCAACCCCAAGAACCTGCTGCTCGCGGCGAGCGCGGGCATCGTCATCGGTTCCGCCGGTCTGTCCGTGGGATCGGAGATCCTCGCCATCGCGGTCTTCACGGTGATCGCCGTCATCTCGGTCGCCGCTCCCGTCATCGCATACCTCGTGGCCGCCGACCGGATGCGCGGCCCACTCGACGCACTACGCGGCTGGCTGGTCCACAACAACGCGACCGTGATGGCCGTCCTGCTGCTCGTCATCGGCGTCTCGGTGATCGGCAAAGGCATCGGAAGCTTCTAGCCGGTCGCCATGACGACGCAGAACGGCACGCAGAGACCCCCGCGGAATCCCTGGCTGCTGCCGACCCTGTCCGGCTACCACCGGTCGTGGATCGGCCGCGACGTGCTCGCCGGCCTCTCGGCGGGAGCGGTGGTCGTGCCGCAGGCGATGGCGTACGCCACCATCGCGAACCTCCCCGTGCAGGCCGGGCTGTACACCTGCATCGTTCCGATGATCGTCTACGCGTTGCTCGGCGGCTCCCGGGCGATGAGCGTGTCGACCACCTCCACGATCGCCACGCTCACCGCCACCACGTTCGTGTCGGCCGGGGTCGTCTCCGGCTCGGACGACATCCCGCGCGACCTGGTCACGCTGACGCTGCTGGTCGGCGCGATCCTCGCCGTCGCCCGGCTGCTCCGGCTGGGCTCGCTCGTGGAGATCATCAACAAGCCGACGCTGCTCGGCATCCAGGTGGGCGTTGGTGCGACGGTGGCGCTCGGCCAGCTGCCCAAGCTGCTCGGGGTCTCCCAGACGACGACGGGCAGCGGCTTCATCCGCTCGTTCGTCGCCGTGGTGGAGGCCGTGCCGCACGCCAACCTCGCCACGGTGCTGCTGTCCGTCGGCTCCGTCGCCGTGCTGTTCCTGCTCAAGCGCTTCGCCCCGCGCGTGCCCGGCCCGCTGATCGTGGTGGCGGCGGGCATCCTGCTCAGCGCGTTCGCGGGGCTGCCGGAGGCCGGCGTCGACCGCATCGCCCCGGTGCCCGGCGGTTTCCCGCTGCCGGCCCTCCCCTCGTTCGAGCACATCGTCGCCCTCCTGCCCGGCGCGTTCGCCATCGCGGTGATGGCCTTCCTCGAGACGACGGCGGTCGCCCGCGGCCTCCGCGGCACCGGCGACCGGACGATCGACAACAACCAGGAACTCCTCGCGGACGCAGCGGCCAACCTGGTCGGCGGTATCTTCCAGACCCTCCCGGCAGCCGGGGGCTTCTCGCAGAGCGCGGTCAACCGGGATGCGGGCGCCCGCTCCCAGCTGAGCGGCCTGGTCACGGCGGGGCTGGCCGTGCTGGTCGGGCTGTGGCTCGGACCGGTGGTGAGCCTCCTCCCCCAGGCCACGCTCGCCGCCCTGGTCTTCGTCGCGGTGTTCGGGCTGATCGACATCTCCTCCCTCCGCCGCCTCTGGCGGATCAGCCGCCGCGACTTCGCCGTCGCGATCGTGACGATGGCGGTCGGACTGACCGCCGGGCTCCTGCAGGCAGTGCTGGTGGGAGTGGTGCTGACCCTGATCCTGCTGCTGTCCGCGCTGAACAAGCCGCGCATCCGGGTGGTGGGTGGTGGCGACGCTGGCGGCGAGCTTGTCGTCACCCTGCTCGCGCCGCTGTACACGGCGAGCATGCTGGCGACGGAGCAGGCGGTGCTCGAAGCCGTCGACGCCTCCCCGGGCACCCGCCGCGTCACCGTCGACTGCTCGGTGATGCAAGACGTGTCCGTGACGGTGATCGAAGGCCTCCGCGACCTCGACCGCGAACTCACCGGCCGCGACATCACCCTCGTCCTGACGGGGTTCGCGCCAGCGGTGCTCGCGATGCTGGAACGCACAGACTGGTTCCGGATGCTGCGTCAGGCGGGGCGGGCGGGTTAGGCCTCCACCTAGCCCACCGCCACCCCCGCGATCTGCGTGTTGAACGGCAGCAGCGGCGTGTGCACCCGGTAGCGCTCCACCTCCACGCTTCCGAAGCCGGCCGCACGCACCGCGTGTTCGAGGTCGCGCTCGCACGAGCATCCTTCGAACGTCCACGCCCACGGCCGGCGGAACAGCCGCTGGGCAGCCCGGGTGGGTGTGCCGTCGTCCGCCGCCACGTGCTCCACGAAACGGAAGGTGCCGCCCGGTCGCAGGATGCGCCTGACCTCCGCGAGCACGGCCGCCGGGTCGTGAACGGTGCAGAGCACGAGGGACGAGATGACGGTGTCCGCGCTGTCGTCGGGGAGGCCGGTCTGTTCCGCCGTGCGTTCGCGCAGGTCGAGGCGCACGTCGTAGCGACTGGCCGCATCCCGCAGCGCCGGGTGCATGTAGCGGTTGGGTTCGATGGCGATGAGGGTCGCGCCGGGCGGGAGGTAGCCGAGGTTGGCGCCGACGCCGGTGCCGAGTTCGACCACCACGGGAGGAAGGTCGGCGAAGACGCGCTGCTTCTGGTGCCGGAGGCTGCGTTCCAGGGTCGGGCCCATCGCGTGGAAGAACGCGGCGTTGAACCGGCCGCGTCCCGGGTGCAGGTGGAAGTCGGCCGGTGCAGGGGCCGGTGCCGGTGCTGTCGTATCGCTGTCTGTCATGGCTCCAGCGTGCGCCGCCGCTGCCCCGCGGTCAGGCGTGGAACTACCTCAGTTCGCCGGGCCCTGCCTGCTCGTGGCGGGCGGCGTACCACGCGGCGATCTGGGCACGCGACCGGAAGCCGAGGCGCACCCGGATGCGCTCGACATGGCCTTCCGCCGAGCGTTCGTCGATGCCGAGGCTGGCTGCGATCTCGCGGTTGGTGCGTCCGGCGCTGACCAGCGCCGCCACCTCGTCCTGCCTGGCCGTCAGCCGTCCTGCCGCCGTGCGGGATGCGCGTAGGCCGATGAATCGGCGGATCGTCGCCACGAGCGCGTGCGTGTCCCCCGCCCACGGCAGGTGCGACCTGCCGGGAAGTACCACGAGCTGCGCGCCCGGGATGCCGTCGGCGAGCGCCACCGCCTGCGCGACGGGCGCCGCCCTGTCGTGCTCCCTGTGCACCACCAGGGTGGGCGCCTGCACCCGCCCGATCACGTCGCCGATGTCGAGCGCGTAGCTCAGTTCGAGCAACGACCGGGCCGTGGATGCGGTCGACGACGCCCGCTGGTAGCGCGCGAACGCCGCACGGGAACCGGCAGGCGCATCCGGAGCGAAGATGTCGGTGAGCACGTCGGAGCCGAGCCCCCAGTGCGACTCGACCAGCCCGAGCACGCTGTCACGCACCTCCGGGGTCGCGATGGCGGCACCGGTCACCCAGCCGCCGTAGAGCACGAGCCGCCGCACGGACTCCGGATGCGCGGCCGCCCAGGCCGCCGCGACGGGCGCGCCCATCGAGGCGCCCATCAAGTCGAACGGCTGCGGTCCGAGGGTGGCGGCGAGCGCATCCAGCTGGGCGAGCTCCTGCTGGAGCGAGGGCGGGCGTCCGGACGGCGCAGACAGCCCGGTGCCCGGCCGGTCGTAGCGGACGAGCGTGCAGCCATCGGCCAGTCCTTCGTAGAAGGCGCGCTCCTCCGGCAGCTCCCAGCCGCGTTCGAGGTGGCTGAGCCAGCCGGAGACGTAGAGCAGCGGGCGGCCGTCGCCGACCGTGGCGAACGCCATCCTGGCGCCGTCGCCGGTCGTCAGCCAGCCGATGCGTTGCTGCATGTCCCCATTGTGGTCCGGCCGGGCCGTCAGCGGGGGTGATCGGCGGGTGCCGTCAGCGGGGCCCGAGCTCGACCGCCCGCTCCACCAGCGTGCCGAGCAGATCCGGGTAGCTCAGCCCCGCCTCCGCACAGAGCCGCGGGAAGTGCGAGCGCGCGGTGAGCCCCGGCATCGTGTTGACCTCGTTGAGCAGCACCGTGCCGTCCTGCTGCACGAAGAAGTCGAGGCGGGCGAGACCGTCTGCGCCGATCGCCTGGAACGCATCCACGGCGAGCTGCTGCAGGCGCGGGATGAGCGCAGCATCGACGCGGCCGGGTACCTCGATGGCCGGGCCGCGTCCGCTGTACTTGCCGTCGTAGTCGAAGAACGCGCCGTCGCCGGCGACCGTCACCCGCGACGGGCCGGTGGTGCGGGTCGCGCCGCCCGGCGTCCGGTAGACGCCGATGCTCACCTCGTCCGCGCGCACGGCGGGCTGCACCAGCGCGAGCGTGTCGTGGGCGAGCGCAGTCCGCACGGCGGGGGCGAGAGCATCCAGCTCGGAGACGAGGGATGCGCCGACGCTCGACCCTGCCCTGTTCGGCTTCACGAACAGCGGCAACGGCAGGCCGCGCACCGCATCCGGTAGCGTCCGCACCGCGTCGACCACGCGCGTCTCGACCATCGGCACCCCGGCGGCGGACGCGACCCGCCAGGTCATGGCCTTGTCCATCGCGAGCGCGCTGGCCAGCACGCCGGACCCGACGTACGGCAGCCCGGCGAGCTCGATCGCCCCCTGCACGGTCCCGTCCTCTCCGTAGCGGCCGTGCAGCAGCGGGAAGACGAGGTCGACGCCGCGCCACAGCTCGGGGCGGACGCCGCGCGGCTGCCGCGGCTGCCCGGGCTGCGGCTGGCCCACCTGCCGCCCCTGCCCCGGCGCGGCCACCGCGCCCAGCGCATCCACCTCCGCGGCGTGCCACACCCCGGCGCGGTCGATGCCGACCGGCCGCACCACGAACCCCAGCCCGCGCAGCGCCGCCACCGCATCCCTGGCCGACCGCACAGACACCTCGTGCTCGGAGTTGGCGCCGCCGTACAGCACCGCGATCGTCGTGTGCGCCCTAAGCAACGCGCGCCGCCCCACGGTGCACCCGGTGAATGCGCCCGCCGAAGCCGGTCATGACCTCCTGCGGGATGGTGCCGGCCCACTGCCCCCACTCGGCCAGCACGGGCTCCCCCGCCTCCGGGTCGCCGAGCACGACCACCTCCTCGCCCTCGCGCACCTCGGCGCCCACCGGGGACGCATCCACGATCAGCTGGTCCATCGACACCCGGCCGACCACCCGGCAGCGTCGACCCAGGATGCTCACTTCCGCCCGGTCGCCCGCCGCGCGCGGGATGCCGTCGGCGTACCCGAGCGGCACGAGCGCCAGCACCGTCTCCGCCGGCGTGCGGTATTCGCCGCCGTACGAGACGGGCGTGCCGGGCGGCACTCTCCGCAGCTGCACGATGCGGGAGGTCAGCCGGACGACCGGCCGCAGGTCGTACACGCGCCCGTCCACCGGCTGCACGCCGAACAGCGCCTGCCCGCAGCGCACCAGCGAGAACCGGGTCGCGGGATGCGCGAGCGCCGCCCCCGAGCTGGCCAGGTGCAGCACGTCGGGGGTGAGACCGGCGACGACGGCCACCTCCACGGCCTCGCGGAAGGCGTCGATGGCGACGGCCGTGGCCGATGGATGCGGTTCGTTCGCCCTGGCGAGGTGCGACCACACCCCCACCACCCGCACCGTGCCGAACCGTTCCAGCTCTGCCGCCGCCCCGCACAGACTCGCCCAGTCCGCCGGCTCCGCACCGCCCCGCGACAGTCCGGTGTCGACTTCGAGGTGCACGCGCGCCGTGACGCCGGTGGCCCTCGCGTGCGCGGCGACGGCGTCGAGCATCCGCTCGCTCGGCACCCCCAGCTCGACCCCCAGCCGGATCGCGGAGGCGAGGTCGGTGAGCGGGTCGGCGAGCCAGGCGAGCAGGCGCGCGGAGATCCCGGCCGAGCGCAGCTGCAGCGCCTCGTCGACCGTCGCGACGCCGAGCGCGGACGCTCCCGCGCGCAACGCGGTGCGCGCGACGGTCGCCATCCCGAGCCCGAAGCCGTCCGCCTTCACGACGGCGAGCACGGGCACCCCGGCGACCGCGCGCAGCACGCCGACGTTGTGGGCGATGGCGTCGTGGTCGACGGTGAGCGTGGCGAACGGGACGGCCGCGGCGACGGCGCCGGACGGTGAAGCTGTCGTGACGGAGAGCATGCTCCGACGCTACGGATCGGCTGTGTACCGCCGCGTCATCCGGTGGTCGCCGGGGCATCCGTCGCTCGATGTATTGCGGGATCGGTGGTCACATTCCGCACGCCCCGGCGGTCTTAAGGGTATGAACATCTCCGCGTTCCTCCCCCGCCCCCTGCACCACCGCGCCGTCCGCGAGCTGCGGCTGGCGGCCGTGTCCGGCGACGCCGACCGGCTGGAGTCGATGCTCGCCCCGGATGTGGCCGTCGTGGTCGATTCCGGCGACGAGGAGAATCCAACGCTGCGGATGGTGAACGGAACCTTCGACGCCGTCTCGCTGCTGCTGCACAGCATGGCGAGGAAGCCGGAGCTGGAGGTGGTGGAGCGGCCGGTGAACGGTCAGGCCGGGCTGCTGCTCAGCGGCGGCGGTGAGACGACGGCCGCCATGACCGTCGACTTCGCCGGGGCGCTGATCAGCGTGATCTGGGTGCGCCTGCACCCGCAGGCTCTGCGGCGCGGTCACCACGTGTGACCGGCTGCGGAGGCTCGGCGCTCCGAGCGACCGGGCTGACCCTGTCTTCGAAGAAGAACCGGGAGATGCCCGCCCGCACCCTGCTGACCATCCCGAGATGCCCGCGCGCGTCCGGCCGTGCCTGATACGGTTCGCCGTCGCTGGTGTTCGCGAGCTTCCAGCGTTCGTGCTCGTCGAGCTGCTGGTGCACCTCGACGTACTCGCCGCCCGGAAGGCGCACGATCCGTCCGGTCTCGAAGCCGTGCAGCAGCAGTTCGCCGTCCTTCTTCTGCAGCGCGAGGCAGACCCGGCGGGTGACGGCGAACGCGACGAGCGGGCCGACGACGACCGCCGCCTGGTAGACGTGCACCACCGTCTCGATGCCGAGTTGGAAGTGCGTCGCGACCAGGTCGGCGCTGCCAGCGCCCCACAGCGCGCCGTAGAAGACGATCCCGGCCACCCCGATCCCGGTGCGTGCCGGGGTATTGCGCGGACGATCCAGGATGTGGTGCTCGCGGGCGTCGCCGGTGGTCCACTCCTCCACGAACGGGTAGAGCAGCACAGCGGCGAGGTACACCCCGACGACGGCCAGCGGCACGAGGATCGCGAGCGTCCAGGTGCGGCCGAGCCAGACGAACTCCCAGCCGGGAGGCACGAGCCGCAGCGCCCCGTCGAGGAACCCGGTGTACCAGTCGGGCTGGCTGCCCGCCGATGCGTCGCCGCCCGACGACGGGCCGTACAGCCAGATCGGGCTGACGGTCACGGTCGCAGCGACCAGGAACAGGAGCCCGGTCACGATCGCGAACAGCCCTCCGGTGCGCACGGCCGCGTTCGGCAGCACGGGGACGCCGACGACGGCGCGTTCCGTCGCACCCTCCCTGGCGAACTGCGGCGGCCGCTCCACGTACGCGATCCGGATGCGCCAGACCAGCAGCCCGACGAGTGCAGCCGGGACGACGAGCACGTGGACGGGGTACAGATGCTCGATGATCTGCCCGGGGAACTCGCCGCCGAACAGCAGAGCGGACGCCCACGTCCCGACCACCGGGATCCCGAGCACGATGCCCTCGACGATGCGCAGTCCGGTGCCGGAGAGCATGTCGTCCGGCAGCGCGTACCCGCTCCACCCTCCGGCCAGCGCCAGGATCAGGAGAAGGAACAGCAGCACCCAGCTGAGACGTCGCGGCCGGCGGAACGCTCCGGTGAAGAACGTGGCCAGCAGCTGCAGGATGAGCGCGGCGGGCAGCAGCAGCGCCGCCCAGTGGTGCACCTGCCGCATCAGCAGCCCGCCCGGCACCTCGAACGAGATGGCGAGCGTCGACCGCATCGCCTTCGACATGGTCGCCCCACCGAGCGGGGCGTACGCGCCGCCGTAGACGACCTGCGTGCTGGACGGCGCGTAGAAGAACATCAGGAAGACGCCGCTGACGAACACGACCACCACGCACGCCAGCGAGACGACGCCGAACACGTTCGTCCAGTGCAGCGTGATGTGCCGCTGCCGGAGCTCGGCGGCGAGCGCGGTGAGCCGTCGCCCGAGCGCCGTCCGCGTGGCGATGCCGGTCGCGGCCCTGTCGGTGAGGGAGCGCCTGCGCGGGCGCCTGCGCGGGCGCCGGTCAGAGCGGGACATGATCGCTACCCACCACAAGAATCCTCTGCACGGTGTCCTCCTGTCTCTGTAGATAAGACAGTCGGGATGCCGCGAATGTGACAGGTTGCTGTGCGCGATGTCTTGACGTCGTCAGGTTCTGAATATTAGATTCAGAACATGACATGCATGCACCCTTTGGCGCATGCAGACGAGAAGAACGGAACCATGCCAATGAAGTCTCTCCGTAATCGAAATGCGGCCCGTTTCCTCATCGGAACGGCGGCCGTCGCTCTCTGCTCACTCGGCGGAGTTCCGGCAGCCAATGCCGAGACGCCGGTCGCCAGCGACACTGCGTTCGAGGCACTCGTCTCGGGCATGAAGGTCGACGACACCACTCACGACGCGCTAATTGAGAGATTCGACGATCTGACGGCGTCCGAGCAGGCACGCTTTCTCCACGCGGCAGCTACAGACCCGCTCTCCGTCCTCGAATTCGACGAAGGCGCCGAGCCGTCGATCGCCTCCGACACCGAGGGAGGACGCAGCCGCGCCGCATCGAGCCGTTACACCGCCACGTATCCCGTCAACGCAAGCATGTTCGGGATCACGACGGGCACGTTCAACCTTCGCTACGTGTTTGAAGCCACCCCCACGACGGTCACCCGGAACCTCGAGTGCACAGGATGGTTCTCCGGCGCGGGCGGTGTGTGGAGCGTCAACTCAACCGCGAACCACTACGTGTCCGGCGGTAGCGGGACCTGCTCGGTCATGCATCGAATGTCGTTCCTCTACCAAGGTTCGGCCTGGTCTGCGAACAAGCAGCACCAGGTGACCTACAGGGGCATCAACCTTGTGAGCGGTTGGCTGAAGAACGTCTAGATGCGCGCCATCGCCGTGTCTCTCAAGGGTCTCCAGGAGCGGTGGCTGCTCGCCGCCGCCGTGGTCACGAGCGCGGCAATGCTGGTCGCGCCGGCGGCGATACCGATCGGGATCGCCCTCATCGTGTGGACAGCGATTGTGCTCGGGAGAAAGCGGGCTGCACGCCCGGCTCTGCTGATAACGGCCACCGTGGTACTCAGCATGACGATTGGCGGGATCGCCTTGGTCGGTATTGCAGCATCTCTGGCCACATCGACAGATGGGGGATCCGTGACTCTGATCGAGGGGTGATGCGGTGCCCCCGCCCGCCAAGACGCGGGCGGGGGCACCGCCGTCCACGACGCTCAGTTCCCCCCTGCAGCGCCCAGCCACTCCTCGAAGCGGGTCGGCCCGATCCGCAGCGCGGTGATGGCCGGGTCGTTCCCCGGCACCAGGGACGTGTCGCTGACCACGCCGCCGTAGTACCCCGCATCCGGGTCGGCCACCACGGTGCGGGTGTCGCCGCGCGCTTCGAGCACGCGGCGGCCGAGGTCGGCGAGGCGGAGCTGTTCCGGTCCGGCGAGTTCGGCGATGCCGTTGGTCGGCGGCTGGGTGGCGATGTCGGCGAGCGCCGCGGACACGTCGGCGGCGGCGATGGGCTGCATCATCACGGGCGAGAGCCGGATGGTGTCCCCGTCCGCCGCGCCTTCCGCGAGCCGCGGGATGAACTCGAAGAACTGGGTGGCGCGCACGATGCTGTACGGCACACCGCTGGCCGTGACGATGTTCTCCTGCGCGACCTTGGCTCGCATGTAGCCGATGTCGTGCATCCGGTCGGCGCCGACGATGGACAGCACGATGTGGTGCCCGACCCCCGCCGCCTTCTGCGCTTCGACCAGGTTGGTGGTGGACCGCTGGAAGAAGTCGAGCACGTCGTCGTCGGCGAACGACGGCGAGTTGGGGATGTCGAGGACGACGTCCGCTCCGGCGAGCGCGTCGGAGAGCCCCTCGCCGGTGACACTGTTCACTCCCGTCGACGGCGACGCGGCGACCACGTCGTGCCCCGCCTGCCGCAGCAGGTCGACGAGCGGCCCTCCGATGAGTCCTGTACCGCCGATGACCACGATCTTCATGGCATTCCTTTCGCTGGATGGTTTCACCAGCTCTGACCGGGCAGCGGGAACCGTTGTGACAGTTCCGCGCGATCGGGAGCACAATGGATGCATGTCGGCCCACGCGGCCCCCACCCCCGATGGCGCGGAGGAGATCCCCCCAGCGGTGCGAGCGCAACTGCTCGCCACCGAGCACTGGAGTCTGCTCGCCTCCCGCAGCACCACGCAGGCGGAAGTGCTCACCCGCATCAGCATCTTCCTCACGCTCACCTCGGCGGGGCTGGTGAGTCTCGCCCTCGCCGGGCAGGCGATGCACTTCGACGGGATGTTCCCCCTCCTGGCCATGATCGTCCTCGCCATCGTGCTCGCCATCGGCGTCCTCACCCAGATCCGGGTGTTCAACGTCGGCTTCGAGGACCTCGGCCACGTGCTCGCGATGAACCGGCTGCGGGCGGCGTACGCGGAGCTCGACCCCGGTATCCGGCCGTACCTGATGACGTCGGCGTTCGACGACCGCGCGGGGAGCCAGCACACCTACGTGATCTTCGGGCGGCGCTCTGGACCCGGCCATTTCGCCGGGAGCAGCATGATGCTGATCTCGGTGGTGAACGCCGTGCTGGTCGGCATCCTCGTCGCCGGGATCGCGGCGGCCCTGTCCGTCGCGCCGACGATCGCGCTCGTGCTGGGGCTGGTCGGCGGGGCGCTCTATCTGGCCGTGATCCTGGTGATCTCGGACAGGCGCTACCTGCGCAACTGGGACGAATACCAGCCGCGGTTCCCTTCGCCGGATGCGCCGCAGCCGTAGCGGACGCAACGCGCCGCGTCAGGCGGGCGGCTCCTCCGCATCCGGGACGCCCCCTGCGCGCTTGGCGTCCTTCCTGTCCTTCGCCTCCGCGCGCATGATCGCGCGGGTCTCGCTCAGGTCGCCGATGGCCGCGCGCCAGACGCGGGCGCGCGGGTCGGCGTCGACGAGCACCGCGCGGACCAGCAGCGTCAGGGGGACTGCCAGGATCGCGCCGATCGCTCCGAGCACCAACGCCCAGAACAGCACGGAGAAGAAGGTGAGCGTCTGGCTCAGCGCCACAGCGTTGCCGACCACCTTCGGCTGCACGACCGACTGCACGACGGCGTTGATGAGCCCGTAGATCACGATGATCGCGATCACCGTCTCCCACCCGCCGGTGAGGTAGCCGAACACCAGCGGAGGCACGATGGCGATGAAGTAGCCGACGTTCGGGATGAAGCTGCACAGGAACGCGAGGATCGCCCAGAGCAGCGCGGCGGGCACGCCGAGCAGCCACAGCGCCAGACCGTTGATGACGCCCTGCACGATGCCGAGCCCCGTGGTGACGACCATGTACCGCCGCACGTTCGTGGCGAACGCCGACATCGCGTACACGAGGTTCGGCTTTGTCGGTTTCAGCTGCCGCAACAGCGTCGGCGTGTACGCGGCGTCCGCCGGCATCAGGATGAGCATGGTCAGCACGATCACGCCGAACGACAGCAACCCGAACGCGCCGCCGAGCAGACTGGTGAAGAAGTTGAGGAACTTCGACGGGTCGAAGCCGCCGGTGACCGCTTTCACGTCCTCGGGCCCGATCCCGATGCTGTTCAGCCACGCCCCGACCTGCGCGCCGAACGCCTGCAGCTCCGCCTGATACTGGGGCAGCATCCCGACGAAGTCCGCCATCGCGAAGATCAGCAGCCCGGCGAACGCTGCCAGCAGCGCGAAGGTGGTCAGCGCGACCGCACCCGTCGCGATGCCGGCCGGGGTGCCGTGCCTGGTCAGCCACACCCGCACCGGCTGCGCGCAGATCGTGAGCACGAGCGCGAGCAGGGCGGGGGCGAGGATGCTGCCGATCGCGTGCATCCCGAACGCGGCGACCACGGCGCTGGCGAAACCGAGCAGGATGCGCACCCCGCGGCCACCGGCCTGACCGGTCGCGCCTGCCCCGGCGTCTGCGTCCGCATCGGCGGGCGGTGGCGTCTGCTGCCGCGCGGCTCGGCGGCGGAACGGCCACCACCGCCGCCGCTTGCCGTCCGCCTGCTGGGAATGATCCGTCACGCGGCGCCTCCCTGCTGCCCGCTCGCGCTGTTTCAGCGCTTGCTGCGAGGGTATTGCGATCGCCGCCCGGCGTCTAGCGGGAGTTCTGCTCCCCGCTACCCGGCGAGCGTCGGGTCCGCGACGCCGACCCGGGATGCGGTGAGCCGTTCCACCAGGTGCGCGTCCAGCTGCCGGTCGGTGCCGAGTACGACGCGCACGTGCGCGCCCGGCTGGTCGACGGGGCCGAGGCGCTGTCCGCGGAGGTCGCAGATGGTCTGGCCGCGGCCTGGACCGCTGGTCGCATCCACCACCACGTCCACCAGAGGAGCGTTGGTGGCGACGATGCCGCCGACCGCGATGGCGGCGGCGAGCGGATCGTGCAGGGCGCTGCTGCGGCGGCCGTAGAGCTCGACGTAGAACTCGAAATAGAAGTCGAGCATCTCGCCGATCGCGCGGGCGAGCGGCACGCCGGAGGCGAGGAGCTGCTGGCGGTGCGACTCCTCCAGCGTGTTCTCGACGGTGACGTCGAGCGGCACGAGCACCACCGGCCACGGAGCGGCGAGCAGTTCGGCCGCCGCCTCCGGGTCGTTCCAGATGTTGGCCTCCGCCACCGGGGTGACGTTCCCGGAGGCGTACGCTGCGCCTCCCATCGCCGTCACCTCGGCGATCCGCGACGGCAGGCTGGGGTCGATGCGCAGGGCGAGCGCGATGTTGGTGGTCGGTCCGACCGTGATCACCTCGAGGGCGCCGGCGTACTCGTGCGAGAGGCGGAGGAGCAGCTGGGCGGCGTTCTCGTCGATCGCCGTGAGGCCGGACTCCGGCAACTCGACATCGCCGATGCCGTTCGCGCCGTGCACGTGCGGCGCGCCGCCGTTGAACGCCCGGTTCAGGGCGTCGTGCGCTCCGACGGCCACCGGGATGTCGTGCCGGCCGGCGAGCGCCAGGATGCGCAGCGTGTTCTCCGCCGCCTGCGCTGCGCTCACGTTGCCGCTGACCGTGCCGATGCCGACGAGGTCGATCTCGGGCGACGCGAGCAGGTATGCGAGGGCGAGCGAGTCGTCGATGCCGGTGTCGCAGTCGAAGTAGACGGGGCGGCGCCCGGCGTCGGAGGAGGGGGAAGGGGCGGTGGATGTCATGCGTGGTGCTCCGTGTTTCTGGTCGTGATGCGGGGCATCCGGTGGCCGGATGCCCCGCCGGGGTGGTGCGTCAGATCTGCTGGCCTGCTCGCGGCGCGATGAACAGGCTAGCGATGAGGGCGAGGACGGTGATGCCGACCGAGATCCAGAGCGCGATGCCGTAGCCGGCGAGCGTGCCCTGGGCGACGAACGGCGCGACGATCCCGATGCCGAGGCTGGCGCCGATGCCGAACCCCGCACCGTTCAGACCGGGCAGTGCCGCCGGCGCGTCCGGCGGCGAGAGCAGCACGCCCAGGCCGTTCATCGTGGTGAGCACCAGACCGTTGTATGTGAGGCCGAGCAGCGCGATCATCGCGATGACGACGCCCTGGTTCTGCGGAAGGAGACTGATGACGACGAGCGCGGCGATGCAGAGCACCATCCCGATCCTCAGGATGCGGATCCAGCCCAGCCGACCGGCCAGCCAGCCGGACAGCGGCGCGGCGAACACGCCGATCAGCGCCGGCGGCGCGAGGAAGAGCAGGGCGGAGGTCGCCGCGTCGAGCCCGAAGCCCACCTTCGAGTCCTGGCTGAGCAGCACCACCGTGAAGTTGATCACCGCGAACACGCCGGACAGGGTCAGGATGGTCGTGGCGATCACGGGCCAGACCTGCCGCGAGCGCAGGTGCTCGACGGCGATCAGCGGGGTGCTTCGGGTCTTCTCGACGAACCAGAAGGCGACAAGCGACGCGATCGTCCCGGCCAGGTAGACCAGGGTGATCGGTGCGGTCCAGCCGGCGGACGACCCCTGCGAGACGAAGAACGTGACGCAGATCAGTGCGATCGAGAGCACGGCGGCGCCCCACCAGTCCATCCGGCCGGCGGAGACCGGCTTGGATGTCTTCGGGACGACGATGAGCACGCAGACGAGGGCGACGAGGCCGACCAGGAAGATCACCACGAAGATCGAGCGGAAGCTGAAGGTGTCCGCCAGCAGACCGCCGAAGTAGCCGTCCACCCCGCCGACGCCGCCGTTGACCGCCGTGATGATCCCGAGCGTCGTGCCGAACACCTTCGCGCTCATCCGTTCGCTCAGGATCACGTACGACAGCTGGAACGCCGCGCTCGACGCCCCCTGCAGAGCACGCCCGATGAGCAGCACGGGCAGGCTCGGCGCGAACATGCAGAGCAGCGTCCCGGCCGCCAGCACCACCAGCACGAGCAGCAGGGCCTGCTTGCGGCCGATGAAGTCGCTCCACCGCGACAGCACGACGCCCCCGATCGCACCGGCGAGGAAGAACAGCGAAGACACCTGCGAGACGGCGCCGACGTCCTCGTGCAGGTCGCGGGCGATGTCGGGCAGCGCCGGGGTGATCATGCTGGCGTTGAGCTGGAACGAGAGCACGCCGAGGATCAGGGTGGCGACGAGCGCGACCGCCTTGCCGCCGCGCAACGGCGGCGACGTGGGGTGGGCAGCTGCCGTAGCGGCGCTGTCGAGCGTGGGGGAACTCACGGGCGACTCCTTTGTCTGGGTTCTGGGTTGGGGTTCATGACCGCACGGGATGCGGTGGGTACGATGTTATACCTCTCTGGTACGACATGTGCACACAATTCTTTTTCGTGGTTGAATTGGGGCACCCCGAGCGAAGGAGCGCACGCGATGACCATGACCGTTGACCAGTTCCTGGAACGCGATCTCACCGCCACGGTCGGTCAACCGCTGCGCGTCGCCGTGTACTCGCGCATCGCGGAGGGCATCCGCGGTCACGTCTTCCCGCTCGGGTCCGCCCTCCCCCGCGAGACCGAGCTCGGCGCATCCCTCGGCGTCAGTCGCACCGTCGTGCGCGAGGCGCTGATGCTCTTGGAAGAGGACGGGCTGATCGTCACGAAGCGCGGCGTCGGCCGCTTCGTCGCCACGAGCATCCCGAGGGTCGGCCTGGAGGAGCTGCGGCCGTTCGAGCAGGCGCTCTCCGACGGCGACCGCGCCCTCACGGTGCGGCCGGTGGAGTTCACCATGCAGCCCACCACCGACTTCATCTCCAACAAGCTGGCACTCGACCTCGCGGCGAACACCTGGTTCCGCGAGAGCGTGATCGAGCAGGATGGCGAGCCGATCGCCATCGTGCAGGAGCACTTCCCCGCCGGACGGTATCTGAGCGATGTCAGCCCAGCCATCGCCGAGCACCTGGAAGCCGCGGCCGAGGCGAAGGCGACCCTCCTCGCCGGGCTGATCGAGCGCGTCGGGCCGGTGTTCGGCTCCGGCGTCTGCCAGATCGCGGTCAACGTGGCCGGCGCATCCCGTGCCAAGCTCCTCGACCTGGGCGCCAACGATCCCGTGCTCATCCTCACGCAGACCGCCGAGCTCGACGGAACACCGATCTACCTCGCCAAGTGCATCGTGTCGACGCGCGTCGGCCACCTCTCCATCGTGCAGGCGTCCCAGTCCTGACCGGCGGATCCGCACACCGGCTCCGTCGTTTCCTCCCCCGCCCGTCCTCGTAGCAGAGAGAACCTTCAGCGTGCAGAAACTCACCGTCGTCGGCAGCGTCAACGTCGACCTCACGGCCATCGTCGACCGCCTTCCCGAGCCGGGCGAGACCATCGGAGGCGGCCGCCTGCGCCGCGACGCCGGAGGCAAAGGCGCCAACCAGGCGGCAGCGGCCGCACGCCTCGGCGCCCAGGTGCGCATGGTCGGTGCGGTGGGCGACGACGCCGACGGCCAGTGGATGCGCTCAGCGCTCACCGACGCGGGCGTCGACACCGCGCACGTCGCCGCCGTGAGCGAGGCGACGGGCACGGCGCTGATCGTGGTGGACGCCGACGGCGAGAACCAGATAGCGGTGTGCGAGGGCGCCAACGCGCTCGTCGACATCGACGGCGTCGAATTCGGGGCGGACGAGACGGTGCTCGCCCAGCTGGAGATCTCGATGGAACTGGTGACGCGCCTGGCCGAGACGGTCCCCGGCTACCTGGCTCTCAACGCCGCACCGGCGCAGCCGCTCCCCCGCACTGTGCTCGACCGCGTCGACCTGTTCATCGTCAACGAGACCGAGTACGCCCTGATGCCCGAGCTCCGCGACGCCCCGCTCGTCGCCGTGACGTACGGCGCGAAGGGCGCGGCCCTGCTGGAACGCGGCGAGACGGTCGCCTCCGTTCCCGCCGTCGCGACGACGCCGGTGAACACGGTCGGAGCGGGCGACGCGTTCTGCGCGGCACTGACCATCGCCCTGCGCGAGGGCTTCAGCCCCGCCGACGCCCTCAGCACGGCGTGTGCCGTGGGAGCGGCCGCGGTCGCGGATCCCGCGTCGCAGCCCGCTCTGCAGGCGCTGGCGGCGTACGTCCCCTGAAGCTCGGTCCCGCATCCGGAGCGGTCGGCGTCAGATCTCGACGTCACTGCCCATCGTCACCGTGCGCAACGCCGGGAGCCCGAACCGCGCGGCGGGGTCGGCGGCGTTGTGCGCGAGCGCGACGAACAGCGACCGGCGCCAGCGCACCATGCTGCTCTTCTTGGTGGTGCGGATCGCCCCGCGGGAGATGAAGTACGAGGCTTCCTTGAAGTCTCTGGCGTCGAGCGGGAGCACGCCTGCGTAACAGGCGGCACGGAGCGCGCGCGGGATGTCCGGCTTGTCCGAGAAGCCGAACCGGATCGTCAGGTGCTCGATGCCGTCGTCCGTGTATCCGAGCTCGTCGTAGGTGAACGCCTCCAGCGGCGGGACGTGCGGCACGGACGCCGTGCTCATCGAGACGATGATGACGGACTCGTGCAGCACGTGGTTGTGTTCGACGTTCGCGCGGAGGGCGAGCGGCGTGCTGTCCTTGTTCGGGTGCGGGAAGACCGCGATGCCGGGGACGCGCGGGAGGTTCTTCGCGCGGATGTCCTCGATGAACTGCTGGAGCGACCCCTCCTTCTTCTTCCTGTCCTCCTGCACCAGCAGCCGGCCGCGGCGCCAGGTCGTCATCACCAGGATGACCGCGCCGGCGATGAGGAGCGGCACCCAGCCGCCGTTGACGATCTTCGAAAGGTTGCCGGCGAGGAACGCCAGTTCGAGCCCGCCGAACACGATGGCGGCCGCCGCCATCTTCCACGGCCCCCAGCCCCACAGCGGCCGGGCGACCAGCACGAGCAGCAGCGTGTCGACGACGAGGGCGCCGGTGACCGAGATCCCGTATGCGGTGGACAGCCGGTCGGACGACCCGAACGCGAGCATCACCGCCAGCACCCCGATCAGCAGCAGGGCGTTGATGGCGGGCAGGTAGACCTGGCCGCCCTCGCGCCGGGAGGTCTGCCGCACAGTGAGCGGCGGAAGCAGCCCGAGCTGCACGGCCTGCCGGGACAGCGAGAACGCCCCGGAGATGACGGCCTGGCTGGCGATCACGGTCGCGGCGGTCGCGAGGATGACCACCGGCAGCCTCCCCCAATCCGGGATCAGCAGGAAGAACGGGTTGGCCTTCGCCGCCGGATCGTGCAGCACCAGCGCGGCCTGCCCGAGGTAATTGATGGTGAGCGCGGGGAAGACCAGGAAGAACCAGGCCCTCCGGATCGGCGAGCGCCCGAAGTGGCCCATGTCGGCGTAGAGCGCCTCGGCGCCGGTGATCACGAGGACCACGGCACCGAGCGCGATGAACGAGATCGCAGGGTGGGAGAAGATGAAGACCACCGCGTAGCTGGGCGACAGGCCGAGCAGCACCGACGGGAACTGGATCACCATGCCGAGGCCGGCCGCGGCGAGCACCACGAACCACAGCACCATGATCGGGCCGAACAGCACGCCGACCCTTCCGGTGCCGTAGCGCTGCACGAGGAACAGCCCGACCAGGATCACCGCGGCGATCGGGATGACCAGATGCGAGATCGCCGGCACCGTGACGTGCAGACCTTCGACGGCGGAGAGGACGCTGATCGCGGGGGTGATGATCGAGTCTCCGTAGAACAGCGAGACCCCCACGATGCCGATCACGAGCAGGATGCCCGCCTTGCCTGCGCGCTTCGCATACAGTCGCTGCGCCAGCGCGGCCAGGGCCATCACTCCGCCCTCGCCGTCGTTGTCTGCGCGCATCAGGATGCCGAGATACTTGATCGACACGATGATGGTGATGCTCCAGAACATCAGCGAGATGACGCCGAACACGTCGCCCTCGTTGGCGCGCACGGCCCCGTCGTCGAGCAGGAAGACCGTCTTCAGGGCGTAGAGCGGGCTCGTCCCGATATCACCGAACACGACCCCCAGCGCTGCCACCGCGACGACCATCAGCGACCCGCGGCGGCCACCAGGATGACGGTGAGGCTGCATTGTCGCCACGTTACCCCTCCGCAGGCGCGTGCGGAGGAATCGGCCATGCTCAGTTCCAGTGCCGCAGCTTGTCCGGGTTGAGCACGACCCAGATCCGGTGCACGACCCGCCGGTGGACGGCGACGCTGACGATCCCGATCACCCGGTCGCCTGCGTCGCGCAGGGCGAGCCCGGCCGAGCCGTTGATGGAGTGGACGGTCGTGGTCGCCACTCCGCGCGCATCCAGGATCAGCGCGAGGGCGTGCAGAGCGTGGGTGCGCCCGCAGGCCGACTCCGGCGCGGCGACCCTGCCGCCCGTGTCGACGATCAGGTGGGCGTCCTCGTGCAGCAGCGGGGCCAGCCCGGCGACCTCGCCGGACGTGCACGCATCCTGGATCGCCAGGATCGCGCCGATCGACCGGGCGTACACTCGCGCCGCCGACCGGGTGGGGACGTGCTGCCAGGATCCGGACGGGCCGCCCGTCATGCCCCCACCGGAGCGACGTGGCGCAGCTTGTCCGGGCTCATCACCCAGAGCAGCTGCAGGATGCCATCGCGCGACGCCGTCAGGGTGAGCACGGTGGTGATCGCGCCGTCCTCGGAGACGGTCACCGCCGGCTGGCCGTTGAGCGTTGTCCAGCCGATGCGCTTGCCCGTCCAGAAGTGGCTGGAGAACGCGGAGACGAACTTCGCCACCCGCGAGCGCCCCACCACCGGGATGCGGGCGGCCTGCTTCACGCCGTTGCCGTCGGTGTAGCTGACGATGTCGGAGGCGAACAGCTGCTCGAGCTGCTCGACGTCCCCGGTGCGCGCGGCACTGAGGAACGCCTCCAGCAGTCGCCGCGACTCGCTGGCGGGAACCGTCTCGCCGCGACCGGACGCCAGATGCTTGCGGGCGCGGCTCACCAGCTGCCTGGCGTTCGCGGGCGACGAGTCGATGACCTCGGCGATGCGCTCGTACGGGTAGTCGAGCGCCTCCCGCAGCACGTATGCCGCCCGCTCGGTCGGCGACAGCGCCTCCAGGAGCAGGAGGCAGGCGAACTCGAGCGCTTCCGCGTTCTCGGCCCCGAGCGACGGGTCGGCCTCGGTGTTCACCGGCTCCGGCAGCCACGGCCCGATGTACGTCTCCCGCCGCGAGCGGGCGGACTGCAGCACGTTGATCGACAGCCGGGTGGCGATGGTGGTCAGGAACGCCCCGGGCTGGTCGACCTCGGCGGGGTCGACGGCCTGCCAGCGCAGCCAGGTGTCCTGCACGATGTCCTCGGCGTCGGACACCGACCCGAGCATCCGGTATGCGGTGCCGAAGACCCGCCGCCGCTCGCGGCTGAAGATCTCCAGCGACTCGTCGGCCGCGCGCGTTCTCCCGTTCATCCGTTCCCCGTCCCGTCTTCCGATTCTGGCCCGTCGAGCGCTCGGCGGGAACGCCAGGCACAGAACTCCTTCACCAGGGAGACCGGGGAGGGTGCCGGTCTGTGACACCGACGCGACGACATCCCCATTGATGAGTTTTTGTCAGTAGACTGTGCCGCGGACATCACGATGAGAGTCGTCAGCGCGCTGATCAAGACCGCGGCCGTCCTCGCAGTCGGGGGCGCGGGACTCGCGCTCGGCCTGGTGGCCCTCCGTTCACCGTCTGTCGACCTTGCGCGCGGCGACTACGAAGGCATCGTGGTCTGGACGAACGTTCGCGATGCGCCCGTGAAACTCAGAATCACCCTGCAGGAAGACGGACGCCTCGATCTCTACGTCGTCTCGTCGTTCCCTGAGGTGCCGAGCATCGAGGATGGCCGCTGGACCGTCACCCGACCGGAGCAACAGGCGACCATGGACGGGCCACCCGTCTCCGCCATCGCGGACGTGGTGTACCTCCAGTTCACCTGCAGTTCGCAGCTCGACCCGTCCACCGTCCGGCTCGGGTTCACGCCCAAGGCCACGGTCACATTCACCGGCGGCGGTCGTTCGTGCACGAAACCCACGCAGTCCCAGACCGCGAAGGTGGAGCTCCAGGCCGACGGGCCGCCACAGATCAACGCGGCCGGCGAGGAGTCGCGGACCTTCCTGAGCGGAGACAACCTCGCCTCCTTCTCGGCCGAACCGGTCGGTCGATGGACGGACGCGACGATCGACCAACGTGTCGCCCGCACGCCCCCGCTCCAATACGGCCAGTTCATCGACGGCTACGCACCACCCCCCGGAGCAGCCGTGCCCGGCCCGTTCTCCACCCTCGAAGCCTCCCTGGAGGGACGGACCTCCGACCTCGTCGACAAGACCATGCCGGACGAAGGCGTGGGAAACGCCCTCACTCAGTCCGTGACCTGGTCGCGGAGCTGGGCATCCACCGACCCGAAAGGCGCAGACCCCGCAACGCGCACCAGGCTCGACGCGACGATGGTGCGCTGGACCACCTCATCCGGAACCGCGTGGGTCCAGGGGCTCCTCCTCGCAGCGGGTGTCCTTCTCGGTGTCGCGACCTCACTGGCGATCGAGTTCATCCTGCCGAGCAGAACCGCAGCAAAGGCGGACCGTTCGCTCGACCAGGCGAGCGGCATCCTGGGAGACGCGAACGGAGTGATGAGGGAGGCGCGGAGCGTTCTGCGCAAGGCGCGGCGCACGCCGAAGCCGCCGGGGTGATGTCATCCCTCAGCTACCGCTCGGCTGGCGCGGCCGCGGACAGGTGCGTCGGAGGCCACGTCGCGTTGCCCAGTGTCGCGTCGGGCAAGTCAGCCGGGTACGTCCAGGGCAATGCAGCCAGCCCGTACCTGCGACCCACTTTGGGTCGCGCGATTTTCACGGACACATCCCCTGTGGTGATGTCGTACTCGACGTCGAGCCGCTTGAGGATCGACGATGCATCCTTGGACGGATCACTGACCTTTGCTTGGAACTGTGTCTTCGGCGGCGTGAACGCGCCCATGCGAAGCCTCAGGACCAGCTCGTTGAGAATCGTCTCGCGAACGGTCTTACTGATCCAGTGGGCGGAGTCATCTGACACATCTATGAACTCGGTTTGAATGACGATTTCTGCGAGGTCGCCCCTCATCAGCGGCTGGCCGAGGTGGACGTAGTACCGTTGCCACCCGTCGATCCCCGGGATCTCGACAGGCAACAACGAGTGCCCGTCGCTGAGAATCGATTGCCGCGGCTTGATGGCGCCCGTCCACTGGATGAGGTCCTGGAAGATCTCGACGTTGTCCCGCCGCGCTTGGATCGTTATGTGCGAAACCATCCGCTGACGTCGAGGATTCACTTGGTCGAATTCGCGGGTCCGTTCAAGCCGAAGCCACCGGTAGCCCAGAGGAGCGTCTCGCTTGCGGAGGATCAAGAGGGCTATGAGAGCACCGCTGAGGGCTCCGAGAACGAAAACCAGGGCGATGAGCAGCGTCTGGAGAACCCAGGTCGGCAGCCCTCGTCCCCACACCAGGAGCAGCGGAATCGCCGCAGCGCCGGTGACGATCAATGCAAGGAGGTTCCGCACCAGCGAGAGCCACGCGACCACCGACTGGAATGCCTTGCCCTCTGTCATCCGGACCTCCCCGGACATCCTTGCAGTCAAGGTGAGCATTTATCAATAAAATGCCGCAGGAGATCTGGGACGCTCGGACTCACCGCGTGGCGACATGGCCGAATCGCGGAATGGATGCGAACTATTTAGTGCGAGCAGTTCGGTTGATTCCGGATAAGGCGCCAGTCCGCCGATCTACGAGGGGCCTTTCCATCACGATTCCATGACGACAGCCCAAAAGTTCCACCTGCCATACGCATCCTGGACCGAGCATCTGGACGACTCACAGAATCGAGCCTGGGACTGCGAAAGGATGCGTGATGGAGTTGCCAACATCAGCACGCCAACCGGCAAGCTCGCGGCCGCCTGCCGACCTCCGAGCCATGCTGCCCTCGCCGGTTGGCAGTTCTATGCCGAAGAATTTGCTACCGCGACCGGCGCACCTTCGTCCGCGAACACCATCGCGACGGTGGAGAACCGCCTCGTTGACTCCCTCTGACGCCGACCCCGCCTACGCCGCCTGACGTTTGCGTCCATTGTCGTAGGCGGTAGCTATGCTTCGGTCATGGCACAGTGCACGGCTCCGATTCGAGGACACACCCGCGGCGGCGGCGCAGACTGCCCCGTCCACGGAGGGCGCTACGGCCGCTACGGCGGTGGATACCGGGACCCGTACAACCAACGTCCCTCGTACACGCCACCACCGGCTCCTGTGACCCCACCTCTGCCCAAGCGATACCCCAGCTTCAGCCGGTCGTCCAGCGGCAGCCGCGCAGGCGGAGGTCGTCGCACTAGCACGGCGAGTCGTGCGCGTCGGTCTGAGGTCACGTACTCCGTCCGCGAGTATCAGACTCTCAATCCCGTCCGTGCACAGGTCGCGCGGATAGCTGAGATCGCGACTGCACAGCGCGACCTATTCCTTTGCCATGCATGGGACGACCGCAAGGGGGCGGCGCTGGAACTGCACAACCTCCTGACCGGGCTCGATGTCTCGGTTTGGTTCAGCGAAATGGACGTGCCTTTGGGCACCTCGCTCATTCGCAAGATCGATAAGGGGTTGGCGGCGTCTCGCGCTGGAATCGTGCTGGTGACACCCGCCCTGTTCGCCAGCCTCAACAGCGACGGGATCGCCTCTCAGGAGCTGTCCGCGCTCCTCGCGACCGACCGCGTTATCCCGATCGTGCACGGCACGACCTTCGAGGAGCTTCGGAGGGTGAGCCCGCTTCTTGCAGCCCGTTCCGGCCTGACCACGTCGGACTACGCCTCGTTGGATGAGGTGGCGACGAAGATCGCGGACACGGTTCTGCTGGACGACGAATAGGGGCGCTCCAATCGATGACTGCCGCCGATTGGATCACCTCGGTTATAGCGGGCGTGGCGCTGTTTGCATCGCTTTACTCGATCTACCGGCAGCGCGCATCCGCACAGCCGAATTGGGATTTCGAGTTCAGCCGTCAGGCAGGGCAGTATCCAGGTTCAGAGTTCTGGCGTGCCGAAGTTCGTCAACTCGGCCCGGGTGACGCCGAACGCGTTTCGATTTACTCGCGCGTCAAGGATCAGGCGGGGAGCGTCTGGGAAGGCTGGGTGCCGTACCAGCCTCAGAACGGAGCCGAGCCCTTGCCCGGCCCGAAGCCGATCACGCACCCGGACGGCTTCTCGGACTGGGACTTCGGGCGCGTCATGCGCCGCGGTGAGTATGCATGGAAGGAAGACAAGATCACCAACAACGGTCACCCATATGCGGTGCAGGTGCGAGTCGATTGGGTGCAATCGCCGAATACGCACCGACAGCGGTCACTCGTGGAGACGCACGGGTTCGAGGAGTCAGGCTAGCGCGCGTAAGGCGTCGAGCTAAGGGCCTGCACGCACGCACCGGCAAGGTAGATGGCAATGCGTTCTTGCGGTGATCTCGGGCGTCGAGCCGCTGCGTCGGTCTAGCCTTCAGCGCCTGTTTCGCCGCAACTGATTCCGAAAGTAGCCATCTGGCTCTATCGGATTGGCGTCCTCGATCGGGTAATCGGTACTCCCGAGTAGCCGGCGGCATCGAGGAGATCACGCAGTCGCTCCTCGTCGCCTTCCGGGTTCCGTGGGGCCAGCTGCACCGAAAGAATAGGCAATCGGGCAATCCTGTCGACGGTGTAGCGTTCGGGATCCGGTTCATCGACCGCCGCCAAAAACACCTTATGAGATGGACCATAGTGCGAATCGCGGTCGGCTGTAAATCCGTCGATTGGGGGTCGAACGACGATAAGTCGCTTCTCTCGCTCGTCGGCAAACCCCTCGTGCTTGTAGGCGTATACAAGAGCAACGTATTGCCGGTCGAGCAGGTCGCGCATGAAGCCCTCGTTGGCGATCTGGCCCCTCTCCAACGAGCCGAAGGCGTCGAGCGCACCCTCAAGCATTCGGCGAGTCGGGTCCCACTGCTCCCAACCCCATTCGGGATCTTTGTCCCCGTAGGTAACCGAGCGCCAGAAGATCGCGGGCACATCGTCCGGCTGGAACAACGCGGGCTGCCCCTCGGATGCGAACACCTTGTACTCCACGGTCGGAGACAACTCGATCGCGTACCCGTCATTGATCCGCGCGTACGTTTGCCAGTGAAGGAGGCTGTCACCGTTCTCGCTGGCACAGACCACTAGAACCTCGCGAGCGGCCGCTCGCCGCTCGATGTCAGCTAACCACTCTTCGACCGCAGCCACCGGTGCCTCATCGATGAGAGCGGGCTTGACCAGCTCCCACAGACGGCGGAATGCCCCGATCCCGAACTGAACTTCCTGGCTATCGTTCAACCCGTCCGTCGAACACGCCCACAGTAAGCCGGTCGAAACGATGCCGTTGATACCCACGGCATTCGTGTAGTGCCACGCCGATGGATCGTGCTTACTTGGACCGATCGCCTCGGGCGCAAGCGGAGCAGTTAGCCAGACAGTGGGGTCGATGTCGCTCGGCACGGTCACACTATAGATTGCGCGTGCCGGTTGGGTCGTCCGTTGAGGTCTGATGGCAAGACTAGTTGCGTTCAGGCCACCCGGTCTGGGGCTGTTAGCGACCTTTCCCGTCTCGGTAGCCTCGTCGGGCAACCCGAGGAGCGAGTCGATGAGCGCAGCAGCTGACTGGTACGAGAACCCCGACGATCCAACCGTCCTCCGCTATTGGGATGGGTCCACCTGGACCGATCAGACTCGACCGAAGCCTTCTGCAGTGCCAGCCGGTTGGTACCCCGATACGGAACGGCCCGGGGGAAAGCGTTGGTGGGATGGTGCCATCTGGACGGACCAGCGAATGCCGGCTGACGCTGTTTCCACTCGCCGGGCTGCGAAGCCGATCGAACGACTCAGCAAGGCGGACGCCCGTGAACTAGCGAGTCAGCTGACGGCCAAGGTCGCCGAGCTTCAGGCGATTATCGAGAAACACGGGCTCCGATCCTTCGCGGACATAGACGCCTACCGGGCCGAGCAGGAGGCGGAGCTCGCGGCCGAACGAGACCGCGCCCAGGCAGCGGCCATGTCGGCCCAGTCCGCGGCGGCCTCATCGTTGGCCTCGATCAACAAGCAACTCACGGACGCCCAGCAGCAACTCGCGTGGTCACGGCAGCAGTTGGATGAGATCAACAAGGAACGTGTCGACGTCGCCGACATCGTCGCGCTGCAGGAAGTCGGACTCTTCGACTACGAGCACCCCGCGCAGTCGTCCGCCGCCCTCGCGACCGAACTCGAGAGCGTCCGGTCGCGAATCAAGAACATGGTTCGTGACAAGCGTGCCGTGACGACCACCAGCGGGTTCACGTTCAATAACTCGGCTGCGCAGGGCAAGAAGTTCATCAACGACATGACGAAGGTGTTGCTGCGGGCGTATAACGCGGAGGCAGAAAACGCGATCAAAGCGACGAAGGCCGGCAATCTCTACTCGGCCCAGACGCGGCTGACGAAGGCGGCCGAGCAGATCGCCAACGGTGGCAAGATGATCCAGCTGCGGATCACCGACGAATATCACCGGCTTCGGCTCAAGGAACTTGAACTCGCCAACTCGCACCTCATGGCGCTCCAACGGGAACGGGAACTTGACCGTGAACGTCGTGCCGAACTCCGCGAGCAGCAGAAGGCAGAGGCAGAACTTCGTCGCGAGAAGGAACGACTCGAGAAGGAGCGCGCCCACTACCTCTCAACTCTTGCCGCACTCGAAGCCAACGGCGACATCGAAGGCGCCGACCGAATCAGGATGCAACTGTCTGACGTCGACCGTGCCATCAACGACGTCGACTACCGCGCGGCCAACATCCGCGCCGGGCATGTTTACGTCATTTCAAACATTGGCGCTTTCGGCGAAAACATGGTCAAGATCGGCATGACTCGACGCCTCGAGCCGATGGACCGTGTCCACGAACTCGGAGACGCGTCCGTGCCATTCCGGTTCGATGTTCATGCCCTTTTCTTCGCAGCCGATGCCGTCGGCGTCGAGAACTTCCTTCACAAGCGCTTCGCCGAGCAACGTGTCAACAGAATCAACCTTCGCCGAGAGTTCTTCCGCGTTACCCCGGCAGAGGTGCTCGAAGCGCTCAAGGAAGAGGCCGTCGAAGTTGTGGAGTTCACGACGGAACCCGCAGCACCGGAGTACCGCGCCAGCACCGGCATCGCCGCCGCGCATTCGGCGTGAGCGAGCCAAGTGGAGGCGCGCTAGTGTGGCTCGCGGTTGCGGCCACAGCGGCCCTCGTTGGCGCTACTTGGCAATGTATCCTGGCCGCGATCTCCGGCGTGGAATCTATGGAAGCCTTTCTCGGCGATCACAATCGGCTCATCCGCGAGGAGCAACAGCGCGCGCTCGCGTCGATTCCGAGATGGCGTCTGGCGCGCCGACGTCGCGAAGCGGGACGGATTGTTGCTGAATCACAGGTTGTCCTCGCGGAGAATGAGAGGCGCCTCGGCCGCGCATATGATCGCCAAGCTGGCGCTTGGGGTTGTGTGCTCGTCGGCGCACTTGTCGCGGCAGTTGTCGCTTGGATCCAGGTCTTTGGCGGGTGAATCCTTACCGAGCACCACTAACCGCGAACCTAGGTGGAAACAGTCCACTAGGGCGCCCTCGCGATTCACGTCGTCGCATCGACGGCAGGGCGGCCAGGTCCAAGGCAGTCCCGAGGACGCACGCAGTACCACCGGTCAAAGCGATTGCCTGCGTGAAAGACCGGTTACTAACAGGGATCAAAATGCGGAGACGGTGGGATTTGAACCCACGGTGCCCTGTAAAGGGCACTCCACCTTAGCAGGGTCGAGTAGGGCAGCTAATTGCCGCATCTTCGGAGACCAGATGCAACGAATACAGCCCCCTGCACAACATGGAGATGACTGCAACTGTCCCCCCGCTGTCCCGCTCTGGTGTCAAGGAAAGAAGAGTCGCCCTGCTGGAGTCAAGCTCACTAGAGTTCTGCGGGATGCAGTTGGTTCGGCCGTCTGGGTTTGGGCTGGCCGTTGAACGATAGCAAGGATTTGGTTTGTAAGAGTGCTCCCGACGGCCCCGCCTTAGTGCCACATTCCCTCCGCCGGATAGCGCTGGGAATGCTGACGCTTTGGTTTGGCTCCAGGGTCGTTTGATTCTGCGGGATCGGACGCGAAAGAATGTCTGTCATGCCAGTGAAGTCTTCTGAGGAGTTCAAACGCGACGCGGTCGCGATGGTCCTCACCCAAGGAATTCCCCAAAAGCAGGTCTCCACGTACTTGGGTATCGATAGCCCGGCCGAGATGGTCGCTGCGATCACGTTGTCTTACGGCGCCTGACATGCTCGGCTCGGCTAGCATCGTCGGCGGCGGCATCGGCGGCCTGACGGCGGCGGCGTCGCTCGCGAAGCGGGGGTGGAGCGTCACGCTCTATGAACGCCAGTCGACGCTGCGGGCGCATGGCTCCGGCATCTACCTGTGGAACAACGGACTCGCGGTGCTCGCCGACCTCGGCGTGCTCGACGAGGCGATCGAATGCGCCCACTACGGTCCGGTGATCGAGACGCGGAACGCCGCCGACGAGGTCATGGCCTCGGTCCAGACGGGCCGCGGCAGGCCGGCCACGGTACTCACCGCGACCAGGAGTCGGCTGATCGACGCACTCGCGAGAGCGTGCCAGGACCTCGGCGTCGACGTACGGACGGACATGGAAGGCGTCTCCGCCCACCCGGACGGCTCGGTGTCGTTCGCAGAAGGGACGGAGGCAACGGCGGACCTCGTCGTCGTCGCCGACGGGGTCAACTCGCGCATCCGTGACGGGCTCGCGCTGACGAAGTCCCGGATCGGCCTTGGGCAGATGGGCGCCCGCGCCCTAATCCCGCGGACTCGAGGACTTCTCCCGGACGCCGACGAGCCGAAATACATCGAATGGATGGCCGGACGGCGCTTCGTGCTGTGGACGCCGATCAGCGACGCGTCGCTATACATCTCACTCGTATCGCCGAAAGGGCACCCCTCCGTGGCGCCCCGGCTCGACCCGGTGGTCTGGACCGACGACTTCCCCCAGCTGGCCGGGCTCTTCGCCGAGCTCGACGGGTATGAACTCCACTGGGCCGAGTTCGAGCACATCACGCTCGAGCGATGGTCAGCCGGCCGCGTCGCGGTGCTCGGCGATGCCGCGCACGCGCAGCCTCCCTATCTCGGCCAAGGCGGCGGTTGCGCGATGATGAACGCCGCCGGCCTCGCGCACGCCGTCACCGTCGGCGGGGGTGGCATCCCGGATCGGCTTCGGCTCTGGGAGGAAACCGAGCGGCCGCTGATCGAGTACACGCAGAACTTCTCGACGGGGGTGGCGCAGTTGAATGATCTTCCCGAGTCGGTTCGCACGACGTTTCTCGGGGCGCTCGGGGCATCGGCCGATTTCGGGCGCAACCGCTTGCGCGCCGCAATGACCACTCCGACGGGCATCGCACCGTTCCGGCCGGCGGCGGTCTGATCCTGTCGAGTGGGCAACTGGACGTCTGTGGAGCAGCTCGGGATAGATGAGTCGAGCATACGGTTCGCCGTTCCGTCTGAATCCCCGCGACTAGCTAATACGCGCGTGTCGCTCACCGAAGTACGCTAAGCCTGCACCCACGAAAGCACCCACGTTCGCACCACCACTGATATTCACCTATGTCTCGGGAGAAGACCATCGTGAAGGACGACTTGAAGTACCGCGCGCGGCAGGTGCTAGCGAACCTGCCCGTCACGATCAACACGTCATTCGGCGACCCGTTCCAACGCGACCAATGGCCGGACACGCTGCAAAAGGTCACCTATCTTACGGAACAGGGTTATCAAGGCGAGATCGAGGTGTCCACGAAGTCCATCCTCACGGACGAGCAGATCGACGTGTTGAGTTCCGTCAATTCGAACATCTGGATCATGTGCGGAGTGACCGGTCTCGGCGAGAGCAAGGTGCCGCTTCAAGCTCGATTCGACAACTACCTCCGGGTATGCGCGAAGTTCCCGAAGACCGTGTTGAACACCCGACCGTTGATTCCGGGCAGGAATGACTCCATGGAGGTCCTCGCTCCCATCATCGAAATGGCCGCTCAAGGGAACAGGTACCTGAAGCACGGCGGATATCTCGATCCCAATGAAGTCGCTGGTAAGAAGTACAACTATGACGGTCTGAAATCGGACATCAAAGCGCTCTGCGCGAAATTGGGCGTCAGCGATGCGCCGAGGTGCTCGTCCATGGTGGCGATCGTGACAGGAAAGGTCGATAGCACGTTCGACAACTCGGATCCGACCAATTTGGACGTCTTGGAAGCGCTGGGATTCGACTTCGAACTCGTCGATGGGTACGTGAAGCTCGAGGGCTTCAAGAAGAGCGGCGTCGTGACCAAGGGCGATGTCTCATTCGCAAAACTGATCGCTCTGTCATCCCACGTGCTTGACAATTGGACCGATCCGCATCAGTACATGCAGATGAAGGGACCAGACGGGCAGATGACGGTCTGCACGTCGAGTTGGTTCCACTGGACGCGGGAAATTCGTTGCACAGTGAACTGCTGGTACTGCCACGTACGACCGGGAACGGCCATCTACTTTGAATCGGGCGACTCTGGGTGCAGCCCACTCGATCTTTACGACTTCGTGTTCGAGAGCGAAGAATATTCCGCTGCTTCCTGAACTGGAATCAATCAATATTGCGGACTGCAACCTTCAGCTGCGGAATCCTCGACGGCGAGACTGTCAGTGCGTCGACCCCATAGTCGAGGAACGTGCTCGTGAGCGCTTCATCCGCAGCGAGTTCGCCGCTGATCGACACCCATGCGCCGGCACTGCGCGCATTCTCCGCCACCAACTTGATCGACCGAAGAATCGCCGGATGGGACGGCCCGTACCGCTCTGCAAGCCTGGGGTTCGTTCGATCGATGGCGAGCATGTATTGGGTGAGATCGTTGGTTCCGATACTGAAGAAGTCGACAAGAGGTGCGAGGTCGTCACTGATGAGCACCGCGGCAGGCGTCTCGATCATGATGCCTTGCTCGATATCCCGATTGAACGGAATATCTTCCCCGGTTAGGTCCTCCATCACCTGGCCGACGATCTCCTTGATCTGAAGCACCTCGTCGACCGACACGATCATGGGATACATGATGGCCACGTTCGCATAGGCGCTGGCTCGCAATATCGCCCGAATCTGAGGCACGAAGATGTCACGACGATCCAGGCTGATCCGGATGGCGCGATACCCGAGCGCCGGATTCTCCTCCGGCTCCAAGTGAAGATAGCCCGGGGTCTTGTCTGCGCCCACGTCGAGCGTCCTGATGACGAACTTCCCCGTCCCCAATCGCGATGCCATGGCCGTGTAGATCTGGAACTGCTGCTCCTCCCCGGGCAGATCCGACGACTCCATGAACATGAATTCCGTCTTGAAATTCCCGATTCCCGCGGCACCATTCGCGATGGCGTTCTCCACGTCGGAAACAGCATTGATGTTGGCGTAGAGCAGAATGGAGTTCCCCGACTTGGTCACCGCAGACAGGTCGCGGGACACGCTCGCCAACTCTCTTTGTCGAGCGTCGAAGTCATCCGCCTTGAGCGCGTACTCCGACCGCGTCGGCTCGTCGGGATTGACGATCAACTCGCCGCCGCCGTCGATGATGGCAGGCAGACCGTGCCACTGCGCGTCCACCTCCTCTCCGCACAAAGCCGGAAGACCCATCGTCCTCGACAAAATGGCGGTGTGCGAGTTCGGCGCCGCGTTCTTCACCACCAGACCGACGACATTGAGCCTGCCGAACCGAATGGTGTCCCCCGGCGTGAGGTCGACAGCGACGACGATCGTGGGTTCCTTGATCTCGTCGAACGCCGCGTGCCCCATGTGTTCGGAATAGTAGAAGATCCGGCCGAACCTGATGCCCTCATTCAGCGGAGTCCCGCGGGCGGCCACCATTCCCACTACAGGCACTCCTTCGCGGGGGACGGGAGTATCTGTTGCCTGAACCTCGACCACAAGGTCCTGAGCAGGACGTCGCCACCCGACATGACTTCGTCGAAATCGGATGCCTCGTCGTGGGGGGCAGTGCGCGCGGGAGCGCTCCAGTCCCAGAACGCCTCGAAAGCAGGGAGTCGGTCGCCCAGCTCGCGAGCCCTCATGACGGCGACCTTCGCGGTCCGATATGCCTCCCGTGGATCCCTCGTCTCGCGCCGGTGGTATCTGAGCGACTGAGTGTCGAGCATCAAGGGCAACGGCACCACCTCGGTGCCGGGGGCGAAAACGCCTCTGATTTCATGGAAACTCTTCCCCGTGAAGATGCAATCATCGACGACGATGACGCACCGGTCACGATAATCCTCGACCATCCGCGCCATAGACCCCGCGCGGAACACCCGAACGGTTCCCGATCTCTCGCCCAAGTCTGGGCCATCGGCGCGATGTTGCGAGTACTGCACATTGGCATGTTCGGCTTGCCACCGGTCGGACGTTAGACGCTGGAATATCGTCCCTTGGTTTAGGGCACCGAAGGCGTTGCTCAGAATCAGGACGCGATCTGATTCGAGACCTTCGCCGAAAGCAGCCAATTTCGTGGTGTACGCGGCGAAGAGGACGGGCAATGAATCGCCCTCGCGGACGGCACGAACACTTCCGGGCACAAGATGGGAGATACGCGACGATTCGTCAACGAACGCCGAGATGGTCGGGTTGAGGACGACATCTGCGATCCTCTGTGGAAATCCGTCCGTCGATGCGGGATATCGAAACAGCAAAAGACTCGCGATCATGTCGGCGATCTCGCCGACACAGGCTTCGATCGTCAGTGCAATCTGCGAACTGCCGCGCAGTCTCGATTCATTCGAGTACACGAACCAGAGCATGGTCGACAGATCGTTGAAGACGTACTCCAGGTAGGAAATTATGCCGATCCAGTTCACGACGTTCGACGTCCACGGCTCTCCCTCGCAGGCGAAGGCGAGCTCGGAATAGGCCTTCCAGTGACTGCAGAAGGTTTGCCACAGCGAGATTTCAGTCGAGCCGCTCCGCCTTACGTGCATCTGCGGATCGCATTCGTAGTAGGTGTATCCACGCAGCCAGACGGTCTCGTCCTCCACATGACCGCGGCGTCTGAAGAAGTCCCGCAGCGTCGGTGCAAGCTGCTCAACCTCGTGCAGTCCGAGCCGAAAGCCGCCGTACTTGCTGACATGGTCTTGAATCCTGAACGAGTTGCTGCAACGAAGGTTCGTGCGTATCGACCTATTCCACAGGTCGAAGAACGCGTCTTCATTCGCCTTCATCTCCGCACCCGCAGAGTCGAGGAGCTCGAAGAGTTCCCTTTCACTCGCCATTTGTGACTTGTCGGTACATGGTGTCGATAAGACTGTCCAAAGTAAATGACAGCGGATCAAGCACGATCAGTTCTGTGCGCGGACCGCTGAACGTTCGTTCCTGGCCGTCCCTCAACCGCAGCTTCTCGAGAGCTTCAGATCTCGTAATGCTCTTTGAGTGCTGCAGTATCTCCGCTCGCCTTTCGAGCGATGATTCGAAATAGAACTTGAATTCTGCGTCGGGGAAGATCTCATAGAGGTTCCGGCCGTCCATAACTACGTTTCGGCCGCGACGGTAGTCATCCAGGGCGTTATCTACATGACGCAACATTTCGCTATCGCCGGTGATGAACCCAAAGTGTTTCACTAACCCGTCGTCATACAAGTCGGCGTTGTTGCGGTTCTGCAGGTACAGAACGGTGTCAGCAGAAGCGGAACCGTAGAGCGATTGCAGTATTGCACTGTGACCAACGCCCTGGTCTTTCAGCTGCTGGTATTCGTGCGATAGGAATCGAATCACTAGCCCGGTGGAGAAGAAAGAAATGCCTAGTCTGTCGGCAAGCATTTGCCCGGCGGTCGATTTCCCCTGGCCGTTTGTGCCATCGATTGTGATCAGCATGAAGCGACTCCGCAGAAAGACAGTTTGCAGCGCACGTTCGTAAGTATGCCACTGGTCTTTGGGGCAGCGTCGCTTCAGGCCGGCAACCAAGCTGGCGATGTCGTTTGCCTTCGTACGTGGCCTGTTCTGGCCGCTGCCCGAGGCACCCTTCGACGCGAGTTTCCTCGCGTCGCACGACGACGCCCAACTCCTTCGGGGCGCGTCGGCACCATCAATTTTCCCTTTTCGCGCACTTTCACCCGTGGCTTGCAGCACGGAAGGGGTAGTCGATGGTGCAGGCGCCCGTGTGGGTGTACGCCAGCACTATCGACGCGCGATGCTCAGCGGCGGGACGTCACGGGGCTGTGCTTTGCGGTGGCCGGGAACGCTTTGCCGCGACGTCTGCGGCTGGGTGTCAGAAGGAACACACCGAAGACGAGGGTCAGGAGGCCGATTACGATCCAGGCCGTTGCGTAGCCTGCCAAGGCTGCGATCTCACCGAAGACCCACGGCATAACGAACCCGCCGACTGCCGTGATCGTCAACAGCAACCCGACAGCGGTACCGATCAGTTCAGGCGGAACACTACGATCGTTGCCCGGCGCGACCAGCCACACGGCGAAGCAGCCGTTGAAAGCGAATCCGATCACGGCGGCGGACAGCCACAGCGTGTCGGGCCCAGCGACCGGCAGTGACAGGATGCCGAGCCCCTGGATGGCCAGGAAGAGCAGGAAGGTCGTACGAGCGCCCATCACGCGGTCGGCGACAATGCCCGCCGTGATGCTTCCCGGAATACCCGCGATTCCCACTAACAGGCCAGCGATCGCGACGACTCCTTCCGAGAATCCCCGGTCGTCCGCTGCGTACATACCGATGAGTTGAGAGGCCGCGAAGTAGGCACCGTAACCACCGAAGAACGCGAGTCCGTATCGCCACAGGAAGCGGTTGCGCAGAATCGCGGCGATGGCGGGACCGCTGAGCTTCACACCGAGCAGGCTGGGAATACCTTTGGGGGTGCGGTAGACCAACAGCACGACAAGGCCAGCGACCAGTGTGACGAGACCGGCGACAACGAGCGCCCCCCTCCACCCAAGGCCCTCGACGACCGGTGTCCAGGCGTATAGGCCAACGGCGACCCCTATGCTGAACGAGGCCGAGACGACGCCCAGAGCGACGGCGTGCTCACGCTTTCTGAACCAGACGCTCACTGCGGCGATGCTGATGCCGGCATAGATCGATGCGGCGACACCAGCGAGGAAGCGCGTGATGAGCAGCGCCGGGTACCCGTCGACGATGCCAGCCAACGACGTGAGCGCACCCTCCATAACCAGGCCGGTCACCACGGTGGCGCGGATCCCGAACTTCGCAGAGAGGAATCCGGCGGGGATGTGCATGATTCCGTAGCCGATGACGAAGCCGGAGATGAGCAGCGCTAGCTGCGGGAGATCGATCGAATATGCCGCGGCCACACCTCCGAAGGTCGACGGCATCACAAACCAGTTGAAGGTCATCGCAACCGTCCCGAGCGCGATCACGGCCAACATGACCCATCGCATTGAGGCCTTCGGTTGAGCTTCGTCATTCACAATGCGTTCAGCTTTCATCTTGGTTGGAGCGGTGAGGCGGCGAGAGAGAGGATTCGGTTCGTAAAAAGCCTCACAACAGCCCGCTTTAGGGTCACATTGCTACCGCAGGGCGGGCTGCTTTGACGCAAACTAGTACTGTCCACCATCGATCGGCGACTTCTTTCCATCGATGCCGTATCCCTGTGGGTAGGTGACGTAAGTGTCGCCGTTGAGAAGCTGGACGACTTGGCGGATCGCCTGGTTCGTGACCTCGCCACGAGTCACCGTGTCGTCGTTTGTGACTCGTTTGTCGGTGACGTTGATGAAGTCGATGGCGCTTCCGTCGCGGTCGGTTCCGGTCTGCCAGTGCCCGTTTGCGACAAACACGTCGTTGCTGGCCAGCATGACGCCCTTTCCCCCGGACTGCAGGACGCTGTCCGAGGAAGCCTTGTATGCAGCGCTCATCTCGCCAGTGCTCAGATCGGTGCCGTAGTACTGCAACGCCGACACGATTTTCGCGCCTTCCAGAGTGTTCCCGTCGCTTATGGCGGTGCCTTCGATGTTTTCCCAGAAGTACGGCGGAATCGAGTTCGGCATCGTGTAACCGAAGTCGTTGCCCGGCTTCGCCACGGAGAGTTGGGCGTTCTTGGCGAAGGCGAATGCCCACCGGTCCCCGTAGGGAAGCTTCGCGAAGTCGTTGAGATCTGTGATCGCGTCCATCTCAGCAATGGTGTGAGCCTGCTTGACGGGACGCCCCACGAATTGTGGGCTCGTCGGACTTGCAGTAGCGGATGGAGTCTCGCTTCCATCCACCGCGGCTTTCGTCTGAGCGGCGATTGGCGTAGACCCCTCCCGTGGGGAGCATCCCGCCAACGAGACCACCACAATCAGGGCCGCTACCCCCCTTACTAGCGCGGGGCGTCGACGTGACATTGGGCGAATCCTCTCGACGGCGCGTCGATCGCGCTCGCTGGGATGTAGCCTGACATAAGTGAGAGATCCCCACTGACTACATGATCCGCCCCAAACCGGGGATGAATTCGCCGCAGCCCCGTTGATCGGGCTAGAACGATCCTTCCGGCGTCCCCCAGGACCGCTGTCTGAGAAAGTCAGTGGCGGGGACTACTCGCCCGCCGCGAGGCACGGAAGACATCGCTGCTGACCGGAAAATCGGGCGATGGACCGCGATCAAATGAGGGTCCTCACCATGCTCTCCACTACCAATGCCCACGCCGACGACCGTCCAGCGGTCGGGATCGAGCCGCGCCCCGCTTCCTCGGTCCCACGGGCGGCCACGAGATCCGGAAGTAGTCAGCTGACTCTGCGCATATCGGGCCCGATCCCGCTGGGCCGCTACTCCCTAGCCGAAAGACGGTGTCGGAGTGGCCACCCAGAAGTGGGGGTAGCACGCCCGGTCTGGGCATCGCTAGCATATCGCTGATTGACGCTCACTTTTGCGTCAATCGTTTTGTTGGGGTGGACGAAAGTACCACCATTCAGCTGCAACCCGAATCGGCTGACGAAAGGTACCTGTGTCCGACGACCCCTCCTGGGCCGCAGTTGCGCCTCACATGGCCAGCGGTGAAGCTACGCCTGCAATCGACGAAATGCCCAGCGCGGACGCGGAGGCGGCCCTTGAGGGCCATGCGCCCGAGGCTTCCGTGCCTGACCTTGAACCGGCTCCGGATCCGATCGACGCCCTGACGCTCGAACTCCGCGCGTACCGCGACGAGCTGGCCCAGCGGGAGACTGACTCGGTGCAGCTGGTCACCGAGCGGTTGAAGGCGGAGCAGCAGCTGACCGCGCGCATGCAGGAGCGCATCGAATCCCTTCAGCGCGACCAGGCCCGGGCGCTGCTCGGTCCCGCCGTCACCGAGCTCGCCAACCTCCATGCGGCGGTCGCCGAGGCGGCGCGACGCGACTACGAGCCGCTCGGCCCCGAGCGTATCCGCAAGGAGTTCGACCTGCTGGCCGATCAGGTGGAACGCACGATCGACCTCCTCGGGGCGCAGACCCTCGACGCCAGACCGGGCGACCCGTTCGACATGCGACAGCACACCGCGGCCAAGCAGGTCCCCACCGCGGATCCGGCGCTGGACAAAACGATCGCCGCTGTACTGCGTCAGGGCTTCCGATTCGACCCCGATTCCAAGCCCGCTCTATATGCGCGTGTCAGCGTCTTCGCGTTCGACCCCACGCTGGCCGCGCATGCCGAAGACGCAGATATCCCCCTTCCGCTTGGAACCGACCGCAGCGAGGACGCACTGAAATGACTAACCAGGTTTTCGGAATCGATCTCGGGACCACCTATTCCGCGATCGCCTACATCAACGACTTCGGCAACGCCGAGGTGCTCCGCAACCGCGAAGGCGACGAGACGACGCCGTCCGTGGTCTTCTTCGAGAGCGAGACGAACTTCGTCGTCGGCAAGGAGGCGAAGAACGCCATCCTCGTGAACCAGGACGCGACCGTCTCGCTGATCAAGCGCCACATGGGCACCGCCTTCACGCAGCAGTTCTTCGGCACGGCCTTCGGACCAGAGGGGATCTCGGCGATCATCCTCAAAGACCTCGTCGACTACGCGAAAGAGGCGAGCGGGGTGGACACCGACAAGGTGGTCATCACTGTTCCCGCCTACTTCGGCCTCGCCGAGAAGGAGGCTACCCGCCAGGCCGGAGTCGCCGCCGGCCTGGACGTCGTGGGCATCGTCACAGAGCCCGTCGCCGCGGCCCTTTCGGTCGGCATAACCGGCGAGGAGACCCGCACGCTGTTCGTGTACGACCTCGGCGGCGGCACCTTCGACTGCACGGTCATGCGTGTGTCGCCCGGGGTCATAGAGGTCATCGGCATCGACGGGAACCGTCTGCTCGGCGGCGCGGACTGGGACGCACGGCTGTTCGCGCTCCTCAACGAGAAGTTCATCGCCCAGGCCGGCCTGGACGACGACCCCACTACCGACGAAGACTTCGCCCAAGACCTGATGACGAAGGTCGAGGAGACGAAGAAGACCCTGTCGAGCCGGGAACGGACGAGCGTAACGCTGCGCTTCGGCGACACACTCGAGAAGGTGGAAGTGACCAGGGCCGAGTTCGAGGAGGCCACCCGCACGCTGGTCGATCAGACCCTCGAGATCGCCCGGCGGGCGCTCGACACCGCCCGCGAAAAGCAGCCGGGACTGGAGATCGACGACGTCCTGCTCGTCGGCGGTTCGTCGCGCATGCCGGTGATCGAGAAGTCCCTCCAGAACGAGCTCGGCTGGACCCTGCGCAAGACGGAACTCGATCTCGCCGTCGCCAAGGGCGCCGCGATCTACGGCAATGCCGGCCTGGCATTCGCTGAGACGATCGCCTCTGGAGACTCGTCGGCCGACGACCTCGGCACCGACGAGAAGAAGTTCCTGCTCGGGACCTCCACGGTCGAGATCCGCAACGTCCTCTCCCGGAGCCTCGGCGTGCAGTTCGTGCGACGCGACCCGGCCGCGCCGAACGGCTGGACGCCCTACGTTGACTTCAGCGCCCACGGCAATGATTCGCTCCCGCTCGACGCGGTCTTCCAGGGCAGCACCGTCTCCGACGGGACGACCGAGCTCGAGATCCACATCTTCGAGCAGAACAGTCCCGTCGAGAACGAGGCGCCCTCCGAGAACCGAGAGGTCACCCCGCCCGAAGGCGCCGTGCTGCGCAACCTCCCGCACCTCTCCGCCGACTCAACCATCGAGTTCGAACTGCACATCGATGCCGAGGGACACGCGACGCTCACGGCCTACGAGCCCACCTCCGCGCAGCGCATCGAGATGCATGTGTCCCTCGCAGTCCTGCAGGACGAGGACGTGCAACAGCTGAAGCAGACCATCGCCGGGATGACCCGTAGCGCCTGACGCACGCGGGCCGGACGCCGAGGTGACTAGAAGGGAGGGGTGACGTGCCGTTCGATGCGAAGGACTATCGGAACCGCGTCCTGAACGAATACCGGAAGGGCAAGGGGCCCGCCCTGCGCGATGCCCTTCGCGAGCTACGTGAGGACCCGGGGCTGTCGGTGCCTGGCGGCCGGTTCGACCTCGCCGACTTCTACGACGTCCGCCCCGGCACTTCGGACGCCGAGCTGGCCCAGCAGATCAGTGCGGTAGACAACGCGATTAAGGTCGCCGTGCAGAAGCCCGGGTGGACGCGTCAGCCCCTCGACTTCCACGAGATCGTGCTGAGCCGCAACCCCGGAATACGGACGATGGAGTTCTGGGACACGATCCTCGCGGCGAAGACGCGCCAAGCGGCCGAGGCTCTTGCGGAGTTCGGTGAGCAGGTCGCAGCGGAATACCAAGGCCTAAAGATCGTGACTCCCGACAGTCTCCGCCGGCTGGCGAAGAGCGCAGGGGTCGCCGACAGCGTCAGCGACGCCGACCTCGCCCGCGTCGTCGGCAGCGCGGGCATCTCGGTCGTCGACGACATCCGGCCGATCTCGGCACCTCCCGCGATCGTGAAGGAGATCTCGACGGCACTGCAGAGCACCTCCTGCCGGAGCTTGCTCTCGGCGATCTTCATCGAGCAGGGCGAGCCCGCGTCCTTCTCCATCTTGGACGGACTGCGAACCGACGATCCGCGCCTGGTGCTCTCGCTCGCCACCGTCGATCGCGCTGTCGCCCACGCCCACAAACTCTCCGACACGAACGACAACAACGCGATCGGGAAGATCCTCGGGGCGCTCCGACGCTCAGCGGCCAGCGATGCGGAACTGCTGGACACCGTGATCGCCATCTTCCTCGAGACCGGTCGCCGTATCGACCAGGAGGGCGGCCCGAAGCGCCGATCACTCAAGACCTTCGTCGAGCGCACGGGCATCACCGAGGCCGACGCCGCACGCATCCTCCTGCACGTCGCACCGGAGTCGGGAGGCCAGCCGCGGCGCGGTTGGAACGACGTGCAGGCGCTGATCGCCGATGGCGCACTCAAGGAGGCCCGCCGGCTCTACGAGTCGCTCTGGGCCGAGAAGAGCGAGTCGACCTCCGACGACCAGAAGGCGGCGCTGAACGCGCTGGAAGGAACCGAGCGCAAAGTCGTGGACTTCACCGCCGAGGCCCGTACAGCGGTTGCGCGCGGAGACCTCGAGACCGCCGCGCGGGCTCTGAATCAGGCGCTCACGCTGTGCTCCGACGACGAAGCGCTGGCCCGGACGGCGCGTGACCTGCCTCCCTCCACACCGCTCAAGGCGGTCGCTGCGGTGTCCGCCGATGCCCGGAGGGTCCGGCTGTCGTGGGAGCCCGGTTTCGGGACGACCGAGGACGTGGTGTACCAGGTGATCCGCACGACGGGCCGCGCACCACGGAACAACCTCGACGGAGAAAAGCTCGGCGCGCCGGTTTCCGGCACAACGTTCGAAGACGCGGCACCACCGGTGGCGGTGCCGGTCTTTTACGGCGTCTCGGCCACGCGGGGCTCCGGGTCCTCGCCGGTGGCGGTCACCGAGATCCTCGCACTGCCACCCGTCACGGAGGTCGTGGTGACCTCGGATCCGTCGAGCGTGACCCTGCGCTGGACGGCACCGCCGGAGTCGCGCACGATCGAAGTGACGCAGTCAGCTCCGGACGGGACGACGACCCAGCTGCAGCCGTCCGCGCACAGCGGAGCAACGGCCGGCGGCCTGCGCACCGGGGCGACCTATACGTACTTCCTCACCGCCGTCTACTCGGGCGCCGCCGGCCAGACCCTCCGATCGGAGACGGTCCGGGTCACAGGAGTGCCGCGCGGTGCAGCTCGGGTAGTGGCGGAGCTGACGGTCGGCGCGGACCTAGATGCCGCTGGCGGTTCGTCGGCCCAGGCTGTCTGGAGGTCTCTTGACGGCTACCCCGTCGAGATCTGGCACTACGAGCAGAAGCCCGAATGGCGTCGCGGCGATCGGCTGCCGATGACCGAGATCCGTCGTCGTGGGGTACAGCTCGCCGGCCGCCCGCTAACCGGGCGGCCGGGTCACGACGGTGTCCGCGGCGCGGCCGGCGAAGGCCTCCGGCACTACGTCGCCGTGACCCGCGACGGCGACGACGGTCTCATCGGCGCTTTCAGCACTTACGGAACGGCACCGACGATCCGGAACCTCCGCGTCGAGCGGTTCGGTGACGAAGTGGTGCTCTCCTGGGACTGGCCGGGACCAGAGTATGAGGTCCGGGCGCGATGGAGCAGCGACGGAACGACCGGCGAGCGGAGGATCTCCCACAGCGAGTACCGGGTCGAAGGCGGGTGCCGCATCGCGCTCGGATCGGCGGGCGGGACGGTCGCCGTCGCGACGGTCGCCGGCGACGGCGACGACCGCTGGCTCTCGCCGGAGACGACCGCGACGGTGTCGGGCGCCGCCATGGCCGTGCCGTACACGATCGAGTTCCGCCGCCGGCTCCTCGGCGGAGCCGGTTCCGCCACGCTGCACTTCGAGCCTCCCGCCGGCGCTCCGGCGTTCGACATCGTCATCGTCGGCTCCGCGGGCAAGACGATGCCTTTCGACGCCGATCGCGGCACCGCGCTGACCCGGACCACAATCTCGTCCGCGAGCCCATCCGTCTCCGTCGACCTCCCCCGCGTCAAAGGGACGTTCTGGCTGCGCGCATTCAGTGCGTCGCCGGGCTCGCGACTCATCGATCCCCCTCCCGCACGAATGAAGGTCGAGTGATGGCATTCGGTTTCTCCCGCCTCGCCCCCTGCCCCTACTGCTACGCGCAGATCGACCCGGGCAAGGTCTGGTACCGCTGTTCGGGACGCCCTGCCCCCGGTCGGACCGCCTGCGTCGTCAGCGAGGACGAGTCCCGTGTGCGCGTGCTCGGCGATGCCCTCCCTGTGCTGCCGAGCTTCGAACCGGAGGCCCGCCGCAGCCTCAGCAACGCGCGGCCGGCCTGCCCCCGCTGCCAAGGCCCGACCGGAACGCGCGTCTGCCCGAACTGCCATTCGGTGCTTCCCGACAACTTCACGGTCGACAGCCCGCTCTTCGGCATCGTCGGCGTGCGCGGGTCCGGTAAGACCGTCATGCTCAGCGTGCTCGGCAAGGAGTTGACCGAGACCGTCGCTCGTCGGTTCGACGCGAGCATCGACACGGTCGGCTCGTCCAACCTCCTCACCCGACTGGACTCCGCGCGCAAGGACATGGAGACGGGAACCGGGCGCCTTCCCGATCAGACCGCCGCCTCCGAACGGGTCCCGGCGGTCTACACCGTGACCCTCCAGAAGGCCGGCGTCGCCGGAATCCGGCAGACGGTGTCCACGATCTTCTCGTTCTACGACACCGCGGGCGAGAACCTCTCGACACCCGACAAGGCCAGGGACCTGCACTACCTCGAGGCTGCGAATGGCATCATCCTGCTCCTCGACCCGTTCGGGTTCCCCGGCAACCGGGATGACGCCCTCCGCCGCGGCGTGAACGCGAACAGCCTGGTCGATGAGCCGCGCACCGTGCTCCGCGCCCTGACCGACGTGCTGCGAGAGGCCGAGCACCTCAAGCCGGGCAAGAAGATCAAAAAGCCGGTGGCGGTTGTTCTGGCGAAGGCGGACGCGTTCTTCGACGAAGTCGACCCGGACAGCCCGATCCGCAAGCCATCGACGCGCGAGCCCTACTTCGACGAGGCCGAGTCGCTGGAACTGCACGAGTACGTCGCGGGCCTCATCGACAAGTGGGGCGGCGACGACGTGCTGCGGACGCTCGACCACAACTATCAGACCTATCGGTTCTTCGTCGCGTCGGCGCTCGGCTCCGAGCCGGACTACAAGAGCGGAACGGTCAGCAGCCGGGGCATCCAGCCGCACCGCGTCGCAGAGCCCCTGCTCTGGCACATGGCTCGCCGTTCACTCGTCACCATGAAGCGAGCCTGAGATGCTCGACATCCTAGTGTATTCGGACAGCGCAGAGGGCGAAGCTCTGCACGGCGGCACGGGCTTCCAGTTCATCGCGCACTCTCCCGGTGCGACGCTACGGGATGAGACCGTCGCCCGCGGGGCTGCCATCCAGCACGTGGTCCCGCGACAGCTTGCGGCCGCGGACTGGGCGCAGCACCCGCCGACGTGCGCCTACGTCCGCGACGGTGACCGCCTGTACCTCAGTCGCGGATACAGCAGCGGCGACACCATCGGCGGCCGGCCGGGCAACCAGCTGACGGTCACGGTGATGACGTCCGACCCGTACGACATCCTGCCCCTGCGACCGGCGCAGCTATACTCGTCCCCCTCTTGGGATCTGGGCCGCCCGAGCGCGCAGGATCTCGACCCGTGGCAGACTCCCGTCGAGGTCTCGGAGGCGTTCGACGTGGTCGGGCTGCACACGCTCATCACCGACGACGAGTGGGCGCGGGATGCTCTGCCGATGATCCTCACGATGCTGGAGCAGACGCAGGCCTCGCCCCGTGTCAAGCTGCTGATCCGGCATACCGACCAGGCCGTCGTCATGCGCTGGGTGGCTCTGCTGTCGCGTTTCCTCGACGCCGAGAGCGCCTTGCGGCTCGGGTTCCGGGTGTTCTCGGACGAGCCTCTCGCGCAGGATGCCCACATCGTGGGCGCTCATCCGGCGCTGAGCCCCGAGCTCACGGTCGAGTCGGCCGAGGCGAGCGGTGTCAACCTGCTCGACCTTCTCGACCGGCGCTTCACAGCCATCAGCCCGTCACCGTCTGCCGTACGCCACGCGCGATGGTTCCTCCTCGGGGACCCGTACGAGTCCCTCGATGCGATCGAAGTGAGCCGGCGCTGGAGTCAGCACCTCGACGCGGACACCGCCGCCCGTGGCGCGGAGCTCGCGGCCATGGCCACGACGCGGGCGGCCGTCGGGGTGGACGAGCTGCACACCGCGCTGGACGTCATCTTCGCGCTCGCCGTCGCCGGTGAGCTCGACGAGCTCGAAGCCTATGGCGACGAGCTCGCCGACATCGTCGCCGGCTGCGCACCGACCGACGCGTCCGATCTCCTGCGCATCGATGCGGCACTCTCCGCGGCGCACAACGCGGGCGACGCAGGTCTGGCGCAGAGCCTTGCTCTCTGCGTTCTGGAGTGGGCCGCGGCACGGCCCGAGGACGCGCGCGAATGGGCGCGGCAGGAACCCCGCGTCGACGGACGCATCCAGTGGGACGATGCGGAGGCCCGGGCGCACGCCGGTCGGTTGCTGGCCGGTGTCCTCGCCGTCGCCGATCCCGACCTGCTGCCGGCCTACTTCGTCCGCGCCGGATATCTGGACACATCGCTGTCCGCCGCGGATGTCTCGCTACCCATCGACCGCTTGGCCGCCCAGTGGGCGGCCCGTCCGGGTCTCGGTGCGGACGCCCGCCGCTGGGCGCTCTCCGACACCGTGACCGAGCGTCTGGTCAACGAGCTCGGGCGACGACTCGACCGCGGAGACCCTGCGGCGATCGCCGCTCTCGTGGCCGGATCCTGGGACTGGCTCGCACCGAGCCCGTGGCGCCCGGACGACCCCGCGCCCCTTGCTCCCTGGTTCGCGGTCAGGGAACTGCGCGGAGCCTCCACCGATCGGCGGGCGGAGGTCCTCGCCCAGGTGCAGGGTTCGGTGCCGGGCGCCGGGTGGCGCGCTTTCCTTCCGACCGCCGATGGGCTCCATCCGATGGAGGTCGCCCACTGGGTGAAGGTACACCGCGCACTCGATCCCCAGCTGGCGGTCGAGATCGAGCGGATCCTCGCCTCGGTCGATCGGCACACGGAGTGGCGGCGCACCGGCGCGGCGAACGTCCTCCATCAGATCGACCGGCTCGGCGACGCGACGCCGGCCGCGCTCCGCTCCGCCGCAGCCGCCCAGCGTCGCATCATGCCGCTGTTCGAGCAGTCCGTCGAACGCCGCTCCACGGTCCCGAATCCGGCCCTGGCGGCACTGAACCGCGAGTTCGCGGGGTCACTGGCGCCGATCTACGGCGACTGGATCCTACGCTCCATTCTCGTCTGCGATGACCTCCAGGGGGCGCTCCGCCTGGCCGGGCGGGAGCCGGAGACCCTGATGACCGAGTTCCGAGAGGTGCTCGTCGCCGACCTGCGCCGCGGCGACACCACAGCGCTCGCCTCGGCCGCCCGTTTGCTCGACCCGTCGGCCGGCCGGTGGAGCGACGTCGCGAAATCGGCGTTGGACGCCGTATGGGACGACCGGCGAACCGAGGCGACGCGCCAGCAGCTCCTGGCCGACGCGGAACGCACGCTCGCTCCGGACGAGCAGGTCCGACTGGATGCTTACCTGGCAGACCAGGGCAGAGGACGCGTGTCCCGTGGCGTGCTGCGCGGGGCCAGATCGCTCTTCGGAGGAAAGGGGACCGATCGCTGATGGGCGAAGTCATTGCCTGGATCATCGCCGCCGGCCTGATCATGGCCGCCATTGTGTTCGCTGTGTGGATCATCGCCGCGCTGCTCGCCCGCGTCTTCTCCTACGTGCTCGTGTACTGGGGAGTCGCGCTCCTGGGCGGGTTCCTGGCGGGCATGATCGCCGGTGCCGTCCTCCCCGTGCGCGTGCTCGTGGGGCGCGGTAAGGCGCACCTGTGGCAGATCACTCCGACGGATCTGGTCGGCGGGAAGGTCCTCCGCGGAAAACCCCGGAGCCCGAACGCCGAGTACGGCTGGGACTCGGCGTGGCCCAACTACATGCCGTTCCAGGCTCGCGAGGACACCAAGGCCGTGGCCCGTGAAGTCCGGACGCACGTCGGTGTGTTCTGGCGGTGGTTCGTCGCACGGATCCCGAAGGGGACGCTCGCCCGGAACAGCGACGGAACCGTCGCCGCCGTCTTCCGCTGGCTGGGGCGCATCATCCCGCGCTCCGGCTGGATCGCGCTGATCCTCCCGATCTTCCTGGGATACCTCCTCGGCGCGTGGCTCTCCGCACTGGCGTGGTTCCTTGTCATGGGCGTGATCGGTGTCGCGATCACCGCGCTGCAACAGCTCGCGCTCCTGCTCTACCGACTCTTCGACATCAGCGACCGTCAGCGGTTGAACGCCTCCATCATGTGCCCGCACTGCTACGGCGAGTCCACGCTGCCCGGCTACCGCTGCTCCAACCCCGACTGCGGGAAGATCCACTGGACGATGCTTCCTGGCCCGCTCGGCCTGATCACGCGCCGGTGCTCGTGCGGCACGCGGCTTCCCAACACGGTCTCGGCGGCTGCCCGCCGGCTCACCGCGATCTGCCCCTACTGCAAGGAGGAGCTGGCCGAGGGCAGCGGCGGGCGCCAGACCGTGCAGATCGCCATGATGGGAAGCGTCGCCGCGGGCAAGAGCCGCCTCCTGGACGCCCTGGTCGTGGAGATCGCGAAGCTGATGCCCGTGGCCTCGGGCACGATGACGCCGCTCAACGACCACGCGCGGCTGTTCCTCTCGCAGGCGCAGACGCGGATGCAGCAAAGCGCAGCGACCTCCAAGACGCAGCACGAACGCCCAGTCGGTCTGCCGTTCCTCCTCACGAGGGACACCACGAACGTCGAGCTGCAGGTGATGGACGCCGCTGGTGAGGCCTTCACCAGCTGGGACGAGACGGCGAAGCTGCGCTACCTCGACACCGCCGCCGGGCTCATCCTGGCCCTCGACCCGCTGGCGTTGCCAGGGGTCGTCGATCACTACAACCGCTCGCGGCTCGCGAAGTCCGTGCTCCTCGCCTCCGGCGACCAGGAGGAGGCCTACGCCGCCGCTGTCGACCGGCTCCGCGCAGAAGCCGTGCCCGTCGGACGGCGTGGGCTCGCCGTCGTCCTCACCAAGGGCGACATCCTCACGCAGCTTCCCGTCGCAAAGGACCTAGATGTCGACGACAGCGCGTCGATCCGCAGCTGGCTGATCGAACACGGCTCCGACCTGATGGTCCGACGGTTCGAGAAGGACTTCCGCGAGGTCCGATTCTTTGTGGTCGACTCGATGCGCGAGCACGACCTCGAGGACAGGCTCAACCCGTGGTGGGTCCTGGACTGGCTCTTCTCCGAGGCGCAGGCGCCTTTGAAGCTCGGCAGCGTCTTCGCGCCACCTCCCACCGTCGTCGGCGCGCCGGCCGCCGCCACGACGTCTACCCGCGCCTGAGAACGAGGAGAAGACATGAGAAACGGACTCCCGCTTGCATACGGCGTCTACCGCGTGCTCTGGACCATCCTGCACATCGGCCTGGTGGCGGCCGGCCTCGTCGCCGCCGTGCTCTGGTTCCTCCACGACGGCCAGGGTATGCAGATCGTGACGTCGTCGTGGCAGACGCTGACCGATGCCCAGCGCACTGTCGCGAGCTCCATTCCGTTCCCCTGGGGACGCTGACCGTGGCTGCGATTTGCCCGCGCTGCTCAGGCGGGCTGAGCGGGGCCGGCGTCTGCATGCGATGCGGCTATCGGTCGACCGCGATCACCAAACGCCCGGACGGCGATGCTTCCGGAACGGTGCCGCGCGCGGCGACACCGTCTCCGGCCCCGACACCCACCTCCGCACGACCGGTTTCCCCTCCGGTCTCCGCCGTTCCCGTCGCGCCTCCGACATCGCCCAGAACAGCCGCACCCGTCCCGCCGCTGGTTCAGCCGCCGCCGGTTCCGCCGCGAACAAGTCCGCCGCCCTCGTCGACCTCCTACCAGCCGCCCGGCGGGCCTCCCCCGGCGCCGCCGTCCGCGGCGTCGTACGCTCCGCCCTCTTCTTCGGGCGCCCCGACGGCGCGGCCTCCGGGTCACGCGATCACCCGGGGTCCGGTGAGACTGCGCGGCACCATCGAGGAGATCGGCGCCGAACGGGTCGAATCCGTGAGCATGGCAGCACGCAATGCCATGGGCTCGGCGGCGTCGAGCGCGCTCACGGCCATCCCCCGAGCGATCGGCGTGGCGCTCGGGCTGCTGTTCGCGCCGCTGAGGATGCTGCTGATCCCGAGCTTGCTCGGCGGCCGTCGAACGAGGAACGGGCCCGACCAGCTGCAGATCCCGATCACCCCGTTCGTCGTCACCTCCGACGAGGGGACGACCTACGACTGCGTGATCCGCGGCGAGATGCGCGGAGGCTTCCTCAAGCTCGGCGAGGCCGTGGAGGTGTCGGGCCGCGTCAACGGCTCCCATGTCCTCCGGGTCGACGCGGTGACGAGCCTACGAACCGGGGCCGTCACCCGCGGACGCATCGATCCGCGAATCCGGGCCGCGCGTGCCCAGACGATCGCCGGAGTGCTCTTCCTCATCATGCTCATCCTCATCCTGGTGGGGCTCATCCAAACGTTCGGGAGGTGACGGATGAGAATGGAAGGCATCGAGCCGGGGAACGCCGAACTGCACGGCCAGCCGGAGGCGGAGCGGATCGAACCGGGCGAGCGCGTAGACTCCGCGTTCGACGGAGTCCGGCGCGTCGACGTCGGCTATCGCGATCAGCCGCTGCGAGAGTTCCGCGCCGAGCACGACGGCGAGTTCCTCGAGCCGTTGGCCCGGACGTATCCCGTCGAGCGGTTCGGAGATCCGGACGAGGTGGTCCGACGGATCAACCCCGACTTCGGCGACCCCTCCGGCTGCTACGACATCAACTGCGCCGACTGCGCGAGGAGTGTGGAGCGCACCTGGCGCGGCGACCACGAAGAAGCCGCAGGACGCCTCGTCCAGATCGATGCCGACGGCAACCCGTATAAGGGCGAGTTCCCTGCCGAGACCGAGGAGTGGGCCGGCGAGCGATTCACGGAGACGCCGCAGACCGACATACTGCGGGAGCGGCTCGAAGCGGGCGGACACGGCTCCAGCGCCATCGTCCAGACGTCGTTCGACTTCGACGACGACAGGCTCGGGCACGCCTACAACGTGGTCAATCATCACGGCGAGCTCAGAGTCTGCGACGGGCAGACCGGTGAGACATTCCCGTGGGCTCCGGGAAGCATCTACGAACTCGGGGAGAATCAGACGCATCTGGCCATGGCGTGGAACGGACGAGGGGAGCGGATATGGTGACGCCGATCAGCGAAGAGCAGGCGCGGGCTGCGCTGCGCGATTCCGGCTCGGATGCGGCCGCCGGAGCGAATTACGCCGCCACGCGGCGGGAGAACGGCTGGAGCTTCGCGTGGCGTCGTGAGCTCGGCGAGCCCCCTGTCGGCTCGCCCCGCTGGATCGTGGCGGACAACGGCGCGGTCCGCCGCCTCCGGCTCCGCGAGCGGGCGGACGACGTGATCGCCGCCGAACTCGAGAAGTAGCCCGTGGCGGACCCACACACTCTCACGATCCTCGGGCTCGCCGGAGCGGATCAGGACGCGAGCGCCATCCTGGACGAGCTCAGCAGCGACGAACCACCGGCACGCGGGCATCGCGGGCCGAGCGTACCCGCTGGCGACGACTGGCTGCGGATCTCCGCGTTTCCTCCCGGGACGGCCGATCGCAACTCCCCGTTCACCACCGTCCTGGCCGCCGCATCAGGAGGCCTGCTCAGCGAGTGCACCGTGATGGTCCAGCACACGGACGCGAGCGGCGTCGAGCTCTTCGTGTCGGGCGGGCACCCGCAGCTGACGGGGCGGATCCGCCTGCAGCTCGCTCCGGACTGCGACGCCGCCCCCGCCCGCCCGAGCGCCCACTGGCGGGAGTGGCTCGGCCACGGCGTCCGCCTTCGTCTCCAGGCGGAGACGAAGGCGGACGGACGAGGCGCAGGCGACGAGCGACCGAGCCTCCTCGAACGGCTCTCCACCGTCGCAGGAGACTGGACCGTCATCCTGAGCTTCCGTTCGGTGCACCAGCTGGAGGTCCGGGATGCGCAACGCGCGGCCGTCCGGCTCGCCGTCGTCGCCGCCGACAACCTCACGTCGACGCGTCACGAGGCCACCACCCGCACGGTGACGGCCGTCTCTGCTCAGTGGGCTCGCGTGCAGCTCTGGCTCGACGCGATCCTCGGCCAGCTGGCCGAAGGCGGCGCGGGTGGCCTCTGGAAGACCGCGGTCTGGGCATTCGGTAGCGACCCGTGGACGGCGCAGGAGGTCGTGGCCGCCCTGAGAGGGGCGGTCCCGCATGACGAAGGCCGGAGGTTCATCGCGTACGACGCCGAAGTTCAGGCCGCGGCCGGCGACGAGCCCCTGTCCATCGTCACGTCGGACGAGGCCGCGGCCATGCTCCGCTCCCCCCGGCGGTCGACTCCCGGCCTCGCCGTGCGCCCGGCTCCGCCCGCAGCGCGACGCCCGGACGGCTCTGGCGCCGCTCTCGACCTCGGAGCCTACTGGTCGACGACCGTTCGCGCCGTGATCGGGCTCACTGACCTGGAGGGCCACGCGTTCGTCACGGGGACGACCGGATCGGGCAAGACGGCCACCCTCCACCGTCTACTCAGCGAGGCGTGGAACCGCCACCGCATTCCGTTCCTGGTCCTCGACCCGGTAAAGGACGAGTACTCGGCCTCCGCCGGGCTCTTCGACGGCGGTCTTCAGGTGTTGACGGGAAGCGAGCTGAGCCTCAACCTCTTCGCACCGGGTGCCGATGGCGACCAGCGCGCGCATGTCGCCCGTGTCGCGCAGGCCTTCCGCGGGGCCTTCACAATGCCTTCGCCGACGCCGTACGTCGTCACCCAGCTCTTCGACCAGGTCACACTGCAGCCCGGCGGCCCGCCGGGGACGGAGCTGTTCGACGTGCGCGACGCCGTCGACGGCCTCGTCGACAACCTCGGGTATGCGCAGGAGGCGCAGTCGAACATCCGGGCATCGCTGCTGACCCGGCTCAACCTTCTACTCTCCCCGACACGCGCGCATCGCTTCGCGTGGCCGGACTCCTCGATGGTCGACCGGCTCTTCAACCGCCCGACCGTCGTGACGCTGGCCGACATCGTGGACGACGAGGAGCGTTCCTTCCTGGTCCTCCTGCTCGCACTCGCCACCTGGTCGAGGGCACGCTCCCGGAGAGCCCCCCGCAACGTCGAGCATCTGCTCGTGCTCGAAGAGGCGCACCGGGTCCTCCCCGAGGTGCGCGACGACAGCGACCCGGAACGGGGCAGCGCCCGCTCCGCCTCCGCGCAACTCCTGTCGAGCATGCTCGCCGAGGTCCGCAGCTTCGGGCAACAGGTGATCGTGGTCGACCAGAGCCCGGCACGCGTCGCCTCGGATGTCGTCCGCAATACCAATCTGAAGATCGTGCACCGCACGGTCTCGGCCGACGATCAGCGCGTGATGGCGGCTGCTGTCGGCCTCGCCGAACACGAGTCGTCCCTCTTCGGGAGCCTCGCCCGCGGCCAAGTCGTAGTGTCCACGCGCCAGGAGCCTGCACCGCAGACGATCGCCGTGGAGCTCGCCCGGCCGGCGCGACGCACTGAGGGCTCAGCGTCGAAAACGCTGGCGGTCGCACGTGACGCGGCACGCTGGCCCTGCTGCGACGGCGTCGAGCCAGAGAGGCACTTCCGCGCCTGGCGCGCGGCGGATCGCGCCGAGGTGCCCATGTCGCTCTTCCTCCTGGGCTGCCGCGCCGGCGAATCCGGTGACGGCGAGATGCTGGACGACCACGTACGCGCCCTGCTCGGAACAGCGGAACGCGAAGTCGGGGCTCCGATCGACTGTCTGGCCTGGGCCGGGCTGCGGAGGTTGCTTGTCGCAGAGCGCCGAGCGGGCATCCTCCCGTCGGCGACAGCCGTCACCAACCAGCTAACGGCCCTCTTCTCGATCTGGGCCGATCATTCGACCCCGACGACACGATCGGCCAAGGACCATTCAGTACCGCGCACGGGCGCCGCCGCGCTCTGCCCCGACTGCGGAACCCCGTGCCGAGTGCGGGTTCCGGCTGCCGTCTGGTTGCGGACCAGCCCGCGCACCGGCCTCGGATCGCTCGCGTCGGCGAACTGGCGCGTCGAGCTCGGCGGCGTGGAGGACTGGGCGAGTGCCGAGGCCGGCCGGCTGTCTGCGTGGCTGGGCGACGCGGGAAGCACCCGAGTCCTGCGGTGCCAGGTCCACCAGGCGGTGCACCGCAGCAGGCTGTCCGACGACGTCGCCGAGCAGATCCTGCGCCGCGCATACCGACATCAGGGGAGAAGCAGACCATGACGACACCCATCGGAATCGATCTGGGGACGACGTTCAGCGTCGTCGCCTCGGTGACCGACGACGGCTCGCTGCGCATCATCGACAATGCCGAGGGCTCAGCGCTCACGCCGTCGGTCGTCCACTTCGAGTCGGCCGGATCCGTGGTGGTCGGGGCGGAGGCCAAACGGACGGCACCGGTCGACCCGGACCGTGTCGTGGCCGGAATCAAACGCCAGATGGGCACAGACTTCGCTCTGGAGTTCGACGGCGAGAGCTACCGTCCTGAAGCGATCTCCGCAATCGTCCTGCGAGCACTCGCCGAAGGGGCCGCCCGCGCGCTCGGATGCCCCCCAGGAGACCTGGCCGCTGTCGTGACCGTGCCGGCCTACTTCGGGACGGCGGAACGGGAGGCGACGGCCGCCGCCGCGCGCATCGCGGGGCTGGAGACGCTCGACCTCGTGGCCGAGCCGGTCGCTGCCGCGCTGTCCTACGGCGTGACGTCCGAAGACCGAGGCTCCGTACTCGTCTACGACCTGGGCGGCGGGACGTTCGACGCGACGGTCATCCGGCTCACCGACCAGGGGCCGCGTGTGGTGGCCGTGGACGGCGCCAGCCGGCTCGGCGGGCTGGACTTCGACGAACGACTCGGCGCGCTGCTGCTGGAGCGGTACGCGTCGATGACCGACGACGAGGCCGCTCTCGACGACGAGGAGTTCGCCCTCCGAGTCTATGCCGACGCCGAGGAGCTCAAGAAGAAGTTGTCGCGCGCCGAGTCCGCGGCCCTGCCGATCAGCCGTGGCGGGAAGAGCGCTCGCATCGCGGTGACCCGCGCCGAGTTCGAGGCTGCGACGGCGTCGCTCGTCCACGAGACCCTCCGCGTCGTCGACCGGGTGATCTCTGCGGCGACGGCTCTCGGCGCACCGGCGCCGAGCCAGGTGCTGCTCACCGGAGGCTCGACACGAATGCCGGCGATCACGCTGGCGCTCCAGGACTATCTGCGGGTGCCCGTCCGGTTGAGCGATCCGGACACTGCGGTGGCTAAGGGCGCGGCGATCCACGCGCGCGCCCTGTCGGGGACAGGGGCCGAACCCGCCGCCGCCAGGCTGCTTTCGTCTCCGGCGGCGGCCCGACTGCTCGCGAGCCGCCCGGTGCGCTCGGTCGTCCCGCGCGCGATCGGCGTGAAGATCCACGACAGCCACGACCCCTCCGGGAAGGGGATTATCGTCGAGCACATCATCCCGGCGAACGCTCCGCTCCCCGTGCGAGAGGTGACCACGACCTTCGCGACCGTCGTCGACGGTCAGAATCGCATCCGTATCGAGCTCATGGAACAGGCAGGCTCCGTCGCGGGCTCCGATCTCGCCTTCAACAGGCGGATTCTGGACGGGGAACTCACCGGCCTTCCGGCCGACCTCCCGTCGGGCTCACCCATCGACGTCTCGGTGTCGATCGGAACGGACGGCCGTATCGAGTGCGTCGCGCGAGAGCGAGGATCCGGCCGCGAACTGGTACTCGAGTCCTACATGGAGGGCGTCGCCGACGCGCACGAAGCTGCTGAACTCCGTCGCGTCGTGTCCGGACTCCTGGTGAAGGGATGACTACGGAATGAAATGGCTCAAGCGCACCTACGACGCTGCCGGGCTGACGCAGTACCCCGTCGGCCCGCATCTGGAGGCGGTCCAAGCTCAATTCGGCGGCTCCGTAATACTTTGCCTCGATGTCAGCGGATCCATGGCCATGGGGTCGCACCTGACGCAGGCCGCACGCGGATGCGAGGTATTCGTCAGGGAGGCCGTGGAGAGCGGCTACTCCGTAGGCGGCGTCCTCTGGCATCACGACGTCGAGAGGGCCACGGAGCTGTCACGTGATCCCGACCCCGCGATCCGGCTCTTCCACGGAGCAGTCGCGAACGGTGGAAACAACATCGTCCCGACTCTCCGGCTTTGCGAGGCCGCGCTCGCGGACAAGTCGGGAGACCGCGTCATCGCGATCTTCGGCGACGGCGACCTCGGCGATGCCGCCGCGGCCGCCAAAGAGGCCGAGCGACTTACTGCCGCCGGCATCCGCGTTCTGACCTGCGGCCTCGGCGGCAGCAGCGCCGAACAGCTCGGCGCCATCTCGTCGGAGTCCACCGCTCCCCGGGTGGCGACGACCGACGGAATCGCCCAGGCGATCGCCGGCATGACATCCGGGCTGCGGCGACGGCGGTAGCGGGGCGCCCGCCCTCGCGCGGCCTTCGCCCCGTAGCGGTTAGTGCCTCGCAGCTGACGCTGCCGACGGCTGGTGTAGTCACAGAAGATCGAGCGCTAAACCAGCTGAGGAGAGAGGCCCAGACAGAGGGGCCAGACGACGAAGGGTATGACATATAGACATAGAGCCCAAGGCCATAGGCGAACGAGACAAGCCAGAGGACATATGGAACCAACAGCGAAATGCACGCAGGCACTTAAGTGGAACGGCCTGCGCCAGACCCGGATTCAGAGGACTCCCGCGTCAACACGATCACCTCCATCTTCCCGGCGTTCGACGTCGAGCGATCCGCATCGCGCAACACTGATCCTCGTGGAGAACGGCGTCTACTTGCGACTGTGCGACATGGTGATGCAGGGTGTCTGAGAAGTGGTCCCGCGTTGTAACCCGAGACGATGACGGGGCCACAATCATGACCGCATGCCGATGGACGAGGACGCCGCAGACGGCGCAGCGCTGCTGAGGATTGAGGGCCTTTCCGTCGCCCGATCGTAGTTCGTTCCCGGAGCTCCGTGCCGGGCTTTCGCGGCATATGCTCACTCCGCTCCGCTATTCCACAGACCCGGCACTGCGCGCCTCCCACTCGCTATCGATCACTCGCCGGAAAGGCGCTCAAAACGATCGACCTTGGGAGTGAGTGAGATGCGGGTATTCATCATCGACACCAGCAACATGGCACCGGAACTGCAAGGCGGACTCATCGGCGTGGAAGGGTCCTCAAACCCGACCGCAGCGGGGAAAAAGAAAAGCGTTGAGACAGTCAGCACATACGTGATGGACGGATGGGCGATCGCGGCCGACCCGCACACTGCAATCGGCTGGCTCGCCGCCCTCACAGCGGAGACGGCATGTGTGCCGTTCGTCAACCTCACCCGTCTCGCTCTGGGTCATCCCGCTGCAGTCCGCACACTTCTGACCCACCCACTGTCGACTCGACTGCGCGGTCGGGCTGTTTGGCGAGTTGGAAAGGGGGAATGCCCGGCGGCGAGATGCGGTCGGGCAGTGAACGGTTTCTGCGAAATTCGAATTTGCGCGTCAAAACCTCCTCGGAAACACAACGTGTAGGTATGAGGGCACCGCTTTCGGGAACCGCACCGCGGCGCAGTACGCCGTCGGCGGCTCCGGAAAGCTCGCCGGATTTACAGCAGAAGCGGCCTGCACGTCCGCTGTCCGCCTCTGCGACCGCACCATCGAACACGCTGCGCCGCAGTCGTCTCAAACCCACATCGGTGGTTAGGCGGGCCATGTTCGCGTGGCCTCCCGGCACGGCTCACCAAGGGGAGAAGCCGCTCGACTCTGATGAGTTTCTAGCGGGTTTCGGACGTTTGGGCCGTTTGCGCGCCAAAACGACCTTGGAACCGGAAGTTCTAAGTAGACGGAGTCTTTTTCGAAAGGACAAGACTGCCCATTTCGGGAAGCCCGAGACGAGGTGCGCGGGAGGTGAGTGCGGGTGCGAGGTGGAGTAGCCAGGTGGAAGCGGGGACAGCAGTCCCATGGTGTCAAGCAAGCCGTCGACTACGCGTTCAACGGGGTTTGTGACGCGACCCTCACCGCCAAAACTGCCGACGGTGTGATCGCCGCCGCCGGCTACGCCGACGCGGTGATGACCCGCTACATCGTCGAGAACGGCGCCATCCGCGATGACCTCCTCACCCGGGATCAGCTCAAAGCGTGGGTCGACGGGTCCGACCCGCTCACCGGGGAGCGCCGTGGTCGGGACCTCGAGTCCCCGGTCGCGGACCTGATTCTGGATACGACAATCAACGCACCAAAGTCGTTCTCGATCGCCGCCATGCTGGACACCGATCTGGCCGCAGCCTACGAGGATCTGCAAGACCGACTCCGCGACCGGATTGTGAAGCTGTGGCAGTCCGAGCTCAACGCCCGCCGCGGCAAAGGCGGCACTATCCGGGAGAACCTGGCCCGGATCGAGGTCGTTGAGCTCCGCCACGAACGTTCTCGTTCGTTGGATCCGCACAAGCACCGCCACCTCTGGCTGAACGTCAAAGTCCAAGGCGTCGACGGCAAATGGTCCAACATCGACACGAGAGTGGCATTGAGGTTGCAGAACGTGATCAACGCCGAGGGCGACCTCGCCTCCCGCACCGACCCGACCTGGATCAGCGCTCTCGCCGCGAAAGGGTTCACCCTCAACGAGGACGGGGAGATCACCCAACTGCGGCACCTGGTGCGGCCGCTGTCGAAGCGGTCCGCGCAGATCGAAGCCAACAAGATCGTCCGCACCGCCTGGTGGAAGCAGCAGCACCCCGGGCAAGAGCCCTCCCACGACGTGCTGAACCAGATCGACCGATGGGCGTGGGCCACCGGCCGACCCAACAAACCCGTCGACCTCAACTCCGACGACTGGGCAAAGCTCATCCAACACGAACTCCTGACGGCCGACCCTGCGCTGCGCCGAGACCGCTCTCCGGTCGCGGCTGCCACGGCGTCGCTCGCTGATCTCGACATCGAACTCCTCGCCGCGAAAGCCATCGTCGATGCCGACGCCCGCTCAACCAGCACGGGCGGACGCTTCAGCATGATGGACCTGCGAGCAGGAGCCGTCCGCACCATTGCCGCCACCGGGGTAATCGCTGAACGCGCGGAACTCGCCACGATAGCCGATCAGGTCGTTGCATCCACTCGAGCACTTACCGTCACCCTGCTGGAGGACAGCGACGTCCCAGCGCATATCAAGTCCCGCATGGCCACCTCGACCGCAGCATTGAAGGCCACGATCGCCAACCGCATCGAAGCGCTCTCGGCGCCCGGTGCACCCGCTCCAGTCGAGGAGATTACAGCGATCGCCCACGCCCTCGACCTGAACCGATTCCTAGACAACGACCAAACCGACGGCGCCTCCGCCATCGCCGGAGCCGCTTCCGTCGTCGCGATCACGGGAGCCGCCGGCACCGGCAAAACCACGATGCTGAAGGTCGCCGTCGCCGCACTTCGCCGCCACGGGCACGACTTGATCATCGTCGCTCCTACCAAGAAGGCCTCAACCGTCGCCGGACGCGAAACCAACAGCGCCGCATCAAGCCTTCACCAGCTCCTACATGACTACGGTTGGCGATGGAACACAGGTGCCGCCGGGAACACAGAATGGACTCGCCTCAACCCCGGCGACACCGACCCCACCACCGGGCAGCGATATCAGGGCGCCCGCACGCGGATCCGCCCTGGCGATCGAATCGTCGTCGACGAGGCCGGCATGCTCGACCTCGAAGCCGCAAACGCCCTCATCGATGTCATCCACCGCACCGGCGCGACCGTCGCGGTCGTCGGCGACGACTACCAAGCCCTCCCCGTCGGGCATTCCGGCGCTATGGCGCTCTTCCGGCGCTCGGCATTCGAGAAGATCGAGCTCACCGAGATCCACCGCTTCCGCGACCCCGAATGGGCAGACCTGTCCGCGCGTCTGCGCGACTCACGTGGTTCGGCTGAGTCTCGGGCGATCGCCGAGGAGATTGAACGCACGGGACATCTCATGCGCGTCTCCAGCGAGGCTGAGGCTCATCAGGCGATGGTCGCCGCGTGGCTCGAGTCGTCACGAAAGGCGGAGACTATCGCGCTCGTCACAGCGACACACGCGGAGGCTCAAGAGATCAACGAAGCGATACAGACCCGGCGCATAGAGTCGGGCGCGCTCGACACACGCCGCTCGGCGCTTGGGCAGTCAGAGCAGCCCCTCTTCATTGGGGATGTGGTTCAGACCCGACGGAACGACAACGCATCCGGTGTAGAGAATCGGCAGAACTGGATCATTAGGAATATCACGGACGCGCACCTCACCCTGGTGTCCGTGTCCGACTCGACCGCGCTGCGGAGAATCACGCGCGAATACGCGAGCTCCAACCTGCACCTCGGCTACGCCAGCACCGTATACGGCGTCCAAGGCGAGACCACAGATCGCGCCATCGTGGGACCAGGCGTCGACGCGGCCGGCCTCTACGTCGGACTCACTCGCGGACGTGCGCGGAACGACACAGTCATCATCGCGTCAACAGGTGAGGCGGCCAAGACAGAATTGGCGGCCACGATGCAGCGACAGCTCGGGGAAGAGACCATAGAAAAGTCCCGCATCGCGGCCCGCCAAGAACTCGGCAGGGCGGCAAGAATCGACGCTTCACGGACGGTTCCTACGTCCGACGCAACGTCCTCCACATTGACACGCTGAGCCGTCAGAGTTCGGTTACGTCCCTGTCAGACCGGTCGCGACGATTTCCCGCCCAAGTCGACTCCTGCCATCGAGTGCACGGTCCCGTTCGCGGTAATTGAGCAGTGCCACCCCAAGAGCGTCGGCACGTTCTTGCGCAACGGGGCGCACACCGCCCCGTTGGAAGATGAGCGGTTGACGGCCATCTGCTGCCGCCACTCGTGCAGCCTTCTCAACGACGTCGACGTCGAGATTGCCACGGCCATTGTCAACCCAGGCCAGGTACCGAGAGCTGTATAGGTCGCACGTCGCGCGCGCTGGACCGGCAGAGACGACCGCCTCCCTTGCACCGAGGGCGACCATCCACTCCCTACACAATTCAATTGCTTCTATGTCAGAAACCCCGAACGGCCTAGGGTTTGGCGGGTCGTAACGCACGCGTCAAGTCTGCCGTAGGCCACCGTCGAGTTGCGGTCACGCTATAGATGCCTCGCAGCTATACGTCCGACGTCCTCTCATCAGACACTGTGAAGGCGTACCGAGCTGCACGGCTGAGGACGCGAGGCGTCTCCTGATTCGCGATTGCCTGAAGTGGCTCTCTGAGCGCCGAAAGCGGTCCGTCGAGCCCGAATTGCTGAATGGCATGAATTATTCGCAGAGGTACACGTTGGCCGTCGGACGTCAGCAATTCCACCAGACGCTTCGTAAGCTCGGCTGACGCGTCAGTGCTCGCGGCGAGTACCCGGACCATTGCTCTCGCGGCCTCAGCTCGAACATCCGGGCTTCGATCGTAGGAAAGCTGAAGCAGAAGGTAGTGACCCCATATCGGATTGGAGGTATTTGTCATCGCAGCGGGCACAGACCTTGCTGTTTCGATTCGGGAGCCTTCGTCGCCCGACGACCACCTCAGTAGCTGGTCAACGAGCGAGCTGCCGTCCTGAATGCCAAGCGACTCCCCGGCGCGAAGCGCCGAAGGGAACCCCTCCTTGACAGAAGATCGCGCCAACAACACCCTGTAGGAACTCCCGGAAATCGCCTCCCACCGGGTCGAGAGCACTTCGCGAACGGTCGCCGGAACCTGGGACGGAAAGTTCGCGATGCGTTCGAGGGCTCGCGCCTTGAAGGCGGCATCGACGTTAGCGAGCAGCATTTCACAAACTTCACGCCAGACTTCGATCGAATCGAACCGCATGGCGAAAGCAACAGCGACATCACCCAGATCGACACCGCCGATCGAATATCCCCCCTGGACTGCGGTTGCCGTCTCCGTTCGGAGCGCGCCGACAATGATGGCCTGTGCTTGGTCCAGATCGTCAGGTGCTGGATCCCGCTCCCGGTCATCAACCAGCCGCGCGACATCGATGACGGTGGACAGCTCGCGAACATTGTCCAAGTCCAGACACTCAGCAACTGCTTCACGCAATACTGCCGCGCCGGCCGACTGCGACTGGTACCACTCGATCCAGGCCGCTCGAAGCTCTTCCTCGACTTCAGCCCAATCCAGGCTTTCGAGAGTAAGCGCGATCGCCGAGGCCACAGGCTCATCAACACCTTCGGTGGCCGCATCCAACGCTTTCTGCGCTAAGTAGGCGTCGGCCCCGCTGCCTGGAGCTAGTCGCTTCAGAGTCCGCCACACCCTATCGTGAGCCGACCAACCGGCAGGACCGTTGAGACGCTCAGCGTCAATCGAACGTTCAGCGATATCGATGGCCCGCATAAGCTCGTCGCGGTCAAGCAAGTCGGCCGCGAAGTCCAGCACGAGAAGGTCCGCCTCCGTAGCTCTCTGGGAGCTCGAGGGGCGGTCGGTGATTACCTTGGCCTCTCGGTAAAGGGCGTCACTTGGCCCTTCGCTCTGAATGAATCGAAGGGCCGTTTGCAGCGACCCCGTGCTTCCTGCCTGTCGTAGCAGTCGAATGGCTTCGCGTGCTTCGAAAATGCCGCTCTCGCTTGCAAGCAGTCGAAGCTTGCCAAGCGATTCTCGAGCGCGATGCATTAGCGAGCTTGATCCGGAAAGTTCCGCAATCAGATAGGCACCGTATCCGAGTTCGGAAAGCGGGGTACGACCCATCACGACCTTTCCAGAGTTGGACTCGAACCGGTCTTCCCACTGTTCAAGCAGCACTCGCGAATCGCGGTCTTCGAATGCACCGGAAACCCGATAGTCGATCCAAGTAGCCCTGCTGCGCACGGCCGCGGTCCAACTGTTATCCCGCATGAATTGAAGATGAGCCCATTCGCCCATGGCACGACGGAGGAGAGTTGCGTGAATGTCCGATTGCACCATGGAAGAGTCCCAGCTGATGCCTTCGCTCACCGGGAAGGTTTCCAGCGGCCCTAAGTTTTCACGCCTAAGAATCTCAAGACACTCGGCGCATGCCTCACGGGCCAACTCAAACTGCTGCCCGTCCTGCCGGCGGGCACACACGAGCAGAAGCAAATACGCCTCGAGTAGCGCATGGCTGCCGGGATAATCGCGAGACCCCGCTTCTTTCCCATTCCGAGCGAGCTCGCCGAGCTTGTCAGCAGTAAGCTCCGGCTGATCCGCTTCAAGGGACCCAAGTGCGGCAAACGCGGCCGAAGCTACCCGCTGACCGAAGGAGAGCGCTGGGTCCTCTGCCAGACTCCAGAGGCCGACGATTGCGTCCTCCTGCGTTTCGAGTGAAAGCGACATCGCACTCAAAGCAACGATGTTTGAAGCTTCCGTCGCCGCCACTGCGGACGCGATCGCAGTCTGGTCCGTCTCGAAAGGTCGGCGTTCCACGACCAACGCCAGCCGGCTAGCCTCATCCGCGATGGGGGCCGAGAAGTTTGGGTGGGTGGACACCGTCCAGGGCGCGACGACGGCTGCCAGCCACTCGATACCAGTGTTTGTCAAAAGTCATCTCCTCTCATTGTTGACCGCTCGCGTCTTGTCAGGCTGAGTCCGGTTAAGTTCTTTTGGCCTATGTAGGTAAGTAGGAATTGCCTCAGGTGGTAACTAAGTTCGCCAGCGGAGTCTGCTCTATAGCCCGTGGCAAACGTCACATGATCTGGGACCTGCTGCTTGAGTAGATCACGTATGGGGTCCACCAGTAGAGCCGGCTCACATCTGTCGCACGCGACGAGGGCGACTGCGTCCAAGTCCTCGAGTCGGCACCTATAGACCTGCTCAGCCACGCGCCTACCCGCCGCAACGGAGGGATGATCTGAGGCACGGTAACCGACGACCAGCACATTGACTGGCTCGCCCTGGAGTGCGAAGCGAACCTCGTAATCAGCGTTGAGTTCGCCGATCAAATCGACGAGGCTCGCCTGCCATGAAATATCTCCGAGTCGTTCGGCCTCGGCCCAAGCGACCGTTATCCCTGGCATCAGCGATCGATTACCAGATCGCTTCGGCTAACGAAGATAGTTGTCGTCGGCGATTCGGCGCCCAAGCGACACCGGCGAGAGTCGAGTTGCACTGCCACCGACTCGTTCCCGCCGTACAGGTCCGCGGATTGAGCATCGAGCACTGTTGACTCGTCCAACAAGGGACAAGCCGCTCGGGCTGTGTCCAATCCATTGCCAACAATGCGAACCCGTTGTTCCTGGTCAACCTCCGAGAACGCCAAGGCAAGGGAGACGCACACTGCGACGGCGGCAGCACCAGCGAGCCACTTCCCCGCCCGCAGACGAACCTTGATCCGATTCAACACGGTGTCGGCGTGCGCCCGAAGCCTCTCGTCGCGCTGCTCCTTGGTCTCGTCTGTCGCATCGGCGCTCTCTGCAAAGTAGATGGACCCAGCAGCGAATGCGACAGTTGCCAAGACGAGAAAGCAGAATCCAGCGACGCCGGCATGGAGGTAGACACCAGCATGAAGCCGCCCTTGCTGAACGAAAAGGGCTGCTGCGAGGACTCCCGCCGCCGCGCCACAAAGCGTTGCGACGTTTGCGCAGCGAGCTCTGTACATCGCATTGCGATCGGCTGAGGCTCGAAGATGCTCACCCGAGTCCTCAGCCATGAATGCACACTACAAGTCGGGGTAGCGGGATGCTCCCATTTCGACCAGCAGAACGAAATCATCGCTGGGCAACGACCTTCGGCGGACACCAATAACTCAAAGCGGTGTAAACGGTGAGTTTGGCCAAAAACCATTGAGCGGGTAGTCTGGGCGGCAGCGTTACTTCCCAGTGTTCTACTGGGATTCCGGGCCGCGCGAGTGTAGTTCAATGGTAGAACTTCAGCCTCGCCGCTCGAGCAATCGAAAGGTCGTATCCGGCGCAGGTCATGCCCTGCGAGGGGTCCAGATACCTGGCTAGGGTGACTGCCGGTCATGCGCCCACGCGGTGCGCCTACGCTATGTAGCGATGAACAAGGATCTGGTCGACCGAGCTCGAACACTCGCGAGCGAGCGTTTGGCCGTTGCCATGCCCCAGCGGTGGGCGCACGTCCTTGGCGTTGCGAGAACCGCGTCCGATATCTCCCCGAGGCTTCTCGCACGAGACGCCGACGCGGTCGTTGCCGCGGCTTGGCTGCATGATGTTGGCTACGCACCGAGCATCGCAATGACGGGTTTTCATCCTGTGGATGGTGCGAGGTTCGCCAAGTCTGCTGGTATGCCCGATCTGGTTGTCTCGCTCATCGCGCACCATTCCGGAGCCAGTGCCGAAGCAATCGAGCGCGGGCTTACGGACGAGCTGGCGGAGTTCGATCGTCCACCCAGTGTCGTCCTTGACGTGGTGACATACGCGGACATGACCACGGCGCCCGATGGGGCACCAATCGACGCCGAGAGGCGCGTATCGGAAATCCTTTCTCGCTATTCGCGCGATGATCCGGTGCATTCAGCGGTCTCGCGATCGTCTGACGAGCTGCTTGCCACGGTTGCTCGAATCGAGGAGCAGCTTAGATTGGCGCCCGCTCGGGCTGCTCAGCCGAGGTAGGGCGCATCACGTCGTTCGAGGTAGTGGTTGATCCGTAGCCTCATCGAAGGGTGCATCGGCAGACCGGCGATCTCCAGGGGTTCGACCCACAATATTTCCGTCGACTCGGAATCGAAGGCAAGCTCGCCACCGATCAGCTTTGTCGTGTAGCAGATCGAGAATTGCTGCCGGACTTCTCCGTCGTCGTATTTCATGACGTGATGGGGGTTTGTGTAGATACCGACGAGGCCGGTGAGTTCCACGTCGAGGCCAGTCTCTTCCTTGACTTCGCGCACAGCGCAGTCCTCGATGCTTTCGCCGAGTTCCATGCCGCCGCCGGGCAATGCCCAGAGCCCGTTGTCTTTTCGATGCACGAGGGCAATGCGTCCTTGGTCGTCAAGTACGACTGCCGTGGTCGATGGCACGACGCTGTTCGCCTTCGGCGCGTCAGGGTCGTTGTAGTAGTCGATTCGCGCCACTGCCTCAGCTTTCGATTGGGAACTTGGCCAGTCTTGCGCTGCTCCATACGGCGTCGAACGCGACTGCGTAGGTGTCCCACAGTTCGGGCTCGGCTTCTCTGGGTAGCTCGATCACGGGGTTCTCTCCGGCTGGGGAGCCGAAGATGTGGTGGTTGGCGTAGAGCATGTCGTCGATGAAGAACATCGAGGTGTAGAGCGGCGTGCCATGGGTGCGAATTTCAACGCCCTCGACGCTACCCAGCGGCTCAAGGTGGACAAGGGTCATTCTGCAACGCGCAGCAAGTGCGTCGCCGATCCTCTCCTCCGCACCGCGCCGCAGGACACCCTCTGAATCCGGTGCGCCTACTGCAAAACGAATCTTCGTGCCGCGCGCGGCCGCGTCTTTGATGATGCGGGTGAACCCGTGAAGCGCGTCCCAAAGGAAGGTGCCGCCGTAGACGCAGATGTCGATGCGCTCGGTGGCAGCCTCGAACATCTCGCGCCACAGATCGATTGGGACATGGGCCCGCGACGGGAACAATCGGACTTCGATGGTCGCGTCGTGAATGGCGTGTCGAATGCCGAAACGCGGCCATAGATCCTCAGCCGTGACGCCAAGGGCCGCTGCCATCTCTTCGGCAATCCGAGTCTTGGGCGTGGTCTCGCCCCTGATCGCGCGTTGAACGGTGCGCTCGTCGCATCCAGCGCGAGAAGCGAGATCGCGGATGCTTATCCGCTGCTTATCCATCTGCTCGGCCAAGAGGCGTCCAGTTCCGACGCCAGCCGCTCTTTGAATCACGGTCATGAGGCTCCCCAAACCAGATCTTGCCTGCAACCTCTGACACATTCTGACACTCGTCTGGCCTTCCGCTGTCAGATTCGGCCGTGTGCACTAATTGTTGTGCCCGCCAACCGGCGCTGTCACCTGCAACGAGACAGAGGAATTAAGACATGCGTCTGAGCAGCATCGACCAAGCACAATTCCCCGCGTTCAGCTCCGGTAACCGGGAGTGATGATGCGCAGCACGAGAGAGATCGGCATCGAGCTGTTCGACGGGATGCATCACTTGAGTGTGACAGTTACAGGGAGGCCCATCTCGGGACACGAGCTATGCGACATCCTTGCGAATCTCGAGGCTGCCGGCGGCTACAACTTCGGTGAGGTGCTGAGCCGATTGGCGAGAGGGTTCGAGCGATCGCTCGGTGAGGACGAGACCTCCCCCATATCCGTTCGCGAGCGACTCGTTGCCGCCCTGGTGCGAAGGGCCGCAGAGCAAGCGCAACTGATCGCGCTGTGCCTGGAGGCCGCGTGTTGCGAGTTGGAAGCGATGGCAGCCCCGGAGCTCCAGGACTCGAGTCACGTTCAGTGACAGGTCGCCAACGACATGAGCGCAAAGGTCAAAGTAGGAGCAGATGGAGGGGACATGAACAAAGGAAGAGGTCCGGTTCGGGGCAACGCAAATACCGTTGCGCCATTACTTCTGACAGAAGCAGAGACGGCAGCGATACTCCGAATTGACCGGACCACGCTCGCGCGCCTGGTGGATCAAGGAACTTGTCCGCTGCGCCCGGTGAACCTCACGCCACGGATACGTCGGTACCGCCTAGCCGACGTCGAGGAGCTGACGGGTTCCCATGTGGTGATGCCGTAATGGCAATCGATAAGCGCCCTTCAGGCAAATATCGCGTGCGCGTCTTTCTGGACCACGTAGTGGTGGGAACTCGATCATTCGAGCGAAAGGCGGACGCCCAAGCCTGGGAGAAGGAACAGTACCGCGTTCTCTCGCTGGGAGGGATTCCCTCCCCTTCCTTGTCACTGCTGCCTGTCGCCGGGCTGATAACTCGGTTTCTCAACGCTCGGCAGACGCGCGTTTCTCCGCACACGTGGCGTACCGACTCGGACAACCTTCGCCACGTGCCTTCGACGTGGCTGCGTCGACCGGTATCCACGGTCACCGCATCCGACGTACACGACCTGCTAGCAGGTCTGCTGGCCGGCGGATTCGCGCGTTCGACCGTTACTCGGATAAGAGTCACCCTCTCCGCTCTATTCGAGTACGCCGTCTCAGAACACTTCGCACCAGCAAACCCCGTACGGGGTGCTCGCATGCCTGTGGTTATCGGCCTCCCTTCGCGACCCAAAGCGGATACATGGACGCCCGAAGAGATGTCGAGAACCATCGAGGCGCAGCGGGTAGTTAACCCTGCAATGGCCGAGGTGACTGAGTTTCTCGGGCTCACCGGCCTGCGGTGGTCAGAACTGAGGGCGTTACGCGTTGAAGACGTGGCGCAGATTCCGATGCCGGCGTTGCATGTATGGCGCGCACAATCAGATGGCTACGCCGAAAAGACGCTGAAGAGCAACTCCGGCGAGGTACGGTCCCGAACGATTCCCCTGCGTCCGCGGGCCTTGGAGATCGTGGCCCCTCGAGTTGAAGGCGTTCCTCCCGGAGCACACCTGTTTCGTTCGAAAACGGGGAAGCAGTTGAGAGGAAACTTGTTCCGCCGTCAGGTGCAGTGGAATGCGACAACGTGCCGCGGGCTCACGATCCACGCGCTACGGCACTTCGCAATTTCGTATTGGCTGCTTCGCGGCGTAGACGTCAAGACTGCCGCCGAGTGGTCAGGGCACAAGAACCCGACAGTGCTGCTGTCCACCTACGCTCATGTCCTCGGCATTGATGCCAACCGGGCAGCCCTCGCCCTTCTGGACACACCTGCTGTCCCAGCGCTGTCCTGGGGCACGGTTCCTGAAAGTTCGAAAGGCCTCGACTAGTGCGCTACAAAGCTTTAGAAACGGCCGCTTATCAGCACTTTTGTTGCGGAGACGGTGGGATTTGAACCCACGGTGCCCTTAACGGGCACTCCACCTTAGCAGGGTGGTGCACTAGGCCGAACTATGCGACGTCTCCTGAGCGACCGTGAACGGACGCACGACAGCCATCATAACGGACGATTCAGGCGGGGTCGGACACCGACCTCTCAGGACGCGGGGCGCATCCGGGGTCAGGCGCCGAGGTTCCGCATCGGCAGGTCGTGGACCATCGTGGAGACGAAGGAGACGGTCCAGGCGATGGTGACGATGAGGGACAGGACGTAGAGGCCGATGGTGACCCAGATCGGGGCGAGGCCTCGGCCGGGGGCGACGCGGCGGACGATGACGCTGCGGCCGATCACGTAGACGAGGGCGCTGAGGAACGTCCAGGCCCAGTGGAACGGGCGGACGACGCCGATGCGTTCGAGTTCCCGGTAGTCGAGCCAGGAGAAGACGACGCTGAGGGCGTATGCGAGGAATCCGATGCCGACGATCGCGAAGTACATCGGGCCGAACATCCCGAACGGGTTGCCGTAGCTGGTGTAGCCGTGCTCGGTGGCGACGACGTCGAAATGGGGCTGGTAGAACGGCAGGAGGACGAGGCTCACGAACGGGAGCGCGACGACCAGCCAGATGTAGACGTTGTAGATGCGCGCGCCGTCGGCCAGGCGTGGGCGGACCGGGGCGTACGTCTGACCGTATGCGGGCTGCTGGGCGTAGCCGGGCTGCTGCGTGTATGCAGGCTGCTGGGCGTAGACCGGCTGCGGCTGCACCGGCTGCTGCTGCTGTGCCTGCGCCGCGCCCGCCAGCGGCGCGAAGTGCGCCGTCCACTGCGTTCCGTCCCACCAGCGCAGCTGCTGGGCGCCGCTCGGGTCCGGGTACCATCCCGCCGGGACGTGTGCGTCGGTGTTCGTCATGCTCGCGGCTCCGCTCTGCGGCCCGTCGGCCGCCCGGCTCGTATGCTACCGCCGCGTCCTATGGATGCGCCGCACGGCACCCATGCAACCGCTCAGCCGATCCGCGCCTCCACCGCCGTCTCCGGCCGCACGCGCTCCGACTCCGGGATGCCACCGCGGAACGCCAGCCACTGGGCGAAGCGGTCGCCGCGGGCGACGAGTTCCCGGTAGAGGCGGAGGCGCAGGTCGCGGACCGTGGCCGCGTGCCGGGGCACGTCGATCGCGTTGTGAAGCTCGTGGGGGTCGGCGTCGAGGTCGTAGAACTCGTCGATGCCTTCGGGGTTGACGACCAGTTTGTGGTGGTCGGTGCGGAGCATCCGCTGGGCGTACGAGAAATGGTGGCCGTGGAATTCGGCGATCAGCTCGTCCCGCCATCCGTCCGCAGGCTTGCCACTCAGCAGCGGGAGCAGCGACCGGCCCCGGCAGCCTGCCGTCGGCGCCCCTGCCAGGTCGAGGATCGTCGCGGTGAAGTCGAGCAGGTTGACGAACTCCGCACGCCGCCCCGGTTCTCCGCCCGGGATGCTGACGATGCCCGGGATGCGGTAGATGTCCTCGTACATCGCCGGGCCTTTGTCGTTCAGGCGGTGCGCCCCGGTGAACTCCCCGTGGTCGGCTGTGGCGAACACGGCGGTCGTGTCGGTGAGGCCGAGACGGTCGAGCTCGTCGAGGACGCGGCCGTACTGGTGGTCGATCATCGCCACGTATCCCCAGTACACCGCCGTCAGCTTGCGCCACTGCGCATCGTCGAAACTGTCAGCTCCCCAGTACGCGCTGTACGTGCGCTGCACCTCCGGCTTCCCCGCGAAGGTCTCCGACATGGATGCGGGGAGCACCACCTCCGACGGGTCGTAGCGGTCGTACCATTCGTCCGGGAGCAGGTACGGCAGGTGCGGGCCGAAGTAGTGCAGTGACAGCGAGAACGGGCGGCCGTCGTCGGCGAAGCGCCGGAGCATCTCGATGGCCCGGTCGGCGAGGTACGCCTCGAACGTGGCCTCCGTCGGCTGCGCGAGCCTCGCAGCGATCAGGTGGCCCCTGCTGCCGTCGGCCGCGCTGGTGTACACCGGCTCGTGCGCGGCGAAGGGCGGGTATCCGTGTTCGTCGAGCCAGGCCGTGTAGTCCTCGTCGTCGTACGGGTTCAGTGCGCCGGGCAGGTGTCTGCCCTCGAAGCCGTACGCGTCAGGCCCGCGGTGGCGCCCGACGTGCCACTTCCCGACGTGGCCGATCGCGTAGCCTTCGTCGCGCAGCGCTGCCGAGAACGTCGGCAGGCCGTCCGGCAGCTCTTCGCGGTGGCCGGAGTTCCATTCGTAGTTGCTGAGCAGCCCGTGCTCGAACGGGTGCAGGCCGGTGAGGAGGCTGGCGCGCGCCGGGGTGCAGATCGCGCTCGGCGTGTAGCAGCGCTCGAAGACCGTGCCCCTGGCGGCGATGCGGTCGATGGCGGGCGTCTGCACCGTGGGGTTCCCGTAGGCGGGCAGGGTGTCGACGCGGTGCTGGTCCGTCATCAGGAACAGGATGTTCGGACGCGCCCCGCTCACGACGCCGCCCCCATCAGGATGCTGACGGCCCCGAGGATCGCCAGCGCGAGTGCCAGCGCCGCCGTCCCTGCAAGCACGGCGCCCCCGCCCGCGCGCGCCCCGGTGAGCTGCCGGTAATGCTGCAGATACCGCCGGTGCACAACAGCGAGCAGGGCCGCAGACAGCACGACCGCGAGCGCCGACGCGACATACCCCGCGACCCCCAGCTGCCCGGGGAGCACCCGGATGGAGGCGCCGGACAGCACCAGGAACGCGAGGCACGTCCTCCGCCACGCCAGAGCCGTCCGCTCCGGCTGCAGGCCGGCGTCGTAGAGGACGCCGTCGCCCACGGCGGTCACCGCAGCACCACGCCGAGCAGCACGAGCACGCCGACCGCCGCGACCACGAGCGCCAGCGGCAGGGCGGAGACCGGGGCGGGCAGCGGCGTGCCGAGGCGGAGGGCACGCTCTGCGCGCATCCAGCCCAGCCACGCCTGGATCGGGACCACGAGCGCTGCGGCGATGAGGACGATGGATGCGGCCGTCCGCATCCCCTGCTGGAGGCCGAGTCCGAACGCTTCGAGCGCGACGCCTCCGGCGAGCAGGGCGAGCCCGGTGCGCACCCACGCGAGGAAGGTGCGCTCGTTGGCCAGGCTGAACCGCGCATCCGGCTCGCTGCCGTGCGCGAAGACCGCGGACGGGAAGCGGCTCACCGGCTCGCCTCTGCCGCGACCAGGCCCTCCCGGAGCAGCCGGGGTTCCGGCTGGCTCGGGTGCGGTTCGTCGCCGAGGTCGTGCTGCAGCCGCCACAGCTCGGCGGTCAGCTCGTCCCGGATCGTGGCGTATGCCGGGTCGCCCCACACGTTGCGGAGCTCCTCCGGGTCGGCGGCGAGGTCGTAGAGCTCCCACTCCGGCGGGTAGCTGAACCCGGACGAGCCGGGGTGGCCCATCCCGTCGTTGTAGAAGTAGATGAGCTTGTAGCGGTCGGTGCGGATGCCGTAGTGCGCGAGCGCGTGGTGGAACTGGTCGTCGTTCTCGTAGTAGCGGTAGTAGACGGCATCGCGGGTGGGACGGTCCGGCTCTTCGGTCAGCTGCGGGAGGAAGCTGACGCCCTGCATCTCCGGCAGCGCAGGGGTGCCCGCCGCGTCGAGGATGGTCTGGGCGAAGTCGACGTTCGTCACGAGCTGCGTGAGCGGGGCGCCGGGGGCGATCCTGGCCGGGTAGCTCATCAGCAGCGGCATCCTGATGGACTCGTCGTACATGAAGCGTTTGTCGAACCAGCCGTGGTCGCCGAGGAAGAAGCCCTGGTCGGAGGTGTACATCAGGAGGGTGTCGTCGAACTCGCCCCGCTCCCGCAGACGGTCGATGACCCTGCCGACGTTGTCGTCGACCGACGCGACGCAGCGCAGATAGTCCTCCATGTATCGCTGGTACTTCCACAGCGCGGACTCCTCGTATGTGAGCCCTTCCGGCGGGCTGATCTTGAGGTCGTCTGTGGTGAGGTAGTCCGCGATCCGCATGGTGGCGTGGTGCGCGGCCATCGAGCGGGTGCTGTAGTCGTCGGTGAAGGTGCCGGGCACCGGGATGGGGTCGCTGTAGAGATCGGCGTGCTTCTCGTCGGGTTCCCAGGCGCGGTGCGGCGCCTTGTGGTGGATGAGCAGGCAGTACGGGCGGCCGTCGTCGGGGAGCGAGTCGACCCAGTCCAGGGCCAGATCCGTGATGATGTCGGTGGCGTAGCCCTGCACGATCTCGACGCCGTCCTCCGTGAGCACCTGCGGGTCGAAGTACTCTCCCTGGCCGCGCAGCACCGCCCAGTAGTCGAAGCCCTGCGGGTCGTGCCCCTCTCCCTCGCCGAGGTGCCACTTGCCGACGATCCCGGTGTGGTAGCCGGACTCCTTCAGCTGCGAGACGAAGGTGGGGAGGGACGCATCCATCGGGGTGTCGAGGGTGGTGACGCCGTTGACGTGGCTGTACGTGCCGGTGAGGATGGTCGCCCTGCTCGGCGTGCACAGCGCGTTGGTGCAGAAACAGTTGTCGATGCGTCGTCCCGCCGCCGCGATCTCGTCGATGCGCGGCGTCTCGTTGACGACGGAGCCGTACGCCCCGACCGCGTGGGAGGCGTGGTCGTCGGTGAGGATGAGCACGATGTTGGGACGGCGAACGGATGGGCGCATGGGCGGAGGAACTCCCCTTCGATGGGTGCGGCGGGCGCGGAGACAGTGGATGCGCGGGAGGGGCACACGCGGCGCCCCTCCCGCCCGGCGGCTACTCGCCGGCCGTTGTGTAGAGGTCGGCGTCGTAGTAGGAGGAGACCTTCTCGGCTTTCTGCAGCTTGCCCGCCTTGACGAAGTAGTCGCTCATGCCGGTGAACCAGCTGTCGACGGTGCCGTCCTTGGTGAGCTTGTCGAGCTCGGCCGCGGTGAACACCTGGACGTTGGTGGCGTCGGCTTTCACGGTCGACTCGTCCATTTTGAGCTGGGCGGCGACGAGCTTGATCGTCTCGCTGCCGTTCTTCGCCCGGTAGTCCATCGCGTCGCGCAGCACGGCGTTGACCTTCTTGGCGGTCTCCGGGTGCTTGGTGACGAAGTCGACGCCGCCGACGATCGCGTTGGGGAAGCTGACCTCCTTGGCGAAGTCGGCGTCCTTGGCGAGCTCCTTCAGGTCGGGGACCTGCTTCTTGATGGTGTCGATCAGCGGGTACCAGAGCCCGGCAGCATCCACCTGCTTGGAGGAGAACGCGGAGACGATGGTGGACGGGTCCATGGTGACGATGTCGACGTCGGACTTGGACATGCCCGCCTTCTCGAGGGCGAGGGTGAGGATCATGTCGCCCGATGTACCTTCGGCGACGGCGACCTTCTTGCCCTTGAGCTGCTTCATGCTGGTGATGCCCGGCTGGGCGATCACGCGGTCCGCCTTGCCGACGCCGTCGACCGTCAGGATCTTGGCCTGGCCGGAGAACGGCATCCACAGGGCGCCGGGGCCGACGTATCCCACGTCGAGGTCGCCCGTCTTGAGTGCCTGCACCTGCAGGGGGCCGTTGGTGAACGTGCTCAGCTCGGCCTTGAGGCCGTGCTTGGCCCACAGGTCTTCCTTGTCGGCGATGGCGACGAGGCTGGTGCCTGTGTAGTCGCCGATGTAACCGACCTTGACGGTCTCGACCGGGCCTGCGGCCGCTGTGCCGGAGCTCTCACCGGCGGAGGTCGGAGCCGAACAGCCGGCGAGGACGAGCGCCAGGGCGCCGGCGGCGATGCCGGCGAGGGTGCGTGAAATGCGCATAGTGGTACTCCTTCGGGTGGTGGGGAATGTGAGAAGTGGTGCGTCGTGCGTCTGGTGCTGCCGCTCAGTGAGCGACGGGCGTCGGCCTGTCCTGGTGATAGACCGAACGCCAGACCCGGTTGCGCAGGTCTTGGAACTCCGGGCTCAGCCGGACCTCCTCGGTGCGCGGATACGGGAGATCAATATCGACGATGTCGAAGATGCGGCCCGGTCGTGCGGCCATCACCACCACGCGGTTGCCGAGGAACACGGCCTCGTCCACATCGTGGGTGATGAAGACGACGGTCCTCTTCTCCTTCGACCAGGTGTCGAGGAGCTGCTCCTGAAGGTTCACCCTGGTCAGCGCGTCGAGGGCGCCGAACGGTTCGTCCATCAACAGGATGCTCGGGTCGACCGCGTACGCCCTGGCGATGGCGCAGCGCTGCCGCATCCCTCCGGAGAGCATCTTGGGCAGGGCGTCGGCGAACTGGGTGAGGCCGACGAGGTCGATGAAGTGCTGCGCCTTCTCACGCCGCTGGGCGGCCGGCATCCCGGCCGTGCGGAGGCCGAACTCGACGTTCTTCCGCACGGTCAGCCAGGGGAACAGCGCGTACTGCTGGAAGATCACGCCGCGGTCGGGGCTGGGGCCACGCACCTCGGCGCCGTTGACCAGCGCCCGTCCTCCTGTCGGCTGTTCGAGCCCGGCCAGGATGTTCATGAGCGTGCTCTTGCCGCAACCGGACGGTCCGACGATGGTGATGAACTCGTTGTCGGCGATGTCGATGGACACGTCGCCCAGGGCGACGAACTCCTCGCCCTTGAGGTCGAACGTCTTGCGGACGTGCTCGATGCGGATGGTGGGGTTGTCGCTCATCGTCGCTCCTGCCAGCTGGTCAACTTCTTCTCGACGGCCAGGAGGATGCGATCCATCGCCAGGCCGAGCACACCGATCACGATGAGGCCGACGAAGATCGTCGGGAGGTCGTAGTACAACTGCGCCTGCTGCATCCGGTGGCCGATGCCGTTCTGCGCGGCGATCAGCTCGGCGGCCACCAGGGTCGCCCAGGAGGCGCCGAGGCCGATGCGCATCCCGACCAGGATGAACGGGAACGACGCGGGCACGACGATGCGGGCGAAGATCGTCCCGTCGCCGGCGCCGAGCACGCGGGCCGCGTTGATGAGGGTCTTGTCCACATTCACCACGCCCTGGAACGTGGAGACCACGCAGGAGAGGAACGCGGCGAGGAAGATCACCAGGATCTTCGGCTGCTCGCCGATGCCGAGGAGCACGATGGCCAGCGGGATGATCGCCAGCGGCGGGATCATCCGGAAGAACTGCACCCACGGCTCGATCAGCGAGCGCACGGTGGCGTACCAGCCCATCAGGAAGCCGACGGGGATGGCGAGCGCCGTGCCGAGCACGAAGCCGCTGAGCACGCGCAGCAGGCTGGCGCCGACATCCTGGAACAGGCTGCCGTCCGCCGCGAGCTGCCAGCCGCGGATGGCCACGGCGGGCGGGGTGGGCAGCTGGGGCGCGACGAGGGAGATCAGCCACCAGATCGCGATGCCGCCGACGAGCGAGACCACGGTGAGCACCAGGTTGCGATTCGAGCGCTTGCGGCCGGCACGTGCGGCGCTGCGGCTGGCGATGGCGCCGGTGTTCTGCGTCATGGCGGTCACGTCGCCTCACCTCTCCGCCGGGGGGAACGGGGTGGATGGTTCATCGGATCTGTGCTCCTTTGCGGGATCGCGTACGAAGGGATGGTGCAGGTGCCGCCGTGGGAAGCAGCTGCGAGTTGTGGAAGGCGGCGACCAGGGCGCCGAGCGCTCCGGAGTCGTCGCCGAGGCGTGCCCGCCTCACCGAGGGGACGTGGCCGGGCAGACTGAGCGACTCGTGGTGGAACGCCTCTGTCGCGCGCTCCAGGAAGACCGGATGCAGGCCGACGACCTGGCCGCCGAGCACGACCTCGCTCGGGGAGAGCGCCGTGCCCAGGATCGCCAGCGTCCGTCCGACGACCGCGCCGACCGTGGCGAGCAGCCCGACCACGTCCGGATCGCCGCTCCGTGCACGCTGGGCGAGCTCGGCCGCCGAGGCCACCCCGAAGGGATGCGCGGCCGCCGTCAGCGCGCGGAGGGACGCGACCGTCTCGAGGCAGCCGCGCTTTCCGCACGAGCACGGCTCACCGTCCGGCTCGACCGTGACGTGCCCGATCTCGCCCGCGAAACCGGAGCGCCCGGACACGAGGGCTCCGTCGACGACGAGGCCGCCGCCGCAGCCGTCTGCCAGGCGCAGGTAGATGAGGTCTCTGGTGGGCTGGCCGAGCATCCACTCCGCCTCGGCCAGTGCGGCCAGCCTGGTGTTGTTGTCGATCAGGATGGGCGCGTCGAAGCGGGAGGTGAACGCGTCTTCGATCGTCGCCGTGATGAGCGGACCCCCGGCGAGCGTGCGGTGCTCTCCCGATCCCTCCTCCGGCCGCGAGACCGGGCTGGACACGCCGATGCCGATGCCCTGCAGCGCGTCGTAATGGACACCGGTGCTGCGTTCGAGGTCGTCGAGCAGGGCGAGCGCCACCTCGACCCGCACCCGCCACTCCGCGCCGTGCGGGTACTCCATCGACCCGGAGGCGATGATCTCGTGCGACGCGTCGGCGACCGCCACATGCACGGCACGGTGGGTGAAGTCGGCGCCGAGGTGCTGCCCGGCCCGCGGGTCGAGCGCGAGCAGTTCGGCCGGCCGGCCCCTGCCCTCGCGCGAGACGGCATCGGTCTTGGTGACGACGATGGCCCGCGTGTCCAGCAGGCTTCCTGTGATCTCGGAGAGGGTCGTGCGGGAGAGCCCGACGAGCGGCGCGATCTGTGCGCGGCTCATCGCGCCCCTGTCGCGCAGCACGGCCAGCACCCTGTCTTCGTGGGTGCGTCGGATGAGTGCTTGCACTCCGACGGGCGATGTCATAGGTCGACCGTACGAAGCCGGATTTTTTCCGTCAACACTCCGACATAATTCGGCGACAGAAAGTTTCGCCGGTTCGCCTCCCCGACCCAGGGCATCCGGAGTCGGGGCGGCGCACCAGTGCGGCGTCATTGCAGCGTCAGTGCAGCACGCGCGTGACGACCTGATCGGAGCCTGCCCGGTGCACGACGATGGCCACATACCCCGAGCCGCTCGTCGCGTAACTGTGCGTGACCGTGGCGGTGAACGCCGAGTTCAGCGTCATCGCCGCGATATCGGACGTGCGCGCCGCCGTCAGGGTGACCGGCGAACTGGTGCCGTCTCCCCAGTCGACGGTCGCGGTCAGGTCGGCCGCCGCCGCGCCGGGCGCGAGAACGGACACGTCGATGCTCGCGCTGCCTCCCGCAGTCGGCGAGAGCGCGGTCACGCGGGCACCGATCTGCGTCTGCCAGGACACGTCGGCCGTCGGGAAGAAGTTGACGCCCTCGAGCGTCATCCGTCCGCCGAGCATCGAGACCCGGGCGAGGAAGTCGGCCTGGTCGCGGGCCGTCTGCGGTGTCCAGCCCACCTCCGCCGTGGCGAGCATTCGCGGGAAGGAGTAGTACTCGGCCTGGTCGGCTCCGCGGATGAACTCGCCCCAGAATGCGCCCTCGACGCCGAGCACGCTCGCCTCTCCGATGCCGGACACGAACGTCGCAGGGTTCCACGAGTACGCGTTCTGCAGGGTGCACGGTCCGCCGCAGGCCCAGGTCGCCCCGAGCGGCTGCCGGGAGTCCTGCTTCTGCGGGTAGTACGTCTTCGACGCCGGGGACATGATCACCTTCGCTCCCCGCTGGGCGACAGCCGTGCTCGCGGTCGCGCCGTTCCCCGTCCAGAGCTGGATGATCGAGCCGGTCGGCAGGTTCGTCGCGCTGGCCTCGTTCCAGACGATCGGCGTCTTGCCGAGCGACGTCGCCGTCGAGGTCTCCGTGTCGACGAGATCGACGTATGCGGCCGCCGGCGTCGGCGCCTCGTCTCCGCCGACGTGGAGGTACGGGCCGGGGGTCATCGCCGCCAGCTGGGAGAGCACCTGCCCGATGAACTCATCGGTGGCGGGGTTCGCGTTGCCGAGCGAGGTGTTGCCGGTGTTCACGGGCAGCACGGTCTGGCCCGCTGTGAGCGCGGGCATCGACCCTCCGCCGTTCAGCTGCGGGATGGCGTGCAGCGCCGCCCCGGTGTGGCCGGGCATGTCCAGCTCGGGAACCACGACCATCCCGTTCTGCCCCGCGTACGCGACGATGCTCTGGTAGTCGGCTGCGGTGTAGTAGCCGGGAGTGCCGGGATTGCTGCCGGTCGCCGCCGTGCCGTCGAACTGCACGGCGGTGGCGCCGCTGACCCTGGTGAGCGCGGTGTAGTCGATGCCGGACGGGTTGCTCGCGGGATTGGTCATCGCGATGCGCCATCCCTGATCGTCGGACAGGTGCAGGTGCAGCCTGTTGATCTTGAACTGAGAGGCGTGGTCGATGAGCCTCTTCACCTCGGCGACCGTGTAGAAGCTGCGGGCCACATCCACTTCGAGGCCGCGGTAGGCGAATCGCGGGTAGTCGCTGATGGTGACGGGGGGCACGGTCCAGGTCGCGGTGCGGACACTCGGCGCCTCGATCTCCGGCGGCAGCAGCTGCCGGAGCGTCTGGACGCCGTTGAGCGCCCCGGCGGCGGTGTCGGCGCCGATGGTCACCCCGGCCGATGTCGCGGCCAGCGTGTATCCCTCTGCGGGCTGGCCGGCCGGGGCGTTGCCTGCGGCGACCACGACGGTGATCTTCGACGACGCGGTCGACGACGCGACCACCGGGAGCGCGAACCCGGTGGACCGTCGCAGCACCGTCGCGAGCTGGGTCGCAGGCGCGGTCCCCGAACCGGAAGCGACGATCACCGTACCCGCGGTGACGGCGAACGGCGCACCGCTCCCCCTGCTGACGCTCACCGGCTGCGGCACCAGCGCGAGCGCAGAGCGGCCCGGAACCCCATAGACCTCGAACTCGGAGATCGAGTACCCGTAGACGGATTTGCGGGTGATCCCCTGCATCCGGATGTACGACACGGCGCCTGCGGTGTTCAGCTGCACGGTGTCGGTGCGGGCGCAGGTGTCCTGCCCGGTGTAGCTGGCGGCGTTCGTCCAGGTGGCGCCGTCGGTCGAGACCTGCAGACGGTATGCCTTCGCGCACGCGTTCGGCCACGCGATGACGACATGGTCGACCACCGACGGCGTCTGCAGCCGCACTTGGAACCAGGCGTTGTCCTGATACCCGGAGGAGAAGCGTGTGTTCGGATTCCCGTCGATCGCCATCGACGGCTGGAAGTCGGCGCGGTCGAGCTCGACGCTCGATGCGGTGGCGGTGGCTGTCAACGCCAGATTGGTCGGTTCGCTCGGTATGGCATTGGCAGCCGGCGCCTGGGAGACCATCAGGGCCCCCAGCAGCACCAGCGCACCCGCCGCGGCGGTCGTGCGTTTCATGCGTCCTCTTTCGTCGGTGAAAGCCCGGGTCCTCAGCGGGACTCCGGATGCTTCGCGACGATAGGCACGCCGAAAACTTCCGGCAATCGGGCGGCAGAATACGGGTGCGAAATCGGTTCCGTCAGTGCGCCGTGCGATCGGTCAGACGAGCTCCCGCACTGCCACGACCGCCTGCTGAACCACCGCATCCACCGGCGCAGACACGTCGATCGTCACCCCGCGCTCGTCCGCCTCGAGCGGTTGCAGCGTCGCCAGCTGCGAGTCGAGCAGCGTGGTCGGCATGAAGTGGTCCGTGCGGCCTTCCATGCGCGCGGCCAGGACCTCGCGCGTGCCCGCCAGGTGAACGAAGACCGCGCCGGGGGCCTCAGAGGCGATGAGGTCGCGGTATGCGCGCTTCAACGCTGAGCAGGCGATCACCAGGCCGCCGGGGGCGTCCGCCAAGGCACGGCCGACCGCGCGCAGCCAGGGGGCCCGGTCGGCGTCGTTGAGAGGGGTGCCTCCCGCCATCTTGCGTACGTTCTCGATCGGGTGCAGCGCGTCGCCGTCGAGGAAGGGGAGGCCGAGGTCGGCGGCGATGAGGGCGCCGATCGTGCTCTTGCCGGAGCCGGACACCCCCATCACGACGACGCGCGGGTGCTCCCCCAGTGCGCCGCTCACCAGTCGTGCATCGAACCGTCGAGGAGACGGTTGACCGGGAGGTATGCGGCCTCGTACGGGAACGACTGCGCGACGATCTCGTCGTAGTCGACACCGATGCCGGGGGCGTCGCTGGGCTTCAGCATCCCGTCTTCGAAGCTGTACGTGGTGCGGAAGACCTCGTGGGTGGTCGGACTGTGCTGCATGTACTCCTGGATCCCGAAGTTGGGGATGGCGATGCCGAGGTGGATGGCGGCCGCGAGCCCGACGGGTGAGACGTCGGTGGGTCCGTGCACGCCGGACTTGATCTGGTACACCGAAGCGTAATCGAAGATGCGCCGCAGGCCCGTGATGCCGCCGGCGTGCGTGACAGGAGAGCGCACGTAGTCGATCAGCTGCTCCTCGAACAGCTCGCGGTAGTCCCAGATCGTGTTGAACACCTCGCCGATCGCCAGCGGCGTCGTGGTGTGCTCGCGCACCCGGCGGAGCGCCGCCTGGTTCTCGGCGGGGGTCACGTCTTCGAGCCAGAACAGGTCGTACGGTTCGAGGGATTTGCCGAGCTTGGCCGCCTGGATCGGCGTGAGCCGATGGTGCGCGTCGTGCAGCAGCGGCAGCTCGGCGCCGAACTCGTTACGCACCGCCTCGAACACCGTCGGAGCGTGGCGCAGGTATGCGCGGGTGTCCCACGACTCCTCTACGGGCACGGCGCTGCGGCGGGCCGGCTCGTAGTCGTAGCGCGCGTCCGAACCGGAGCCGGCACCTGCCGCCGCATTCTTGCTCGACGCCACCCCGTACACCGACGGCAGGCCCGGGATGCCCGTCTGCACGCGGACAGCACGGTAGCCCTCCTCCAGGTGCTCGGTGATCGAGTCGAACAGTTCGGGCAACTCGGCACCGGATGCGTGACCGTAGACGAGCAGACCCTCGCGGCTGCGCCCGCCGAGCAGCTGATACAGCGGCATCCCGGCGACCTTGGCCTTGATGTCCCAGAGCGCGGTGTCCACGGCGGCGATGGACGCCATCGTCACCGGACCCCTGCGCCAGTACGCGCCGCGGTAGAGGTACTGCCAGGTGTCCTCGATCTGCTGCGCGTCCCGCCCGATCAGCAGCGGCACGACGTGCTCGCTCAGGTAGGCGGCGACTGCAAGCTCGCGGCCGTTCAGGGTCGCGTCGCCGAGGCCGGTGACGCCGTCCTCCGTCGTGATCCTGAGGGTGACGAAGTTGCGGCCGGGGCTCGAGACGAGGACCTCGGCGGAGGTGATTCGCATGTCAGTGTGCTCCTGTCGGTAGCGGTGGTTCGGTGATGGCTCCGGCGCGCAGCTGTGCGATCCGGTTCTGGATGAGGTCGGTCACGGCGCTCTCGCGCGCCAGGTCGGGTGCGAGTGCGGCGAGGACGCCGGCGGCGAGCGCCGCATCGTCGTCCGGAGTAGCGCGCAGGGTCTCCGCGAGGGCGGCAGCTCCCGGGTCGCGCACGTCGGGGCCGAGCAGGTGCAGTGCCCAGGCGGCGAGTGCAGTGGCCTGCGCCTCGCCCGGCGCGCGTCCCGCCGCCAGCCTCGACCGCAGCGGATCCAGGATGCGCGGGCCGAGCTTCTGCGAGCCGTCCGACGCGATCTGCGCGAGCGTGTGCTCGATGCGCGCGTTGCCGAAACGGTCGCGGAGGGCGGCGGTCGCCGCATCCAGCGTCTCGTCCTCGAACGGCAGCTCGGTGCGCGCTTCCGCCCAGAGCCGTTCGAGGTCGGCGGCGATGTCGTCGTCGGCCATCGCCTCCGCGATGGTCTGGTGGCCGCGGAGCAGGCCGCGGTATGCGAGCAGCGAGTGCCCGGCGTTGAGCAGCCAGAGCTTGCGGCGCTCGTACGGCTCGATGTCGTCGACGAACTGCGCGCCGACGGCCTCCCAGTCCGGACGTCCGGCGGGGAACGCGCCGCTCAGCACCCACTCGCTGAACGGCTCGGTGACCACGGGGGCCGCGTCGTCGTAACCGGTGAGGGCAGCCGCGGCCGTGCGATCGGCGTCGGTGGTCGCCGGGGTGATCCTGTCCACCATCGACGAGACGAACGAGACCTCGGACGTGATCCAGTCGGCAAGGCCGGGGTCGACCTGTCCGGCGAGGCCGAGCACGGCCTCCCGCGCCACCTCCCCGTTGCCCGGCAGGTTGTCGCAGCTGACCACGGCGAGCCCGGCGACGCCAGCCGCTCGGCGCGCCCGCAAGCCGTCGACCAGGCGGCCGGGGGCAGTGGATGCGCCCTCCCCCGCCACCAGCGACGCCCGGTCGGCGTCGAGTACCTCCACCGACGGACGGTAGCCGGCCTCGGTGACCGTCAGGGTGATCACCGCGACGGCCGGGTCGGCGACGGCTGCACGCCAACGCTCGGTGTCACCGCCGTCCGCGACGGTGCTCAGCGCATCCACGATGGTCGCAGTGTCGGAGGCGGGGCCGCGCTCGATCAGTGTGTAGACCGCATCCTGGGTCGCGAGCACGCGCGCCGCCTCCGGGCTGCGGCCGGTGAAGGCCGCGATCCCCCAGCCGTCGCCCTGCCCGCCGCGCTCGTTCGCACGCTGGGTGTACCAGGCCTGGTGCGCCCGGTGGAACGCCCCGAGGCCGAGGTGCACGATGCGGACGGGGTGACGCGCTGAGCGCGGCGGCGGCGTCATGCGGTCGCCGACGCCAGGGAGCGGGTGCGGGATTCGACCTCGCGCAGGTAGGCGAGGTTGTCGCGCGTGCGCTCCGCGAGGGGCAGCTCCGTGGAGAAGTCCTCCACGGTGACCCAGCCGTCATAGCCGTAGGTGTGCAGCGCGGTGAAGTACGCCTCCACGTCGCCGGTGCCGGTGCGCAGCGGCGCCCACGCGTGGTGCCAGCGCACGGTGCCGTCCGCCTCCGGCTCGCCCGGCAGCCACGCCGCGTTCTTGACGTGCACGTGCGCGAGGTACGGGCCGAGCAGCTGGAAGGCGGACAGCGTCGCCTCCTGGCCCTCGATGATGAGGTTGCCGAGGTCGTGGATCACACCGACGGTCTCCGGGTCGATGCCGTCGATCAGCCGGAACGCGGCCGACGCCGACGCGGTGATGGTCTCGTGGTGCAGCTCGACCAGCGCCTTCACGCCCAGCTCTCCCGCCCGGGCTGCCGCCCGCTCGACGTCGCGACGGGCGGAGGCGAACAGTTCCCGGTAGTCTCCGGCGTCCGTGCGCGGCATGGTGACGCGCACCTGCCGGGCGCCGAGCGCTGCGGTGGCTGCGAGCATCCTGTCGACGTTCGCGTGGTCGTCGCAGCGCGCGTAGCCGCCGATGCCGGAGAACTCGAGTCCGGCCTCCGCCGTGAGCCGCGCGATCTCCGGCACGGACTCCTCCAGGCCGGTGAGCGGCCAGGTGGAGCGGTTGCCCGCCCAGAAGCCGGCGGGGGTCGCGTCGTCCTGGTCGATGACGCGCCACTCGATCCCGTCCCAGCCCTGGGCGGCGAGCGTCTCAACCGCCTCGGCGAGCGTCCAGTCCGGGGTGGATGCGGTGAAAACCGAGAACTTCATGGCTCAGGCTCCTGTCGTGACGGTGATGTCGTCGAGCGCCCCGGAGAGCACCTCGTCGAACGCGATGGGACGGCCGAGGGTGGCCGACAGGTAGATGGCACGCACGACAGCGAGCGACACGAACGCGTCCTCGACGGTGACGCCCGGCGCGCGGTGCTGCTCGATCGCATCCACCACGTCCTCGTACTGGCGCAGGTGGCCGACGATGAAACGGTCTGCGCCGCGTTCTCCGCCGCGCACCTCGCTCGCGTCGACGAGCTCCGCCGCCCTGTTCACGACGCTCGCCCCTGTCGGGTCGAACGCCGCGGGGTCCGCGGTGCCGAAATACTCCAGCTGGTCGTCCTCGATGATCGCCGACCCGCGGTCGCCGAGCACCTGAAGACGCACGGAACCGCCCGGATACGCGGCGGTGGTCGCGTGCACGACGGCGAGCGCGCCGGACTCGAACCGCACCGTCGCGACGGCGATGTCCTCCACCTCGACGCGCTCGTGGGCGAGCAGCGCCGTCTGGGCGACGATCTCGACAGGACGGCCCAGGAACCAGACCAGCAGGTCGACGGTGTGGACGCCCTGATTCATCACCGCACCTCCGCCGTCGAGCTCCCAGGTGCCCCGCCACTGGCCGGAGTCGTAGTAGTCCTGACTGCGCCACCAGGCCACGGATGCGATACCGCTGGTCACGCGGCCGAACGCGCCGCTGTGGGCGGCGTCGGCGACCACCACGGAGGCCGGATCGAAGCGGTGCTGGCTGATCACCGAGACCACCAGTCCGTTCCGCTCCGCCTCGCGCGACAGCTCCAGGATGCGCCTGGCCCGCGCCATCGACACGTCCAGCGGCTTCTCGATCACCACGTGCTTGCCCGCGGCGAGCGCCTCCTCGGCGAGCTGCACGTGCAGTCCGCTGGGGGTGCAGATCACGACGATGTCGACCGGTGCTCCCGCCACGGCGGCGGGCAGGGTCTCGAACTCGGCAGGCCGCTGCACGCCGAACTCGGACACGATCTGGTCGGCGAGCGCACTCGCGGCGGCGGGGACCGCATCCACCAGGGCGGTGATCGCGAGGTCGGGGTGCCGGGCGATGGCCCTGGCGTGGTTGAGTCCGATGATGCCGCAGCCGACGATGGCCACGTTCAGGCGAGCGCTCATACGAGCTGCACTCCAATCTGGTCGGTGAGGCGGCGGAACGCGCGGCCCGCGCGGCCGAACGCCTCCGGTCCGGAGAAGCCGCCCATGTTATTCACGTCGGCGAGGTGGGGTTCGAGCGAGGCGAAGCCGGTGTACCCGTCGTCGCGCAGGGCGGTGAGGGTGGCGAGGAGCTGGCCATCGCCCTCCCCGGCGGGGGTGACGTCTCCGGTGGCGCTGAGAGCGTCCTTCACCTGCAGGTACTCGAGGTGCGGCCGGAGCATGGCGTATCCGTCGTCGAACGGATGCGCGACGCCGACCTGCACGAAGTTCGCGCTGTCCCAGGCGAGCCGGAGGTTCGGCGATGCGACCGTCTCGACGATGTCGAGGCAGCGCTCCGGGGTGTCTCCGTAGATGTCCTTCTCGTTCTCGTGCAGCAGCACGACGTCCGCGGCCTCCGCCGCGTCCGCGAGGGCGCGCATCCGGAGCATCACGTCGTCGCGGATGCTCTCGACCGCGACGCCGTCCCCGTAATAGAAGGAGAACAGGCGGATGTAGCGCGTGCCGAGGCGATGCGCTGCTGCGATGGCACGGCCGAGACGTTCGACCTCGTGCTCGACGGGGAGGGACACATCCACTTTGCCGATCGGGGATGCGATGGCCGAGACGCCCATCCCCCGCTCGGCGAAGACGCCGGCGAGCCGATCGAGCTGCTCGGCGTCGAGGTCCACGATGTTCACGCCCCAGGCGCTGCGCACCTCGATGTGGTTCGCGCCGAGTGCCTGCAGCACCGCGACCTGCACGACAGGGTCCTGATCGATCTCGTCGCCGAAGCCCGACAGGGCCCAGCTCACTGAATTCTGAGCGTTCTGGCTCACTTCACTCCTCCAGAGGTCAGGCCACCGACGAGGTAGCGCTGGAACACGAGGTACAGCACGACCACCGGCACGGCACAGATGAGGGACGCCGCCATCATCTGCCCGTAGAGCGGGACCGCGCCACCCTCTTGCGTCGCCCCGAAGACCTGCAGCGCCACGGCGGCGGTGCGGGTCTCCGGGTTGGTCAGCACGGATGCGAACAGCACGTCGTTCCAGCCGAGCAGGAACGCGAAGATGCCGGAGACGACGATGCCCGGCCAGCTGAGCGGCACCACGATGCGGGTCAGGATGCGCCACGACGACGCACCGTCGATGCGCGCCGCCTCCTCCAGCGCCTTGGGCAGGCCGCGCAGGTAGGTGACCATGACCCAGGTGGAGAACGGGAGCGCGAACGTCAGGTAGGTGATGAACACCGCCCAGCGCGTCCCGATGATCTGCACGCCGAGCAGGCTGGCGGTCGACGAGAACAGCACGAACACCGGGAGCAGCATCAGCGTTCCGGGGATCGACTGCAGGCCGAGGAGCCCGCGCAGGAAGGTCAGGCGCCCGCGGAAGTCGTAGCGGACCAGCACGTACGCCGTCGCGACGGCGAGGAACGCGCAGACGATGGCGACAGCCACGCAGACGATCACGCTGTTCATCAGGCCGGTGCCCAGATCCACCGTCGTCCACACCTTGAGGTAGTTGTCGAGGTGTAGCTCGGTCGGGAAGAACGCTCCCCCGGCGACGGAGACGTCGGAGTTGACTGACGCGAACAGCATGTAGAGCACGGGGCCGAGCACGATCACCAGCAGCACCGTGATCACCACGACGAGCAGCGGCCGAGGGAGCAGGCGGGTGATGTCGGCCGAGGACGGCTTGACGGCGGTCATCGTTGTTCCTCTTCCCCAGAGTCGAGTTTCACGGCCCGCAGGTAGATGAACAGCGGGATCGCGATGAGCACAAGCGAGCAGATCGCCATGGCGGCACTCAGGCCGAAGCGGAAGCTCTGGAAGCTGGTGACGTAGGTGAGCACCGGCAGAACGTCCACATCCTGAGGGGCGGGGACGCCGAACAGCACGAACGGCAGCGTGAACGCGTTGATGTTGTGCAGGAACGCGATGATCAGCGCCAGCAGGATCGGACCGCGCAGGTACGGCAGGATCACCGAGCGGAGCTTGATCCACCAGGTCGCGCCGTCGATCGCCGCCGCCTCGTGCACCTCGTGGTCCACGGACTGCAGACCGGCGAGCACGAGCAGGTAGAAGAACGGCCACGACGTCCAGATCTGCACGACGATCAGCGACCAGTAGCTGAGAGGGCCGTTGAGGAACAGCCCGGTGTGGATGCCCATCCCGCCGAGAACGGAGTCGACGACGCCGCCCGGCTGCAGCATCGTGCGCCAGAGTGTGCCGACCACGAACGCGGGCAGCACGTACGGGATGAGGAAGAGCGAGCGGACCAGCGCACGGCCGCGGAACTTGTTCTGCGTCGCCAGGGCGGCCGCGAGGCCGATCGGCATGGTGACGACGGCCGCGATCAGCGCGAACGAGACGCTGATGCCGATGGAGCGCAGCAGCGACGACGACGTGATCGCCTCGACGTAGTTCTGCAGGCCGATGAACGGCGCTTGCAGCCAGCTCTGCAGCGTGTACTGGTCGAGGTCGAGGGAGGACATCACCGCGGCCACGATCAGCGGCACCACGATGATGATGAGCATGAGGATGCCGCCGGGCAGCAGCATCCAGAGCGGCCGGTTGCGCTCGTACTTGCGCTTGCGGCGGGGGCTCTCAGTTCGGCCGGGGCGGCCGCCCGCGGGGGTGGACCCCGCGGGCGAACCGCTCTCGTGGCCGGTCGCGCCTTCCGGCGCGGCCAGGGTGGAGTTGGACATGATCGGTCCCGGCTACTTGGCCTTGTTCAGCGAGCTCTGCGCGGCGTCCTGCGCCGTCTTGAGCTTGGCGTCGAGGTCGGAGGACGAGACGGAACCGCTCGACAGCGACGGGATGGACTGCACCACCACGTTCACCAGCGCGAGCTGGGTGTCTCCCCACGCGCCGCTGAACGGTGTTCCGTACGCCTTCGTGCCCGCTTCGAGGATCGGGGCGATGAGCTCGTTCCCGTTCTCGATCTGCTTGGCCGCGTCGGCGTTCGTCGGAAGATCCCCGAAGGTCTTGGTGTACTTCACCTGGTTGTCGGTGCTGGTGAGCATCTTGATCAGGGCGAAGGCCAGATCCTGGTTCTTCGAGTACTTGGCCACGACCATGTTGTCGCCCGAGATGATCGTCGCGGCGGCCTTGCCGTCGCTCGGCAGCTTGGTGGCTCCCGGCGGGATGGTCGGCATCACTGCGTACGCGTACTTGCCTGCGACGCCGGATTTGTCGAGCGAGACCTGCGAGGACGACGACACCATCGGCAGGAATGCGGCCTTGCCATCGGCGAAGGCGGCGACGGCCTGGGCGTTCTTCCACCCGATCGAGGCGGGGTCGACCACCTTGTCCTTGGTGAGCCAGCCGAAGTACGTCTCGTACGCCTTCTTCACGGCGTCGTCGTCGATCGTCGCCTTCTTGCTCTTCAGATCCAGGATGGTGTTTCCCTGCTGCATCGACATCGCCCAGACGAACTTCCACGGGTCGAAGCTGTCCGCGTATGCAATCGCCATGCCGTGCACGTCACCCGTGGTCAGCTTCTTGGCCTGCTCGGCCAGTCCGTCCCAGGTGTCGGCCGGCTTGTCGATGCCCGCGGCCTTCAGCAGATCCTTGTTGTACGCCAGGACGAACGGGCGGCTGAGGAACGGGATGCCGACCTCGTTCTTCTCATCCGGTCCGGAGATGCCGAGGGTCGCGGGGACGAAGCGGTCCCGGCCGCCGACCTTCTTCCAGTCGTCGTCGGTGAGCTTCACGAACGCACCGGTGGAGTACGCGGTGGGAGTGAAGGTGGTGCCGAGGTCGTAGATGTCCGGACCCTGGCCGCTCAGCACCGAGGTCTGGATCTTGGTCAGCTCGTCGTTCGCGGAGGCGAAGGTCTCGAACTTGACCGTGGCTCCCGTCTCCTTCTCGAACTGAGCCGAGACATCCTTGAACCACTGCTGCTGTTCGGTCGGATAGAGCGAGTTGGCGGCGATCATGACGTCGAGGGTCTTGCCCTTGCCGTCGACGGGGCCGGAGGTGGAGGAGTTGGTGCTCCCCGACGAGGAGCAGCCGCTCAGGGCCAGGCCGATGACGGCCAGCCCGGCGACCGCGCCGAGCGCGATGCGAGATCTCATTCGTGACTCTCCTTTGAGACAGGGACGTGAGTTGTCAGCACCCTCTGCTGGTGCACGGAGGATGGTTGCTGAGGACTCTAGGCACCACGGCAATGTTGCTGCAACCGATTGCCAAAAATTGCCATCGTGTGCTGAGATGGCGTCATGCAACCTCTCGCCGGAGCGGGGTCGGATCGCCCAGCCACCCTCGCAGACGTGGCCGCCGTCAGTGGCGTGGCCACCTCGACGGTCTCCCGCGCGCTCTCCAATCCCGGCCGCGTGAACGCTGCGACGCGCGAGCGCATCGAGGAGGCGGCGCGCGCGCTCAACTACGTGCCGAACTCGCAGGCCAGAGCGCTGACCAGCGGCAAGACCAGAGCCATCGCCGTGCTCGTCTCCGATGTGACCAATCCGTTCTACTTCGGCATCATCCGCGGAACGCAGCAGCAGCTGAAGGCCGCCGGATACACGCAGATCCTGGTGGACACCGAGGAGTCCGACGAGCTCGAAGACGGGATGCTGCACAAGCTCCGCCGCTCGTTCGACGGCGCCATCCTCGCCGCCTCCCGTCTCACCGACCGCCGGCTCACGGTGCTGGCCAACGACATCCCGCTGGTGGCGATCAACCGGCAGACGCGGGGCGTCCCGCACATCTTCATCGACACCCCGAGCGGCATCGAGCAGGCCGTCGGCCACCTCGTCTCCCTCGGGCACACGCAGCTCTGCTACGCGTCCGGACCGGAGACCTCCTGGTCGAACGAGGGCCGCTGGCGGGCGATGGTGCGCGCCGCGGAACGCTACGGCGTGACGGCCACCAGGCTCGGCCCGTTCTCACCGCGGCAGTACGCGGGAGCAGCGGCGGCGGACGCCGTGCTGCACGCCGGCGTCACCGCGTGCATCGCCTTCAACGATCTCCTCGCCATCGGGATGCTCGCCCGGTTCCGCGAGCGCGGCGTCGACGTGCCGGGCGACGTCAGCATCGTCGGCTGCGACGACATCTTCGGCGCCGACTTCTGCAACCCGCCGCTCACCACCCTCACCGCACCCATCGAGCAGGCGGGCCGCACGGCCGTGTCGATGCTGCTCGCCCGTCTCGACGACCAGAGCACGATCGGGATGCGCCAGGGAGCGACGCTGCCCACCCACCTCACCGTGCGGTCGTCCACCGGACCTGCGCGGGAACCGAAAGGACGCCGATGACGACGCTCGCCCCCCATCCAGACCGCCTGTTCCCGGCCGATCCTGCCGAGCGCGACCTGGCACGACGCCTGCACGCCGCCGTCGCGGACGCGCCCATCGTCTCCCCGCACGGTCACGTCCCCGCGGCGATGCTCGCCGACGACACCCCGTTCGGCGACCCGTCGGCGTTGCTGATCACGCCCGACCACTACGTGACCAGGATGCTGCACGCCGTCGGCGTCCCCCTCGACGACCTCGGGCTCTCCCGCAACGGAGCGGCCCCCACCGCATCCGGCCGCGAGATCTGGCGGAGGCTCTGCGAGAACTGGGATGCGTTCCTCGGCACGCCCGTTCGGTTCTGGTTCGAGTCGGAGTTCAGCGACGTGTTCGGCCTCACTGAGCATCCATCGGCCGCCACCGCCGACGCACTCTACGACCAGCTCGCCGAGACCCTGACGCGCCCGGAGTTCCGCCCCCGCGCGCTGTTCGACCGGTTCCGCATCTCGGCGCTGGCGACCACGGACGACCCGGCGGACGACCTGGCAGCGCACCAGCGCCTCCGCGACGACCCGACCTTCACCGGCCGCGTCGTCCCCACCTTCCGCGCCGACCGCTACATGCATCCGGACGAGCCGACCTGGCGCGGCCGCCTGGATGCGCTGGCCGCCCGCGCCGACATCGACACCTCCACATACGCCGGCCTCCTCGCCGCACTGCGCGCGCGCCGCCAGGCGTTCATCGCCGCCGGAGGCACCGCGACCGACACGGGCGTGATCGACGCGGGCAGCGAGCCGCTCTCCGAGGCGGAGGCGTCGCGCATCCACCAGGCGGCGCTCGACGGCAGCCTGACCGCCGCGGAGGCCGTCGCCTACCGCAGGAACATGCTCTACCGCCTGGCCGAGATGGCCGCGGAGGACGGCCTGGTGATGCAGCTGCACCCCGGCGTGATCCGCAACCACCACCGCCCGACGTTCGACGCGTACGGGCCGGACACCGGCCACGACCTGCCGGCCGTCGGCGGCTTCACCGCTCCCCTCACCCCGATCCTGCGCGACTTCGGCACCAGCTCGACGTTCCGGATCGTGCTGTTCACCGTGGACGAGACGACGTTCTCCCGCGAGATCGCGCCGCTCGCCGGGTTCTACCCGACCGTCTACGCCGGCGCTCCGTGGTGGTTCCTCGACACCCCCGCCGCCATCCTCCGCTACCGCCAGGCCATCACGGACAGCGCGGGCTTCACCAAGACAAGCGGCTTCATCGACGACACCCGCGCGTTCTGCTCCATCCCGGCCAGGCACGACATGTCCCGCCGAGTGGATGCGTCGTTCCTGTCCTCGCTCGTGGTCACGCATCAGCTCAGCGAGGAGGACGCGTTCGCCATCGCGCACCGGCTGGTGGACGACATCCCGCGGGCGACGTTCCGGCTGGGCTGACCGGCTCGGCGCGCGCCCGCTCCGGCAATCTCCTCTCGCCATCGCGCAATTATCTAGCTAAGCTAGTTAAAAGCCGATCTAGCGAGGCGATCATGTCGAAGAAGCATACGGAAGCGCTGGTCGTGGAGTACGACCGCAACGGCGACGCGAGCGAGCTGCAGCTGCGGAGGCGTCCCCTCTCGCCGCCCGGAGCCGGGGAGGTGATGGTCGAAGTCATCGCATCCGGCATCAGCCACATCGACGGCTTCATCCGGAGCGGCACGGAGACCGAGTGGGACGAGCCGTTCCCGCGGAAATCGGGGAGCGACTTCGCCGGGATCGTGGTGGAGGCCGGACCGGACACCGCCGGGTTCCCCGTCGGGTCCGAAGTGATCGGGCACGTGCGGACGGGAGCGCACGCCACCCACCTGGTCGTGCCGGTCGCAGCCCTGGTCCCCAAGCCCAAGGGCGTCGGCTGGGAGGCGGCCGGCGGGCTGTACCTGTCCGGCGCGACGGCGCTGGACACCCTGGACGAACTCCGCGTCGGGCCCGGGGACGTGATCGTCATCTCGGCGGCGGCCGGAGCGGTCGGGAGCGTGGAGGCCCAGCTCGCCAAACATGCGGGCGCGCGCGTGATCGGGACCTGCGGTGACCGGAACTTCGACTACCTCCGTCAGCTCGGCATCACACCGGTGCGGTACGGACCAGACATCCAGGACCGCATCCACGAGGCGGCGCGCGGAGCGCAGGTCACCTGCTTCGTCGACAACTTCGGTCAGGACGGCCGCGACCTCGCGAACCTCCTCGGCGTCCCTGCCGCGCGCTATCGGTCGAGCGACGACCGGCGCGACACCGAGCTGCGGCTGCTCGGCGACGACCAGGAGGCGGTCGAGCACGGCACCCGCCAGCTGCAGCGGCTCGCGCAGTACGCGGCCGACCGCGCCTTCACCCTCCTCATCTCCGGGTTCTATCCGCTGGAGGCCATCGCGGACGCATACGCGGACCTGCAGCATCTGCACGCGAGAGGAAAGGTGGTGCTCGGCACGCATCCGGTGACTCGGTACACCTCCCTCAAAGCGCGCGACGTGCAGGAGTCCCGCGCGTGAGACAGTAAGCGTCGATCAGGAAGACGGGGCGTCCAGCAGGGTGAGCAGCCGGGTGGTCGTGCCCCAGGTGCGCACGGTCATCCGCTTGAACACCGGCATGGCCAGGAGCCGCTGGACGCGGGTCTTGGTCGCCTGCGCCTTGACGCGCGAGAAGTAGAGGACGCCGGAGCCGGGCGTCATGGTGTCGACGCCCGCCCGCAGTTCGGGAAGCTCCGCCATCACCTCGTCGGCGGTCAGTGGATGCTTGAGGAAGTAGACGTCGCTGCGCAGGTCGGCGGAGCCGTGCCCGGGAGGGGCATCGGCGACGATCGCCGCCAGCTCGTCCCTCGACCGGACGATCACGGGGATCTCCGCGCCGAACCGCTCCTGCAGCATCGACTCCAGCGCCGCCTCGAGGGCAGGCCCACCAGACGCGGCGCTCACGTCGGTCGAGAACAGCACGTTGCCGCTCTGGATGTGCGTGCGCACGTCCTCGTATCCGGCCTCGCGGAAGCTCGCGGCGAGCGCATCCATCGCGACCGGGTTCGTGCCGCCGACGTTGATCCCGCGGAGCAGTGCGACGTATCCGGGCATGTGGTCATGATGGCACCGGCGCGGCCGTCGCGGCGAGCCCGTCCAAGTACTCGCGCCAGGTGCGCCCTCCGCGCAGCGCGCCGTCGGCCGCCAGGTTCTCCCCTGCCCGGTATGCGCGACCGACAGCCCCGGGGATGCGGATGGGCAGGCGCGCCCGGGTCTTCCGGCCGTTCGCCGCGGCGTACGCCTCCGCCAGCTGCCGGATGTCGAGCACCTCCGGTCCCGCGATGTCGGCGACGCGTCCGGCCGGCTCTGCGAGCGCGAGTTCGGCGAGGCGGGCGGCGACCGCGTCGACGTCGACGGGCTCGAAGCGCAGACCGCCGGGGGAAGGGAGCAGCGGCAGCTTCGCCATCCCCCGCACCACGGGGAGCAGGAAGTCGTGCAGCTGCGCCGCCCGCAGCACCGTCCACGGCACACCGCCGCCGGCGATGATCCGCTCGGCCTCCGCCTTGGCGTGGAAGTACCCGATGGGCATCCGGTCGGCGCCGACCACCGAGATGAGGAGCAGGTGCCGCACTCCCGCATCCCGGGCGGCGGCCGCCACGTTGCGCGCCGCGACGTCGTCGCCCTTCGCCCCTCCGGCGAGGTGCAGCACCACCTCGACGCCGTCGAACGCCGCGGCGAGTCCGGCGCCTCCGACGGTGTCCGCTTCGACATGCTGGACTCCTGGCTCGCCGACGCGCGGGTGGCGGGAGAGCACCCGCACCTCGTGACCGGCGGCGTTGAGCAGGGGGACGACGCGGCTGCCGATGGTGCCGGTGCCGCCCGTCACGAGCAGGGGAGCATTCATGGTTGTCTGCCTTTCATGTCACATCCGAGGGCGATCCCTCGTCGACATACCGACGATCACGACCGAGGAGATGTGACATGACCGACCAGAAATTCCTGGCGAGGCGGTTCGAGACCGAGCGGCGGCGGCTGAAGGCCATCGCGATCCGCCTGCTCGGCTCCGACGCAGACGCCGACGATGCCGTGCAGGAGACCTGGCTCAGACTCGCACGCACGGACGTCGCAGGCATCGACAATCTGGAGGCGTGGCTGACCACGGTGGTCTCCCGGGTGAGCCTCGACATGCTGCGCGCCCCGCGCCGCCTGCGCGAACGCTCCTGGCAGGTCGAACCGTGGCGGGACGAGCCCGTCGCCGTCGAGCTCGACCCCGCGGAGCTGGCGGAGGAGAGCGACCGCATCAGCACCGCGCTGCTGGTCCTGCTGGAGACACTGTCCCCCGCCGAGCGCATCGCCCTGGTGCTGCACGACGTCTTCGGCCAGTCGTTCGACGAGATCGCGACGGTGCTCGACAAGACGCCCGCCGCCGCGAGGCAGCTCGCCTCCCGGGCACGGCGCCGGGTGCGCGGTGCGGAGGAGCCGGCGCATCCGGAACGCGGGCGTACGCGGCAGGTGGTGGTTGCGTGGCTCACGGCCGCCAGCACCGGCGACCTCACCGCGCTGCTCTCCCTGCTCGACACGGGAGCGGTGCTCCGCGCCGACTACGGAACCAGCACGCAGCTCGTCGAGGGCGCGCAGTCCATCGCGGAGCAGGCCGTGCTCTCCGGCCGCCTCGCTGCGCACTCCACGCCGATCGTGATCGGCGGCCGACCGGGCGTCGCCGCCGTGCTGAACGGCGTGGTCGCCTCGATCATGGCGTTCGACATCGTCGGGGACCGCATCGTCGGCCTCGACGTGCTGGCCGACCCGGCCCGCCTGGCGGAACTGGATGTGCTGGGCGCGCTCGGCGGCTGAGCGGGCCGGCGTACCGGGCGAGACCGCTGACACACGGGCTCGCCCGGTCTACAGTTGCCTCATGAAACGCAGTTGGCCGTTCGTCGTGCCTGGCGCGATCCTGGGCATCGTCGGACTGGTGTGGACACTGCAGGGGCTCAACGTGCTGCGCGGTTCGGCGATGAGCGGGTCGCCGCTCTGGGGAACCGTCGGCCCGATCCTGCTGGTCGTGGGGCTGGCCCTGATCGTGTTCGGCCTCGTCCGTCGCCGCCGGGCGCGGTGACCGATCCTGGCCCGTCAGCGGAAAAGCGTGACCGGTCGCGGGATGCGGCCGATAGTTCCCGGTATGCGCACAGCGATCGGGATCCTCCTCGGAGCCGTCGTCGCTGCGGCCGCGCTGGCGACGACACTCGCGACACCGTCGGCGCCCCGCGCGGCCACGGCGTCGACGGCATCGGCCTCTCCGTCGCCGACCGCTGCACCGACGCCGTCTCCCTCCCCGTCCGCCGCAACCGCTGCGTTCGGGAAGCGGCTCTACCTCGACCCGTACAGCGACGCCCGCCGGGTGGCCGATCGGTTGACGGCCTCCGGCGATACCGCCACCGCCGCCATGATCGAGCAGATCGCGAGCCAGCCGACGGCCGTCTGGCTGGGTGAGTGGTACAGCCCGGCCATGCTGGACACCGTGATCCAGCGGCATCTGAAGGCCGCGGCCGCGCAGGGGGCGACCCCGGTGTTCGTCACATACGCCGTGCCCGATCGCGACTGCGGAGGCTACTCCGCGGGTGGCCTCACGCCGGCGACCTATCTCGACTGGAACCGCCGCGTTGCGGCAGCGCTCAGCGGAAGCAGGGCGGTCGTCCTGATCGAGCCGGACTCACTCTCCATGCTGCCGAGCGCGAAATGCGCCGGGCTCGCCGACGTGAGGCTGCCCCTCATCCGTTCGGCCGTCGGGATTCTGGCCGCCGCCGGGCTGAGCACCTACTTGGACGGCGGGAACGCCCGCTGGCTGACCCCGGATGTGCAGGCGGGATACCTCACCTCGGCCGGCATCGCGCAGGCGACCGGCTTCTTCACGAACGTCTCCAATTTCGACACGACGCAGTCCGAGCGCACGTATGCGGGCAAACTGTCGTCGAGGGTCGGCTGGAAGCACTTCGTCATCGACGTCTCCCGGAACGGCAACGGCTGGACGGGCGGCTGGTGCAACCCTCCGGGCGCAGCCCTCGGCCAGAACCCGCAGATCACGCAATCCCCAACGTCCAAGCTCGACGCCCTGCTCTGGGTGAAGCATCCGGGCACGAGCGACGGCCAGTGCAACGACGGCCCGGCGGCAGGCGCCTGGTTCGAGAGCGGCGCGGAGGCGTTGGTGCGCGGCCGCGGTCAGTGACCGGTCGAAGCGGACGACAGTAGGGACGCGAGCCGCTTCTTCTTCCGGTTCTCCGCCGCGATCCACGCGCTGTCCGGGTGTGCGGTGTCCAGGGCGAGGAAGGCGGGGATGCCCGCACCGGGGTCAGCGGCGACCGCGACGCTCCAGCAGTAGCCGAGCGCCTGCCGCAGGGTCCGCGCATCCGGTTGCTTGCGGCGGTCCTCCGGCAGGGCGGCGAGGCCGGCCGTCGCGGTGCGGCAGGCGTCGACGGCGGCCGCCGCAGCCTCCGGCGCGCGCAGCAGCCTCGGTTCGCACAGCGCGGCGACCGCTGCGCGCTGCACGAGCGGGTCGCCGTCCTCCACCCACCGCCGCACGATCGCGATCAGCTCCGGCAGGGCCCGGTCGCCCAGGTGCTGCAGCCCGATCGCGACGCCTTCGCGCACCCGCCACCGCTCGTCCGCCGCCAGCTCGCGCGCCGCCTTCTCGTCGGCCGCGTCATCGGCGCGCGCGCCCAGCGCGGCGGCCGCGCACATCACCGGATACTCGCCGCCCGATGCGAGGAGCACCGCCACCGCCTCCCGATCGGCGACCTTCGCGACCGCATCCGCCAGCGGAAGGTTGGCGCGGGGACCGGGAAGCCCCGAATGCTCCTCGAGGTATCGGGGCCATTCCGGCTTCCCGAGTTCCTGCAGCTCCCCCACCCAGTCGTCAGCGCGCATGGCCAGAGCATAGCGGTGGGGGTCTCTCAGCTGAGCGCCGCCCGTAGCTCCGCGGCGGTCGCCTGCGCGCCCGTCCCTCCGCGCCCGCGCACGGACAGCGATCCGGCAGCAGCGGCCCAGCGCAGTCGCTCCTCCTCGGTCGCCACGCCGCCGAGCATGGCCGCGAGGTAGCCGGCGTCGAAGCTGTCGCCCGCCCCCGTCGTGTCGGAGACCTCCACCACGAGTCCGGGGGCGGTCGCGGACTCCTCGCCGTCGTCGAACGCGATCCCGCCGTCCGCTCCGGCCTTCACCACCACCCGGCAGCCGAGCGCGGACAGCCCGGAGGCCGCGACGCCCAGGTCGGTAACCGGATGCCCCAGCACGGCCGAGCCGATCGCGAGTGCCTCCTCGCGGTTGGGCAGGAAGACCGCGACGCGGCTGAGCACGTCCGCGAGTCCGTGCCAGTTCTCCGCCGGGTCCCAGTTCGTGTCGATGCTGGCCGTGATGCCCTGCGCCGCGAGGTCGTCGAGCAGGGCGGGCAGCTGGGCGGCGAGGCCCGGCTGCAGGAAGTACGACGCGACGTGCACGTGGCGTGGGCGCAGCGCGGCGACCGCGGCAAGGACCGCCTCCGGAGTGAGCGACGGGATGGTGCCCGGAAGCGTCAGGATCGCCCGGTCGCCCGGCTCGGAGAGCACGACGGACAGCCCGGTCGGCACGGCGGGATCCGTCGCGACGGCCGTGTCGCCCACGCCGGCCTCGCGCAGCCGATCGCGCACGAACGCACCGAACTGGTCGTCGCCGACCACCGCGGCGAGTGCCGTGCGCATCCCGAGTCTCGCCAGCCCGCAAGCCACGATCGCCGCGCTGCCGCCGAGCAGCAGGTCGGCGGAGTCGAGCAGCTGCTCCGCCTGGCCGAAGCGGGGAACCGTGTCGCCGGTGAGCAGCAGGTCGGGGTTGGCGTCCCCCACCACGAGCACATCGACCGGTGGATGCCCGGCGCTCACCCTTTCAGCCCGGAGAACGTCATGGTCGCGATGAACTGGCGCTGCGCGAACAGGAAGAACAGGATCAGCGGCAGCGTGGCGATCACGTTGCCCGCCATGATCAGGCTCCAGTCCGTCTGGTGCGCTCCCTGGAAGTTCGCGATGCCCAGCTGCAGGGTGAACGACGACTGGTTGTTGATCGCGATGAGCGGCCAGACCAGGTCGTTCCAAGCGCCGAGCAGGGTGAAGATCGCGAGCGTGGCGAGCGCTGGACGGGCGAGCGGCAGCACGATCCTGAAGAAGATCTGCCAGCGGTTGCAGCCGTCGATGGCTCCCGCCTCCTCCAGCTCGGCGGGCAGGCTGAGGAAGAACTGCCGCATCAGGAAGATCCCGAACGCGGTCGCCAGCCACGGCACGATCGCCGCGCCGAGCCCGTTCAGGAGTCCGAGCTTGGCGAACAGGATGTAGGTGGGGATCATCAGCAGCTGCGTCGGGATCATGATGGTCGCGAGGATCATCAGGAAGCCGAAGTTGCGCCCGGCGAACTTCAGCCGGGCGAAGCCGTATCCGGCCAGCGAGCAGAGCACGATGTTGGAGACGATCGCGGTCGCGGACACGATCACCGTGTTGCCGAGCCAGAGCAGGATGTCCGTCTGGCCGAACAGCTTCACGTAGCCGTCGATGGTGAAGTGCGACGGCACGAACGGCGGAGGGAACGCCACCAGCTCTTTGGCCGGGGAGAACGACGCGAGCGCCATCTGCAGGAACGGCACCAGGAACAGGATCGCGATCGGGAACAGCACGAAGTGCCACCCGCTCATCTTCGTGCGCTTGCCTGCGCCGCGCGTGGTGTCCCTCGCCACCTGATCGGAGGCCTGGGAGACCTCGTCGAGAATCGTCGCCATCAGAACGCCTCCGAACCGCGGCGCCGCTGGAAGATCACGACGCCGATCGTGATGAGCAGGGTGGCCGCGAACAGCACGTACGCGGCGGCCGAGCCGTAGCCGAACTGCAGGGCGTGGAACGCCTTGTCGTAGAGGAAGTAGACGATCGTCCTCGTCGCATCCAGCGGCCCGCCGCGCGTGGTGGTGTACACCAGGTCGAACAGCTGGATGGCCTGGATGGTCTGCCAGATGCAGACGAACACCGTCACGGGGGCCAGCTGCGGCCAGACGATGCGCCAGAACGTCTGCCACGGGTTCGCGCCGTCGATGCGCGCCGCCTCGATGAGGTCGGCAGGCACATCCTGCAGCGCGGCCAGATAGATCACGGTGGTGAACGCCGCGGAACCCCAGAGCGACATGATCGCGATCACGAGCATGGCCTGGTGCGGGTCGTCGAGCCAGCCCTGCTGCGGCAGGTGCAGCACCCTCAGGATGTTGTTGACCAGTCCGAACTGCGGGCTGAACAGGTAGGTGGAGAGGATGCCGGTGGAGGCCGCCGATGCGACGAACGGGACGAAGATCGCTGTGCGGTAGAACCCCATCCACCGGATTCGGCGGTTGAGCGCGACGGCGAGGAACAGTCCGAGCAGCACCGAGGCCGGCACGAACAGCAGCGTGAAGCCGAGCGTGTTGAGGACGGAGTTGCCGAAGTCGGCGTCGGCCACGAGGTTCGCGTAGTTCTCGCCGCCGACCCAGGTGGCCTCGCTGAAGCCGTCCCAGCTCTGGAAGGACAGGACGAACGCCCACAGCGCCGGGAAGATCGAGAGGCCGAGGATGATGATCGTCGCGGGGGCGACGAACCCCCACCCGGTGAGCGAGGCGGTGAATCCAGGGCGCTTGGCCCGGCGCGGCCGGGTCGCGTCGGAGGACGCACCCGGCCGGCCGAGCGTTCGTGCGGTGCTGTCTGTCATGAACGAGACCCCGCTACTTCTTGTTCAGCGCCTGGTCGGCGGTCTTCGCAGCCTGTTCGAGGGCGCTCTTGGGTTCGCCGTCGCCTTGCAGCACGCTCGAGATCGACTTGCCGATGGCCACGGAGAGCGCCGCGTAGCCCGTGGAGGTGGGGCGCGTGTTCTTCACGTTCGCCGAGTTGGCGACGAAGACCTCGTAGCCGGGGAAGGCGGCCGCTTCCTTCTTCACGGCGTCCGAGTCAGCCTCGGAGGAGCGGAGCGGCAGGTTGCCGAGGGCCACGTTGAAGCGCTCGTCCTGCTCGGCGGAGGTCAGCCACTGCGCGAACTGGGTCGCCCAGTATGCGCGGTTCTTGTCCTTGTGGTCGAACAGGGCCCAGATGTCCGGGCCGGACACCGTCTGGTGGTCGCCGTCCGTGCCCGGCAGCTGCACCACGCCGTACTTGGTGCCGCCGGTCTTCAGGTCGGAGAGCTGCCACGGGCCGGAGGTGATCATCCCGATGCGGTCGCTCGTGAAGAGCTGCCCGAACTTGGTGTCCGTCTGGTCGAGGTAGACGCTCTTGTCGTCGACGGCCATCGACTGCAGGAAGGTGAGGGCGTCGACACCGGCGGCTGACGCGAACTCCGATTTCGTGCCCGCGTCGTTCAGGATGCTGCCGCCGTTCTGCCACAGGTGCGGCCAGAACTGCCAGGTCGTCTCCTCGCTGCCGGAGACGGAGTATCCGTAGCCGTAGACGTGGTTCGCGGGGTCGGTGAGCTTCTTCGCCGCGGCGCGGAAGTCGTCCCAGGTCCAGTCCTTGGTCGGATAGGCCATCCCCGCTTTGTCGAACAGGGTCTTGTTGTAGAGCAGCCCGATGTTGTCGACGACCGCGGGGAACCCGATGACCTTCTTGCCGCTGGGCTGCGCCGTGCCGCGAGCGGCCTCGGTGAACTCGTCCCACTTCACATCCGGCTTCTTCACCTCGGCGGAGATGTCGAGCGTGCGCCCGGACGATTCGAGCTGGCCGGCCCACGAGCCGAACGCGTACGACATGTCCGGATACTGGTCGCCCGCGAATCCGGCGGACAGCTTCTGCAGCAGCTGGTCGGTGGACGACGCGCCGGGCGAGAGGTCCACGTTGACGTTCGGGTGGAGCTTCTCGAACTCCTTCGCCAGCGACTCGACGATCTTCTCCGCGGCGTCGGACTGACCGGACCACACCTGGATGGTCACCTTGGCCTTGGTGTCGAGAGTGGTCGCTCCCTGCGAGCCACTGCATCCGGCCAGAGCGGTCACCACTGCTGCCGCCGCCAGGATGCCGGTGGTGCGGAGTATCCGCTTCGTGAGTGGAGCAATCATCGTCGGTTCCTCTTCTCGAGTTCTGCTGTTCGGGATGTTCGGGTCTGGGGACGCTCTGTCAGCCCAGCACGATGGAGCGCGTCAGGAGGCGCGGGTTGTCCGGGTCGAGTCCGCGCTGCTCGGCGATCGCGACGGCGAGGCGCTGTGCGTCTGCGAGCTCGACGAGCGGGTCGCCCGTGGACGTGCGCACCAGGGCCCCGGTGCGCTCGATGTCGGCCACCAGGCTCGGCTCCGCATCCCCGAGGATCCAGACGATCGAGCGCTCGTCGGCCACCGCGAGCGGTCCGTGCCGGTAGTCGAGCGCCGGGTACGACTCCGACCAGGCCTGCGCGGCCTCCCTGATCTTCAGCGCTGCCTCCTGGGCGAGCCCGTACGTCCAGCCGCTGCCGAGGTAGACGAAGTGGGAGAGGGCGCCGGTCTCGATGCCGAGCGGGGCGGCGAGGCGCGCATCCACCTCGTCCGGCAGGCCGGACACGTCCTCGCCGAGCGCGTGCCGCGCGAGCAGGAGGAAGGTGGTGGGGAAGCGCGTCTGCACGACCGACTTCTCGTCGGCGAAGTCGAGCAGCAACACATCGTCGACCCTGGCCGCGAGGGGCGAGTCCGCCACGCCGGTCACGGCGATGGTGCGCACGCCCTCGGGGATGATGTCCAGCGCCTCGATCACCTCGGTGGTCGTGCCCGAGCGGCTGAGCAGCACGACGGCGTCGTAGTCGCGCCATGGCCACGGCTCCGACGCGTACGCGGCGTCCGTCACACCGAGTCCGGCGCGCTCACGCAGCGCGGCGTACGACTCCGCGAGGAAGGCGCTGGTGCCGCAGCCGAGCACGAGGACCCGCGAGCCCGGCAGGGCGAGCAGCTCGTCCGCGACGGCGGACCTGCTCTCGATGGCCTCCCGCCAGATGGCCGGCTGGCTGGCGATTTCGACGGACGTCAGTGACACGAGTTGCTCCTGTGGGTCATGGGTGGTGCTGCGCGACGGTGCGCGCTGGCTTCATCCTTGATGGCAAGTGAGCGATTGACAATCACAATGCGCATATCGCTCACTCGTTGTGATTGTTTGTTACAGGGAGGTTTCCAATGTGCCGCCGAGAGCGACAGGGAGGAAGGATGCGTGGCGCGCGGTGAGCTCGTCGCAGAGCTCCCAGATCTGCTCGGGGGTCAGCGACGACGACGCGTTCGGGTCGGTCAGCACGGCACGGCGGACCAGTTCGGGGTCGCCCGTCTTCGCCGCCTCGATCGCCAGCTCGGCGACGGAGAGGTATGTACGGTTGAGCGCTGCGCCCTGCACCGGGATGGCGCCGAACGGCAGGGGATGCACGCCGTCGGCATCCACGCGGCTCGGCACCTCGACCACCGCGCCTTCCGGCAGGTTGTCGATGAGACCGCGGTTCACGACGTTCGCATGGATGATGCGCTCGGTGCCCGTGAGGATCGAGTGGATGACCTGCGGCGCGTACTCCGCAGCACCCTCCTCGAGCTCCAGGTCGTCTCCGACGGCCAGCGCCGCCTTCGCGTGCTCGAACTCCGCGACGTTATCCTCGGAGATGCCGATGTACTCGAGCGGGCGCAGCCGGAAGCGCTCGATCTGCTCCGGCGACCGCAGGAACCAGTCGAGGTACTCGGACGAGTGCTCGCTCGTCTCCGTCGGGTAGAAGCCGATGCGGCGGAAGATCTCGACGCGCACGCGGCGCAGCAGCTCCGGGTCCTTCTCGATCGCCGCGCGCAGCAGCGGGTAGAGGTCTTCCCCGTCGCGCGACCACTCGACGAGCCAGGCCTGGTGGTTCACGCCGGCCGCGCGGTAGTGGGTGCCCTCCATCGGCACGCCGATGAGTTCGCAGAGGTCGTGGACCGTCCAGTAGACGCTGTGGCAGAGGCCGACGGTCTTAATGCCGGGGGCGACCACGGACATCCACCAGACGTTCATGGCCATCGGGTTGGTGTAGTTGAGGAACCAGGCGTCCGGGCACAGTTCCGTCATGTCGGCGGCGATGCCGGAAAGCACGGGGAACGTGCGCAGGCCACGGAAGACCCCGCCGACGCCGGTGGTGTCGCCGATCGTCTGCAGGAGTCCGGCCGCCGCGGGGACTTCGAGGTCGACGCGGGTGGCTGCGATGCCGCCCACCTGGATCATGTTGATCACGAAGTCCGCGCCGGCCAGCGCCGCACGGCGGTCCAGCGTGGCGACGATCTCCGTCTCGCGGCCGAAGCGGGCCGCGACCTGCTCTGCGGTGCCGCGGGCGACTTCGAGGCGTTCCTCGTCGATGTCGTGGAGCACGATGCGCAGGGTCGGAAGGTCGTCGAACCGGTAGAGGTCGGCGAGCAGCTGGCGGGTGAAGACGACGCTACCTGCGCCGAGGAAGACAATCTGTGGCATGGAGCGATCCTGCGGTACTGTGTCAACTCTGCGCAACAGAATGAGCGAATCGCGAATAAAGTGCTCAGAACGAGTGATCGTTTCACCGCCGACGCTGAAAGGGGCGACCATGCTCCCTCCGACCACCGAGTCACTGATCGCCCGCGTCACCACGGGACGGCGCGCCGAACGGCTGGTGGCCATCCTGGATCTGGTCACCGAGCACGGCACCATCGGCCTGACCGAACTCTCCGACACGCTCGGGATCTCCGCAGCCACCGCCCGCAGGGACCTCTCCGACCTCGCCGACCAGAACCTCCTGCTGCGCACCCACGGAGGAGCGTCAGCGCTGGAGCGCCGCAGGGAACTCCCCGTCGTGCTGCGGGACACCCGGTTCCAGGAGGCGAAGCGTGCCATCGCTCGCGCGATGCTGCGGCGCCTGCCGTCGGAGCGCCACGTGGTCGCGCTGGGCGGCGGCACGACGACGGCGAGCGTCGCCAGGGCCCTCGCCAACCACCGGGACATCACCGTAGTGACCAACTCGCTCACCATCGCGAACCTGCTCTCCGGCTACGCGGGCGTGCGGCTCGCCATGACCGGCGGGTTCCTGCGCCCCGAGTCCCTCGAACTCGTCGGAGCCCTCGCCGAGAGCACCTTCAACGCCGTCAACGTCGGCACCGCCATCCTCGGGGCGGACGGCGTCAGCGCCTCCGCCGGCGTCACCACGCACGACGAGACGGAGGCTCGGACCAACCGCGCGATGGTCGCGAAGGCCCAGCGCACGGTCGTCGTCGCCGACGGGTCGAAGATCGGCACCGTCGCGCTCGCCCAGATCGCCGACGCCGCCGAGATGGAGCTGCTCATCACCGACAGCTCGGCCGACCCCGCCGAGCTGGAACGCCTGCGCGCTGCCGGCGTGCAGATCGTCATCGCGGACGAGGAGTGACCGGGATGCGCGTGGGACTCCTCGGCACCGGCCCGATGACCAGAGCCATCGGCGCCCGCCTCGTGCAGGCAGGGCACACCGCCGTGATCGGCAGCAGGGACGCGCAGCGCGCCGCCGCCGTCGCGCGCGACATCGGCGGGGATGCGCACGGCACCGGATACCGGGATGCTGCGGCCTGCGAGGTGGTCATCGTGGCCGTTCACGATCCCGTGGCGGTCGACGTGGTCGCCGGGCTCAGCGAGGTGCTCGACGGCGCCGTGCTGATCGACCTCGGCAACCCGCTCGATCCCCCGCACTGGGAGAGCCGATACGCCGGCGGCCCGTCCCTCGCCGAGCGGATCGCCGATGCCGCTCCCGGTGCGCGCGTGGTCAAGGCGTTCAACACCGTGTACGCCGAACTCCTCGCCCTCCCGTCCCCCGCTGGCGCAGAGCCGCCGCAGACGTTCATCGCGTCCGACGACGCAGAGGCCGCCGCCCTCGTCATCGCGCTCGCCCGCGAGCTCGGCACCGCCCCCGTGGATGCCGGTCCGCTGCGCATGGCCAGGCACCTGGAGGCCGTGGCTGGCTTCGAGGTGGCGATGGTCGCATCCGGGTTCGCTGCCGCTGTCGCGACACGGTTGTCGGCGGTGCCCCCGGCCTGACGGGGCCGTGCCGGCCGGGGCTTCGGCTACCAGGGAACGCGGGTGCCGTCCCAGGACCAGAGCGCTCCCGTCGGGCCGTCGTCCGGGAGGAGTGCGAGCCGCACGGCTCCCGCGGCAGCCTCCGCCGGGTCTCCGCCGACCGACATCCCGGCGACGAGATTGGTACGGCGCAGCCCGGGCGCGAGGGCGTTCACCTTGACGCTCTCGCCGAGCGCCTGAGCCATGAGCAGCGTGACGGCGTTGGCGGCCGTCTTCGAGCTCCGGTACGCGATCCCGCCGCCCTTGACCCGCTCCCAGTCGAACTGGGGGTTCTGGCCGCTGTTCCAGGTGAGCGATCCCGTTCCGCTGGACACGTTGACGATGCGCGGGTGCTCCGACCTCCGCAGCGCGGGGAGGAACGCCTGCGTAACGCCGATGAGGCCGAACACGTTCGTCTCGTACGCGACGCGGAACTGCTCGATGCTGGTGCCGTCGATGTCCTCCCCGCCGGGGTTCACGCCCGCGTTGTTGACCAGGATGTCCACCGACCCGACCTGGCTCACAGCCGCCTCGACCGATGACGGGTCCGTCACATCCAGCTGCACGGCGTGCGCGGACGGGCCCAGTTCGGCGGCGGCTGTCTGCCCTTTAGCGAGGTCGCGTGCTCCGACCCAGACGGTCACGCCGAGACCGATCAGGTGTCGCGCGGTTTCGAATCCGATGCCGCTGTTCGCTCCGGTGACGAGCGCGATCAGCCCGGGGTCCGGCGGCCTGATCGCTTCGGGGAGACGGTCGATGTCTGTCATGATGCTTCCTTTCCAACTCCAACGGTGTGGTTGGATTCTAACCCCATTCGGCTCATCTCCAACCCATGAGTTGGTATTCTGTGAGGATGGCATGGGACACCGACGGCACGCAGCGCCGACTCCGCGACGCCGCTCTCGTCGAGTTCGCCGAACACGGCTTCGAGGGTACGACCGTGGCCGCCATCGCCTCCCGGTCCGGTGTCAACAAGGAGAGGCTCTACCGCTACTTCGGCGACAAGGAGGCCCTCTGGAACCTGGTGCTGACCACCGAGCTGGAGCGACTGTCCGCCGCCGTCACCCTCACCGGGGCCGGGCTGGACGACATCGGCGAGTTCGCCGGTGCGACCTACGACTACCACTCGGCGCATCCGGAGCTCGGCCGCCTGCTGCAGTGGGAGGGCCTGCAGTCCGGGCCGCCCGCCCACGCCGAGGTGCGCACGGAGCACTACCGCGAGAAGGTGGCTCGCTTCGCCGCCGCCCAGCGTGACGGCTTGATCGACCAGGCGATCGATCCCGCTCACCTCGTCTTCTCCCTGATCGCACTGGCGGCGTGGTGGCAGACGGTGCCTCAGCTGGCCGAGATGATCACCGGTGCAGGCCCGGACGACCAGGCTGAGCGCGCGGCACGGCGCCGCTTCGTGGTGGAGGCGGCGCGGCGGCTGGCGTCACCAGCCCGCCGCTGACCATCCGTTCTCCCGTCACTGCGGAACCACGACGACCTTCCCGCGAATCTCCCCGGCCGCGACCTCCGGCAGCTCGCTCAGCGGAACACGCTTGGCGACCTCGACGGCCAGCTCTCCGCTGTCGACGAGTGCCACCAGCTGCGCCAGCTGGTCCGCCCTGGCTTCGACGAAGACTCCGGCCGTGCGCACACCCCGGGTGTCGTCGCCCGGCGTCGTCATCCACGCGGTCGTCGCGACGACGATGCCGCCGTCGCGCACCAGCGGAACGAGCGCCTCGAACTCCTCCTCGCCGATCGGCGCGAGGTTGAGAAGCACGTCGACGGGCTCGCCGACCGACTCGACGATCCCGGATGCGGTGTGATCGATCACCTCGTCCGCTCCGGCCGCCAGCACACTCGCCCTGCTGCGCGGGCTGGCCGTGGCGATCACGTGTGCTCCCGCCCGCTTCGCGAGCTGGATGGCGTATCCGCCGACCGCTCCCCCGGCTCCGACGATCAGCAAACGCTGACCGCCCTGGAGGTCGGCGAGGTCGAACAGGGCCTGCCAGGCCGTGAGCGCCACCGATGGCAGCGCTGCCGCATCCGGAAGCGGGATCCGCGAGGGAGCCGCAGCGAGCACGGCCGCCGGCGCCACGACATACTCGGCCGCGGAGCCGTCCTCCCCCATCGGGAGGAACCCGACGACCGCGTCGCCGACCCGGAAACCGGTGACTCCGCCGCCCAGCTCCTCGACCGTCCCTGAGACGTCGTAGCCGGGGACGTGCGGCAGCGTCACCGGGAAGGGCAGCGTGCCGCTCCGGATGCCGCTGTCCGCGGGGTTGACCGCGGAGCCGGCCACCCGGATGAGCACCTGGCCCTCTCCGGCGACGGGCCGGTCCGCCTCTTCGTAGCGGAGCACATCCGGTCCGCCGAACTCGTGGAAACGCACTGCCTTCATGGTTATCGTCCTCTCGTTGATTGCTTCGAATCCGAAGCACATGAGGGACGATAGCACTGCTTCGAGTTCGTAGCAACTACTTTGACTTCGTAGCAACTGTTACAGTTGCCGCATGTCCGAATCGCCCCGCTCCCTCGACCAGACCGAGCTGGGTGCCTACTTCGCGCTCATCGAGGTCAGTAGCCTGCTCCGCCACGCGGTCGAACAGCAGCTGCGCGAAGCCGGCGACCTCAGCTACGTGCAGTTCCAGCTGCTCGCACGCCTCGGCGACTCCCCGACGGGCAGCCACCGGATGACCGACCTCGCCGACGGCGTCGTCTATAGCCGCAGCGGCCTCACCTACCAGGCACAGGTGCTCGACGAGCGCGGACTGGTGACTCGCGCACCATCGGCCGACGACGAACGCAGCACCACCGTCACGATCACCGACGCGGGCCGCGACGTCCTCTCCCGCGTCTTCCCCGGCCACATCGCCGTGCTCGACGAGCTGCTCTACGACCCCCTCTCCCGGGCAGACGTCGAAGCGCTCGCACGCATCCTGGGAGCGGTCCGCGACCACATGCGCTCGGCCCCGCCCCGCTCCGCTGCGCCGCGGCGCCGCGCGGCGCGCTGAGGTCCGCTCCGCGCGCCGGCGCCGCTCCCAGGCCAGAAGGTCGCCTGGACAACGGAGGCATAATGAGCGGATGCCGAAGATCTCCGCCCCCACCGTCGCCGAGCATCGCGTCGCGCAGCGCGCAGCCCTCCTGACGGCGACAGAACACCTCCTCGTCGAGGCCGGACTCGCCGGGGTCACCCCGCGGTCGATCGCCGAACGCGCCGGACTCGCGCGGTCGAGCTTCTACGAGTACTTCGGCTCCCGCGACGACATCCTGGCCGCCGTCGCCATCGCGGCATTCGATCGCTGGGCAGAGGAGATCGACGACGCGCTGGCCGGAGTGCCGGAATCCGACCGGATGCGCGCATACGTCGAGGCGACCATGCGCATGACCGCGGACGGCAAGCACTCCATCGCGTCCATCCTGCAGCAGGCGGACATCTCGCCAACCAAGTACGACGACATCATGGCTCTGCACACCACGCTGCTGCGACCCATCAACACCCTTCTCCGCGAGACGGGTGTGCCCGACCCGGATGCGCACGCGACCCTCATCCAGGGCCTCCTGAACGCCGGCGTGCAGCTCGTCACCCACGGCGTCGACCCGGATGCTGCGACCGCCATGATCGCCGGCCTCCTCGCGAAAGGACTGCCCGCAGACGCGCCGATTTGAGTTCAGCGTGGTTTAGTGACAGGCTGTCGGTATTTTTACCGACACACTGTCGGTACCCCTCGCCCTCTCCAAGGATGTGTCATGTTCCTCGCTGTGCGCGAACTGCGGTTCGCTCGAGGCCGCTTCACCCTGATGGGCATCGTGATCGCACTGATCGCCGTGCTCGTGGTGCTGCTCTCCGGCCTCTCCTCCGGCCTCGTCAACGACGGTGTCTCCGGCCTGAAATCGATGCCGGCCACCGCGTTCGGTTTCGATAAAGGCACCATCACCGACAACGCGTTCAGCCGGTCGCTCGTCGACAAGAAGCAGCTGAACTCCTGGCAGGATGCCGACGGCGTCGCTGAGGCGGAGCCGATGGGCGTCAGCATCGTCAACGGCGTTACAGACTCAGACAAGCAGGTGGACCTCACTCTGTTCGGCGTCGAGCCTGGCGGCTTCCTCGACCCCGCCGTCTCCAGCGGAACCCGGCTCTCCGGCCCGGCGGGAATCGTCGTGTCCGAGACCGCGAAGGACGCCGGGCTGAAGCTCGGCAGCACGGTGAAGCTGGATCGCTCGAACGTGGAGTTGACCGTCGTCGGCTTCACCGAAGGCCAGGCGACCTTCGGCCACGTGGACGTCGCGTACCTCCCCATCGGCACCTGGCAGCTGATCGCCTCGAACACGGCCCCGGCCGGTGCGCCGACCCAGGCCGCGATCGACCAGGTCGCATACGACTACTCGAGCGTCGTCGCCATCAAGGCGAAAGACGGCGTCACCCCCGACTTCGCCGCGATCGACAAGACGGCGGGCACCATGACGATGACACGCACCGCCGCATTCAACGCCTCCCCCGGCTACGAGGCCGAGACGATGACGCTGACCATGATCCAGGTGTTCCTCTACGCCATCTGCGCCCTCGTGGTCGGAGCGTTCTTCACGGTGTGGACCATCCAGCGCACCCACGAGATCGCCGTGCTGCGGGCGGTCGGCGCATCCACCGGCTACCTCCTGCGTGACAGCCTCGCCCAGGGAACGATCCTGCTCGTCGGCTTCACCGCCCTCGGCGTCGCAGCGGGTGTCGGGATGGGCGCGCTCATGCCGGACGCCATGCCGTTCGACCTGGAGGCCGGCCCGATCGCCATCGCCTCCCTTCTCACCATCGTCCTCGGGATCATCGGAGCCGGGATCGCCGTCCTCCGCATCTCCCGAGTCGACCCCATCACCGCTCTCGGAGGACAACGATGACCGGAAACACCACCACCCCAGCACTCGAGATCGTCGGAGCACGCCTCGAACTCGGCGACGGAGACGCCCGCGTCACCGCCCTCGACGACGTCTCGCTCACCGTCCAGCCCGGCGAGTTCGTCGCCGTCGTCGGTCCATCCGGCTCCGGCAAGTCGTCCCTTCTCGCGATCGCGGGAGCGCTCGGCCGGCCGGACAGCGGAACGGTGCGCATCCACGGCACGGACATCACCGCGCTCAGCAAAGGCGCGGCGGCACGCTTCCGCCTGTCGACGATCGGCTTCGTCTTCCAGTCCGGCAACCTCCTGCCCGCTCTGACGGCCTCCGACCAGCTGCGACTGACCGCCCGTCTGGCGGGCAACCGCGACGCGGACCCCGCAGCCCTCCTCGACGCGGTCGGCATGAGCCACCGCGCCGGCAACCGCCCCGGGCAGCTCTCCGGCGGAGAGCGCCAGCGCGTCGGCATCGCCCGCGCCCTGGTGAACAACCCGTCGCTCCTCCTCGTCGACGAGCCGACGGCTGCGCTCGACCGCGCGCGCAGCCACGAGGTGGTGAGCCTCCTGGCCGAGCGAGCCCACGCATCCGGAGTCGCCGTCGTCATGGTCACCCACGACCGCGACGTCCTCGACTACTGCGACCGCGTGCTGGAGATGACCGACGGCCGGTTGGCGGAGCTCAGCCCGGTGGTGTGAGCGGACGCGCCGTGCGGGTCGCGAGGAACGGCAGATACGACGCCGCGTGATCGTGCCCGCACGCGCACCGCTCCACGTCCCCGTGCAGCAGCTGCCGCGGCGTCAGACCGGTCAGCCGCAGGCACTCGCGGTTGAGGTGGGCCTGGTCGGCGTATCCGGCGTCGACCGCGAGCCCCGCGATGCCGTCGTCTCCGCGCCTGCCGCTCGGGGCGATCCCGGCCTGCGCCAGCGCGAGGAAGCCCTGGAACCGCAGCGTTCGCTGCAGCACCTTCGGGCTGAGGCCCACCACCTGCAGGGAGCGGCGGCGCAGCTGGCTCTCGGAGAGCGCGACGTGTTCGGCGACGTCCCCGATCCCGACGGGATGCCAGGGCATCAGCACCGCCACCGCCTCCCGCACCTGGCGGTCGCCGCCGCGCTCCGCCCTCCTGAACTCGTGGAGGAGCGTCTCTTCGAGCACGGCGACCGCTCGGCGCACATCCCCCGCCTCCGCCATCCGGTCGGAGAGCCGGTCGGCCAGGCCGCCCCAGGCGTCGCGCAGAACGATCCGCGTGTCCACCAGCTCGTCCAGCACCACGGGCAGCGGCGGCGGGGCACCGGGGAAGAACCGCACCCCCACGATGGTCGTGTGCGGCGGGATGCACTCGATGCTGTGCGCTGTGAGCGGCCCGATCATGGTCGGCGCGCCACCGATCGGGATGTGCAGCTCGACACCCCCGGTCGGCAGGTGCCGCTGCACGTACGGAGCGTCGCCGGTGCGGTGCACCCACACGGTTCGGATCACGTGCGCGAGCGCAGGCGATGGCCGCCGCTCGATGTACGACTCCGTCATCCGTGGCACCTCCCCACCCGCGAATACTAACGGTCGTTGCCCGCGCGCCAGGCCACGTAATCGGCCACCGCCGCCCGCAGGTCGAACCGCGGCGCGAACCCGGTGGCGGCCGTGAGCCGCCGGATGTCGAGGTACGGATCGTCGCCCGCGTCGGAGGAACGCCCGTCCAGCAGGTCGACCCTGGTGCCCGGCAGCGCGGCAGCGAGCGCTTCGGCCAGTTGCCGGTTGGTGTAGCGCGTGCCGCTCGACACGTTGTACGCCGTGTGCCCGAGCGTGGCGGCGGTCACCAGCAGCGCGATCGCCCTTCCGCTGTCCGGCGCGTATCCCCAGTCGCCGCCGTCGTCGGCGTACAGCGGAGGCGGTTGCTCTCCCCTGCGGAGCGCTCCCACGTATGGCGGGATGATGTTGAACGGCGACTCCGGATCCATCAGCGGCCCCCAGGTGCCGCCGATGCGCAGCAGCACGGGCTGAACACCGGTCCCGGCGAAGGCGAACAGGGTGAGCGGCTCGACCGCCTTCTTGAACGCGACGATCGCGTGCGGCAGGTCCGCGAGCGGGAGCGCCAGTTCCTCGTCCCACGGGATCTCCGGGCGCCCGGTGTAGACCCCGATGCTGCTCGCGACCGCGAACCGGCGCACCGACCACGCCTGCGCCGCCTCCAGCATGGTGAGCAGCCCGGCCATGTCGTGCCGGAAGAATGCGAGAGGGTCGCCGTCCGGGATGCTCCCGGCGAGGTGCACGATGTCCCGGATGTCGTACCGCTCCCCCAGAGCCAGAACCGCGTCCCTGTCTCTGACGTCGATCGTCTCCACCTGCACGCGCCCAGCGAGGAACGACGGGATGCGCGTGGAGCGGTGCGCGGTCACCACCACCTCCTCCCCGCTGTCGGCGAGAGCGGCGGCGGTGTGCGCCCCGATCATCCCGAGCCCTCCGGTGACCAGGATCATCGCTCGACCTCGAAGTGCAGGTGGGTGACGTCCGGCGCGGACACGACCTCCAGGATGCGCAGCCGGATGTGGCCGGGCAGTTCGTGGAAGAAGCGACGGCCCGCCCCGAGCAGGATGGGCACCTGGTGCAGAATCACCTCGTCCACCAGCCCCGCCGCGAGGGCCTCGGTCACGAGCACCCCGCCCATCAGGCCGACGTCCTTACCGCCGGCCGCGCGTTTGGCCGCAGCGACCGCATCCACGATCCCGGTGCTCACGATGGTCTGACGCTCGTTCTCCGGCGGGAACGCCGAATGGCTGAGCACCACGAGCGGGGCGGTGGGGTGCGGTGCCCCTCCCGCGAAGTCGTTGGAATCCGTGTACGTGGTGTGACCGGCGAGGGTTGCGCCCACCCGGGAGGCGAGCTCGTCGAAGACGCGAGCGCTCGGCTCTGTCAGCCGGAACCCGTCGAACACCCTGCTCTGCACCTCGCCGCTGCCGTACCAGTCGAAGAGCGCTCCGCCGTCTCCGAGCCCGCGGCCGGGACCGGGATCGCGCCCGGTGATGTACCCGTCGACGGAGACGGACAGGCCGCAGATGACTTTGCTCATGATCGAACCTCTTTCGTGTCGTGTTTCGTGGTGCCCGGATCGATCGCTTGCGGGAAGCGGAAGAAGCCGTGCGGGTCGTAGTGCCGCTTCACCTCCGCGAGACGCGCGGCGTTGCCCGCGTGGTACGCCGCGACGGGATCGGTCAGGGCGGCATCCGGGAAGTTCGGGTAGACCCGGCCGGACGCCTCCGGATGCGCTGTCGTCCACGACACGTCGACCCAGTCGTCTCCCGGCGCGGCGGCGTGCTCGAGGAGGAAGCGCTGGCCGCGGTGCGCGAAGGCCGTCTCGTGCTCGGCGACACGGTCGTATCCGCCGCCCATCGGGGTGAAGGTCAGCCTGCGCGTGCCGCTTCCCCGCTCCGCGGTGCTGGTGGCTGTGGCGGTGGCGGTGAGCGCCGTGACGAGCCGGACGAGCGTCCCCTCGCCCAGCTCCCCGTCGAAGAACTCCGACCGGATGCGCAGCGGCTGTCCGTCCGCTGAGCGCGCGTCGTCGGCGAGCGTGTCTTTGAGAGCCGAGAACGGCATCGGCCCGCTCAGCCGCAGCTCGATCGGCACCGGCGCCGTCGCGGCGAACGCCTCCAGCAGCTCGCGGGTGTGCGCCACCGGGAGAGTGGATGCGCCGGACACGCGCACCAGAACACCCGACCCACCGGATGCGCCCTCGACCGTGAGGCAGACGGTGAGTGCATCCGGAGCACCGGGAGCCCACCGCTGCCACGCCCCGATCAGCCCGGCGGCCGCATCGAGATCGAGGACGTGCAGGCGTGCATCCACCCGCACGGTGTCGGGTTCGGCGATGGTGGCGAACCGGAACGAGGTCACCACCCCGAACTGCCCTCCTCCCGCGCCGCGCAGCGCCCAGAACAGGTCGGGTTCGCGTTCGGCGTCGCAGTCGACCACCGCGCCGTCGGCGAGCACGACGCGCGCGCCGACCAGCCGGTCGGAGGTGAGCCCGGCCGAGCGGCCCAGCAACCCGATCCCGCCGCCGAGGGTGAGACCGGCGATCCCGACACCGGCGCCGCAGCCGCCGGGAAGCGTGCGACCGTGCGCGGAGAGCGCCCGGTACACCTGCCCGAGACGGGCGCCGGCGCCGATCGACGCCGTCCCGTCGCTCCGTACGTCGATCCCCGACAGTGCGGAGAGGTCGAGCACCATGCCATCCGTGCTCGACCGCCCGGCGAAGCAATGTCCTCCGCCGCGCGGGGCCAGGCGAAGACCCGAGCGCGCGGCGTACCGGACAGCGGCGACCGCATCCCGTTCGGAGCGGCACAGCACGATCGCGCGGGGCCGCACATCGGCGAAGGCGACGTTGCGCGGCCGCCGCACGTCGTCGTATCCGGCGACGCCCGGGGTCAGCAGCTCCCCGTCGAGCGTGGCACCGAGCACTCCGAGATCGGACATGGCTCGACCATAGAAGCGGGCGGGGCTGCGCCTCTTGAACAAATCGTGCACGGGAGCCGAGCCCTGACTGCGCACGCGCGTGGGCGGACGGCTCTCGACCGGACCTACCCCTGCAGGATCTTCACCCGACGCTGGTGCCACACGATCGGCGTCGGGAGCTCGTCGCTCATCATGGCGAGGACGCGGAGCACGATGATGTCGTGGTCGCCCGCCGGATAGCTGTGCTCCACCACGCACTCGAGCCAGGTGGGCGAGCCTTCCAGGAAGATCGCGCCGGAGCCGACCTCCGCCTTGCGCACGCCGAGGAGCCTGTTCCTCTTGTCGCGAGAGGCGAGCTGGCTGGTCTTCTCGGCGTGACCCTCTCCGAGGATGGACACTCCGATCACCGGCGCCGCCGCGAGTTGCGGCCAGGTGGTCGAGCTGCGCTGCGCTGCGAACGACACCATCGGCGGTTCGTAGGACACTCCGACCGAGAAGGACGACGCGATCATCACCACCGCCTCCCCGTCGATCGACGCGGCGAGGGCGGCGACCCCGGAGGGGAAGCCGGAGAAGGCCGCGCGCATCTCTTCCGGGTCGGTGGTGAAGTCGTACATCATGGTCATGGCGATCACTTCTCTCGAACGAAACCGAGGATGGCGGGTGCCCACGCGGCGACCCACGTGTCGAGCGAGCCCTCGTCCGCGTAGCGCGAATCGAGTTGGTAGAGGCCCTGGGCCGGGCAGATCGCCCCGAGCTCCACGAGCACCGGCTTGAGGCTGAGCTCAGGCGCGAGCGCGTGAGCGGGGCCGGCGCCGAGCATCACCGGCACCGCGACCTGACCGGCCAGGCCGGTCCCCGTCGCGAACTGGTCGAGGAAGAGCTTGAGCAGGCCGGTGTACGTGCCTTTGAACGTGGGCGAAGCGGCGATGACGATGTCTGCGCGCTGCACGTGCGCCACCGCGTCGGCGACCAGCGGGTCGCCGAACCCGAGCAGGCCGGCCCCCAATTCGGACACCTCCACGGTCGTCGACGTGGCCCCGAGGGCTGCGGCGAGACGCTCGGCGGCGTCGCGGGTGCGGGAATGGGGTTTCGGGTTGCCAACGATGACTGCTGCTGTGACCATCAGACCTTCGTCCGTTCTACTCGGTGCTGGATTTCTGTCTCTCCGTGCCGGCTTTCGACGAGCAGCGACCGGGCGCCGCGCTCGTCCTCGCGCATCGCGTCGATCAGCTCGTCGGCGTTCGCGAACGTCCGCTGGGCGCGGATCAGTCGGTCGGTGCTCACCTCCGCGCGCAGTCCGTACAGGTCGCCGTCGAAGTCGAGGACGTGCACTTCGATCGTGTGCGCGCGACCGGGGAAGGTGTCGTTCGTCCCGATCGAGACGAGCGCAGGCAGTGGGGCCGGCCACGAATCCGCACGGAACCCACCGAAGTAGACCCCGTCAGCCGGCGCGGCGACCGGATGCTCGACCGCCAGGTTCGCCGTCGGGTAACCGAGTCCGTGCCCAGCGCCCTCACCGGGCACCACGACGCCCACGAGGAGGCCGCTCACCTCGGGCTTCGGCGGCGTGAGCCGGAGCAGCGACGCTGCCACGACGCTCAGCACCCCCACGACGGCGAGCACGCCGAGCGCGACGGCGTTGCCCGCGGCTGCGAGCACCACAGCGGTGACCGCGCTGCCGAGGACGGCGCCGAGCTGTTTCAGCGAGTTGAAGGTGCCGGAGGCCGCTCCGACCGACGACCGGTCGACCGAGGTCACCGTCGCGATCGAGAACGGCGACCAGATGAACGAGTTGGCGATCCCGAACAGCGCGAACGCCACCGAGATCGTCCAGAGCGGAGCCGCCACCGCGATGAGAGCAGCCGTGCCGCCGATCGAGACGACGAGCGCCACGGCTCCGATGATCGCGACCACCCGCGGCCCGACCGAGTTGTTCATCGCGGCCGAGATCGGTGCGGCGACGAGGCAGACGACCCCCATCGGCACCAGCACGAGCGACGCGGTCAGCACAGCCAGCCCTCGGTCGTCCTGCAGGGCGAGCATGAGCGGGATGGGCGCCGAGCCGACGCAGAACGCGGCAGCCGCCGCTCCCCACGACGCGGTGACGAACCCCCGGCTGCGGAACAGCGAGAGGGGAAGGAGCGCGCGGTCGGCCGCTCGCCGCTGCAGCCAGATGACCGCAGCGACCACCAGAGCACCAGACACGGCAAGCGCCCAGCGCGGAACGCCCGCCACGGACGGCGACGACGCGACCGTACCCTGGATCCCGAGCACCAGCGCGAAGAGGCCCAGCGCGTTGCCGACCATCGCCCACAGCGGGATGCGCGCCGACCGGCGCTCGGAGACGGGCACCCAGAGCAGCACCGCGACCGCCGTGATCACCCCGATCGGAATGTTGACCGCGAAGATCGCCGGCCACCCGGCGGTCCCGACCAGCAGCCCGCCGACGAGGGGACCGGCGACGGTCGCCGCCCCGCCGACCGCTCCCCAGATCCCGAGCGCGACCGCGAGTCGCGGCGCGGTGAACAGCGACCGGATGATCGTGAGGCACTGCGGGGTCATCAGCGCCGCCCCGACACCCTGTGCGACGCGCCAGCCGATGAGCCAGCCGACCGTCGGCGCGACAGCGCACAGCAGGGATCCGACCGTGAACGCAGCGAGCCCCACGAGATACACGCGCCGGTGCCCGAACCGGTCGCCCAGCCTGCCCGCGATCAGCAGCGGCACTGCGTATGCGATGAGGTATCCGCTGTTGACCCAGATCGCGAGGGTCTGCGTCGCGCCCAGCCCGGTCATCATCGCCGGTAGGGCCACCGACGTGATCGTGCTGTCGAGGAGCAGCATGAAGAACCCGAGGCACAGGCTGCCGAGCGCGAGCCAGTCGCGTGTCCCCTGTCGCACGACGCCGTTCACGTCACACCGCCAGGTTCTCGCGCAGCGTCGCACCCGGATAACGCGGGGCGAGTGCGCCCCGGCGCCGCAGCTCCGGCACCAGGGACTCGCTCAGCTCGGCGAGACCGGACGGCATGGAGAGAGGGCTCGACAGCATGTATCCGCCGCGCGACCCGGTCAGAGCGAAGTTCTCCTCGAGCGCGTCCGCCACCGTCGCCGCGTCGCCGACGATCGTGTGGTCGAGGCCGGTCGCCGCCTCCCAGCCGTGCTCGAAGAACTCCGTCCTCGACATCGTGTGCTCGTCGCCGAACTCCGCGACCAGTGCCCCGACGAATCCGGCCGGGCTGGCGTTGGCGGCGACGATCTCGTCCCGCAGCTCGCCGAGCCGGAACGATGCCGGCAGCGTAGAGAAGTCGTAGCCGGCGTTGTGCGACAGCATGGTGCCGACCGCCTCGTCCGTCCAGAAGTCCACGACGGCGTCGCGGCGCGTCTGCGCCTCCTGCGCGGTGCGGCCGACGATCACCTGGGTCGCCCAGAGGATGCCGATGTGCGCGGGGTCGCGCCCTTCGGCCACGAGGGCTTCGTCGAGCATCCGGCGATGGCGCTGCTGCCCGGCGAGGTTGCCGCCGAAGCCGAAGATCAGGTCGGCGAACGACGCGGAGCCGGCGATCCCCCGCGGGGAGTTGCCCGCCTGCACGATCACCGGATGGACCTGCGGGCTCGGCACGGAGGCCAGCGGTCCCTTGACGGTGAAGAACTGCCCGTCGTGGTCGATCGCCCGCACCTTCGACGGGTCGGCGAACCGGCCCGTCGCCCTGTCGCGGATGATCGCATCCGGGGCCACCGAGTCCCACAGGGCACGGCAGACGCCGATGAACTCCTCCATGCGCTCGTAGCGCAGGTCGTGGTCGATCAGCTGCGCGTATCCGTAGTTGGCCGCATCCGCGCCGCGGCTCGACGCCACGACGTTGAACGCGATCCGGCCGCCGGTCACGTGATCGAGCGAGTTGAGCAGGCGGGCGACGTAGAACGGGTGCATGAACGTCGACGAGTACGTGAGCCCGAACCCGATGTTCTCCGTCACCGTCGACATGGCGGCGATGATCGGCGACATGTCCTGGCGCGGCCACTGGATGCCCCACTCCACGGCAGGGTCGATGCTGCCTCGCCACGTGCTGGGGATTCCAGAACCGTCGCCGAAGAAGAGCATGTCGACCCCCGCGCGCTCTGCGGTGCGGGCCACCTCCATGTACATGCGCACGTCGGGGAACTGCTGGCCGACCCACGACCCCGGTTGCGTCCAGCGGCCCTCGGTGTGGGTGAAGGAGAGGTCGTACGCGATGTGCATTCCGCTCACGATGTCGCCTTCTTCCAGAGGCCGACGACCTCGTCCACGTCCGAGATCACGGCGACGTTGAGTTCCAGTTGCACGAGCGCGGCCTCGTGGACCGCCAGGTCGTACGCCGCTGTCGCGTCCCTCGGCACCACCACGGGCCAGTCGAGCTGCATCGCATCCTGTGCCGTTGCGTCGACGCAGCACTCGCTGGTGAGCCCGACGATGGTGAGCCAGCCGTAGTCGTTCGCCCTCAGCCGTTCGTCGAGGTCCGTGCCGAGGAAGCCGCTGTATCCGCGCTTGACCACCCGGAGCTCGTCGGCGGCGGGCTCCATCCGGTACCACTCGGCGCCGGCTGTCCCGACGATGCATGGCTCGGTTTCGCCCATCGGTGCGTCGTAGTCGCCGTCGCGCAACCAGTTGCTGGACTTCCACGGCCGGGCCGGATCGCTGCCGAGCTCCACCCAGACCACCGGCACGCCGAGCTCCCTGGCGCTGTCGACCAGCGCCGCGATGCGGGAGACGGTGGCGTCGAGACCGGCGACGACCTCGTCGGTCAGGCCGTACGCCCCGAGCGCAGCCGGGTCGCCGAAGTCGCGCTGCACGTCGACGACCACCAGGGCCGGCTTGCTACCGGGGGCGGTGAGCCGGCCGAACTGGGCTTCACGGAGGGCGCTCATCGGGTGCCCGCCTCGTCGTGCGCGCGCAGAGCGGGGAGAACGGTCTCGCCGAACAGCACCATGTCCTGGTCGTATTCGGGGAAGATCAGCATCAGCCCGTCGAGGTCCGCCTCGCCGACGATGTACTGGATGTGCTCCGTCACGGTCTGAGCGGACCCGGCGACGTACGCCGTCTGGAACGCGGCCTCACCGACAGCCCCGGATGCCCAGGCCCGCGCCTGGTCCTCCGGCACGCCCCAGGATGCGCGCATGTTGGCCAGCGCTTCGCGGTCGACCCCTGCTCCCCACTCCTTCACCTTCTTGTCGGCGAGCGCATCCGTCTCGTCCTGCACGACGGTGAGCATCGAGTACGTCTTGCAGGTGCGGCCGTTGGCGGCTGCGCGGGCGTGAACGTCGGCGGAGAGCTCCGTCATCTCCTCCAGGCTGTCGCCCGCGAGGAACGCACCGTCGGCGAAGCGGGCCTGGAACGCCCGCGCGGCCTCCGATTTCCCCGCGCTGATGATGGTGGGCTGCGACGAGGGGTGCGGCCGCGATTCGCAGTCGACCAGGTCGAAGTAGGGGGTGTGCATGGTCACGGAGTCCTCGCTCCAGAGCCGGGTGACCGCTTCGGTCCACAGCTCCGTCATCGCGTACCGGTCGGCGTGACTGAGCGTCTCCTCCCAGATGCCAAACTGCTCGAACTCGCCCGCGTACGCGCCGTTCACGATGTTCATGCCTGCGCGACCGCCGGAGACGTCCTGCAGGGTGGCGTACATCTTCGCCGCGACGGCGGGGTTGTGCACGTTGGCGTGCATCGTCGCCCAGATCTTGACGCGATCGGTCGCTTCGGCGAGCGCCGACATCATCGTCATGGATTCGAGAGAGCGGCCCCAGTGGTCGGTGGTGCCACCGAATCCGCGCCATTTGGCCATCGACATGATGAAGTCGAGTCCGATGTTCTCGGCGTGCAGCGCGGCTCGCTTGTTCCAGGCGTATGAGGCTTCCGGATGCGGGGCGGTGGTCGAGAGCATCCACCCCCCGTTCCCGATGGGGAGGAAGATTCCATAGTCTTTCGCTGACATTCTGCGGGCCTTTCGGTGCGATTCCGTGCTGATGCTGAGGCTGGTGGTACCCGGGGCGGGGAGGCGTTTCCCCGCCCCGGGGTCGGTGCTGTCCGGGCTACGGCGCGGGCCAGATGAGGGCGTCGCCCTTGTAGATGGCCTTGATGTACGAGTCGTCGAACCAGTCGGCTGCTTCCGTCCCGGTCACGCCGGCGGGCACGATCTCGAACTGGTGCAGCATGTCGACGAGCTTCGTGATGTTCTCCGCATCCATCCCTCCGAGCGGCTGGCCGGTAGTGGGGTTGTCAGCGACGACCTGGGTCTCGGTCTTCCAGATAGTGGCGTTGAGCTTCTTGTCGTAGGTCGCTCCGCCGGACAGGTCGGCCGCGAAGCCGACACATTTCTCGATGTTCGCGTCATTGGCCGTGCAGTACTCGTAGGCGTGCAGCGCGGCCCGGAGGACGTCCTGCACGGCGGTCGGATGCGCCTTGGCGAACGCCGGGTTCACCGCCATCGCACCGAGCGAGCTCGGGATGCCGTACTTCACCGGCTGCCAGACGGTGACCTTGTCCCCGGCCGCTTTGAGCTGGTTGGGCTCGTTCGAGATGAATCCGGTGAGGGCGGCGAGGCCGTCCTGCTTGCGAGGAAGCACCGACGGGTCGTAGCCCTCCTTGACCAGCTTCAGCGAGTTCCAGTCGACGCCGGCCTTCACCATCATCGCTTCGACGGAGGCGGGCACGTAGCCCTTGTGGCCGACGACCTGACCGTCGAGCTGCGTGAGGTCAGTGATGCCGGGGTTCGTCATCAGGATGTCGAGCCCAGCGTTCGAATAGGAGGAGATGCCCTCGATGTCGATGCCGCTCGCCCTGGCCTGGATGAGGTCCTGCTGGGAGATGGCGGACACGGTCGCCTGGCCGCTCGCGAGGAGCTTGGTGTTCTGGGCCGTGTCGCCGCTGCCCGGCTTGAGCTGCACATCCAGGCACAGGTCGGAGAAGTAGCCGAGCTTGCTCGCGGCGATGTATTCGAGGATCGACGCCGACGACTGGAACTGGTATCCGGAGAGGTAGTTGATCGTTCCGGCTGCCTTGTTCTTCGCGCAGCGGTCGGCGGAGATCGCGCTCCCGGCCGATGCGGAATCTGCCGGGGCGCCGGAGCTGCACGCGGCGACGCCGAGCGTCAGGACGACAGCGGCGACGGTCGCGAGACCGGTCTTGATGAAGCGGTGCTGCATGGGTCACTCCTTCGGGGATGGGTGGTGCAGGGGGGGTGGTGCAGGGG